>JBEHXI010000330.1:0-6551 GCA_048498775.1 Actinomycetota bacterium | reverse complement strand
GTGACCTTCAGCCAGTTGTTCACGTTCGTCGAGCCGTCGATCGTGACCCGGCTGAGGTTCGGGGCGGCGGTGTCCACCCCGTAGAACGACAGCCACTTCGAGCCCTGCTCCAGCGGCTTGTCGCTGTTGTAGACGTGGCTGTCGCCGTTGAACAGGTACACCGGCCCGTGGAAGGCCGCCGACTCCTCGGCGATCGCCCGCACGATCGGCTGGAAGGCGTAGTAGTCCGCGAAGCTCGGGTTCGTCACCGTCGGGTCGAACATGTCCGCCTGGGTGAGCAGCGCGACGGCCTTGTCGTGCTCGCGCCGGGCCGCCCGGAAGGTGTCCCGGATCTCCTGGATGACGGCGGCGGTGCGGCCGAGCACCTCGGCGGCCTGCTCGGGGGTCGGCGCGGTCTTCCCGGTCCAGGGCGCCATGCTGTTGTCGCTGCCCACGATGTGCAGGGCGGCGAACGCCACCCCGGCACGCGAGTAGCGGACGTCCTCCGGGTAGCCCTCGGCGGCCTGCGAGGTCACCGGCACGCTGTCCTGCCCGAGGGTGAAGCCCGGCCTCGGGAAGAACACCTTCCGGATCGCCGCGAGCCGCTCCAGCGGGTTGTAGGAGCCGTTGTTGGGCCGGTGGCAGTCGGTCCACTCGTTGTCGCCGACCGTGTAGACCAGCGGGTCCCTGAACTGGTCGAAGTCGGACTTGATCAGCTGGAAGTAGGCGTCGCTGCAGACCGTCGAGCCGTTCTTGATGTCGCCGACGTGGTCGACGAACCGCACGTCGGGATCGGCGTTGATCTGCTTGATGACGTTGGGGAAGTTCGCGATCTGGGCGTCGCCGTAGGGGATGTCGCCGATCACCGCGAAGCTGAACCGGCCGTCCCGCGCGGCGGAACCGTCCGCACCCCCGCCGGCCCCCGCGGAGGCGGGCTGGGCCGAGAGGGCCAGGGTGAGCGCTGCCAGGGCAAGCCCGGCGGACACGGCACGGCGCCAGGATCTCATCGCATCCTCCTCGAATCGGCCGGAAACCGGCCGGGGTTCACAGGACGGCCACTGTGCTGTCCCGCGTTGACCCCTACCCGGCGCGCGGGGGATCCGCGAGTGAACACTGCCCGACGACGACCCGCCCCCCGCGGCGGCCGGGACCGGCACCGGACTCAGTGATCCGTGCCGCCGTTCCGGCTCCGGTCGTCGTCCGCACCGGTGGTGACCTGCGCGGTGGGAATGCCCGAAGGGCAGCTGACCCGCAGCACCACCGGCGCTCCGGGGCCGTCGAACTCCACCGAGGCGATCGGCGCGGGCCCCCGGGAGACCTCCGTGACCTCGTAGCCCTGCGCCGGGCTCCAGGAGGTGAGGTACGCGCCCGCCGGACCGCACACCGCCAGTGCCGTCCCGCCGGCCGAGCCCACCGCGCTCCCGCGGCCGGTGAGCTGCGCGGTGGGCGTCGCCGAGGGTGCCGGGGCGGGCGCGGCCGCCGCGCTCCGGGACGGGGCGGGGCTGTCCGGGGCGGGCTCGGCGGCGTCCTGCGAGGGCGTGCCGGCCGTCGCGGAGGCGGCCGCCGCCTGGAGGGCACGGGTGACATCGTCGCCGGTCAGGGTGCGAACCGGTTCGGCCGACAAGCCCTCGCCCAGCGCGGAGACGGCGAACAGGCTCAGGGCGGTCGCCAGCACGGCACCCGCGGTCCAGGCCGCCAGGCCCCCGATCACTCGGACGTACATGGCCGTCATGCTGGCCCCCCATGTCCTAAGGGCGGGTAAAGACGCGGGTAACGGCCCGCACCAAGGCCGGATGAGGCTAGATGAGGCCGCCTGCGGCCGTCGCGGGCGGCCCGCGCAGTGAGAAGGATCCCAGCCTGTTCAGCCCGAGTACCGGCTGGGGTATCGTCCCGCGCCATGGCAGAGCTGCTCCTCGTGGAGGACGACGCGGCGATCCGCAGGGCCCTGACGCGGTCGCTCGCGGACCGGGGCCACACGGTCGCCGGCGCCGGCAGCGGGCTGGAGGCGCTGCAACTGGTGGTGGAGAACCGGCCGGACCTGGTACTGCTCGATCTCGGGCTGCCCGGCCTGGACGGCTACGAGACGTTGCGCATGCTGCGGGCCGTCAGCGATGTGCCGGTGATCGTCGCCACCGCCCGCGACGAGGAGTCGGAGATGATCCGCGTACTGGACGCGGGCGCCGACGACTACCTGGTCAAGCCGTTCGGCCCGGGCCAGGTCGATGCCCGGATCCGGGCCGTGCTGCGCCGGGCCGCGGGCGACCCGGCGGGGGCCGCGCCGCAGACCGTGGTCGGCGGCCTTGCCTTCCGCCCGGACGCGCACGAGGCGCGGCTGGAGGGCCGGCTGCTGGAGCTGAGCCCCAAGGAGTTCGCGCTGCTGCACTACCTCGCGCTGCGCGCCGGGCAGGTGGTGCCCAAGCGCGAACTGCTGGCCCGGGTGTGGCAGCAGCCCTACGGGGGCGCCGACAAGACCGTGGACGTCCATCTGGCCTGGCTGCGCCGCAAACTGGGCGAGACGGCGCAGGAACCCCGCTACCTGCACACGGTGCGGGGCGTCGGCATCAAGCTCGTCGATCCCGCGGCGCCGTGAGGGCGCCGTGAGAGTGCGCCTGATCCTGCTGGTGGTGGCGACGACCTCGCTCGTCCTGGTCGCGTTCCTGCTGCCGTTGGGGCTGCTGGTGCGCACCGTCACCGCGGACCGGGCGATCAACGGCGCGGTGACCCGGGCGCAGTCCGTCACCCCGCTGGTGGCCACGCTGGACGGCGGAAGCCTGGGCGAGGTCGTCAGGCAGCTGAACGCGCAGGTCCCGGACACCCCGATGACGGTGTTCCTGGCGGGCGGCGAGACCGTCGGCGCCGCGGCACCCCGCACGGCGGCGACCCGGCTGGCCGCCGGCGGGCGCAGCATCGCCGTCCGGGTCCCCGGGGGCGTCGAGGTGCTGGTCGCGGTGGCGGGGCTGCCCGGCGGGACGGCGGTGGTCCGGGTGTTCGCGCCCGACTCGCGACTGAGCCATGGGCTGGGGCGGATCTGGCTGCTGCTCGGCGCGGTCGGGGTGGGGCTGCTGACGCTGAGCGTCCTGGTGGCCGACCGGCTCGCCCGCTCGCTGGTGCGGCCGCTGAGCGATCTCGCCCGCGCCTCCGACCGGCTGGGGCTGGGCGACCTGACCGCGCGGGCCAGGGCCGCGGGCCCGCCGGAGGTGCGGCAGGTCGGCACCGCGCTCAACGGCCTCGCGGTGCGCATCGACGAACTGCTGACCAGGGAACGCGAGTCGGTGGCCGATCTGTCCCACCGGCTGCGCACCCCGCTGACCGCGCTGCGCATCGAGGCCGAGTCACTGGCCGATCCGGCCGAGAGCCGGGGCATCGCCGAGGGGCTCGACGCCCTGGAGAACACCGTCACCGAGATCATCCGCGAGGCGCGCCGCCCGTCCCGCGCGGCCCTGTGGGGCGCCTGCGACGCGGCGGCCGTGGTGCGCGAGCGCGCCGGCTTCTGGTCGGTGCTCGCCGAGGAGCAGCGGCGGCCGATGTCGGTACGGGTACCGGCCGGGCCGCTGCCGGTGCGGGCAGCCTCCGAGGAACTGGCCGCCTGCGTCGACGTGTTGCTGGACAACGTCTTCGCGCACACCCCGGAGGGCACCGGCTTCGCCGTCGAGGTCACCGCCCGGCCGGGCGGCGGCGCGCGGCTGACCGTACGCGACGAAGGACCGGGCTTCACCGGCGGGATCCCCACCGGGCGCGGCGCCAGCCGGGCGGGCTCCACCGGGCTCGGCCTGGACATCGCGCGGCGCACCGCGACGGCGGCCGAGGGCACGCTGGCGCTGCGCACCGGCCCGTCCGGCGGCGCGTGGATCACCCTGGAACTCGGGCCCGCCCCGGGCGCCCGGCCCCGCGTACGGGCCCGCTCCCGGGCGCACGCGCGCTCCGCGCGCCGCGGCCGGTGAGCCCGTCAGTCCCGTCAGTCCCGTCAGTCCCGTCAGTCCCGCACCCGGCCGCGGGTCCGCCGCTCCAGGATCAGCGCCAGCGTCGGGCAGCTGAGCACCGCGCGCTCGGCGTGCGGGAGCAGCTTGCGCGGCACCGTGTCGGACTCCAGGATCGGGTATCCCCACGGATCCAGGCTCATCATCTCGCCCAGCAGCTCGACGCACATCCCGTGCGCCTCACAGGTGATGGGGTTGACCCGCAGCTTGTAGATCACCGGAACTCCCCCTCGCGTTCGTGGTCGCCGGGCAGCGGGAGCAGCGGGGCCCGCCCCACGCCCGGGCAGGGACGGTCGTCGTCGTGCCAGTACGCGTCCTGCGCGAAGGTCTTCAGCGCGCTGCGCACCAACTGCGTCGCCCCATCGGGGTGTTTGCAGGCGCCACGCCCCTCGACCAGCTCCACGAGGCGCGAGATGGTGCCCAGCGTGCGCCCCCGGCCGCCGTTGAAGGCCAGCGCCACCAACTCCTCCGCCAGCGCCGGCAGCCCGTGCACACACGGCCCGCACTGCCCCGCGGTCTCCTCGGCCAGATAGCGCACCACCCGGGCGGTCTCCGCCAGCCCGCACGACGACTCGGGCAGCACGATCAGGATGCCCGCGCCCATCGCCCCGTCGACCGCCCGCAGGTCGGCGTGGGTCAGCGGGGTGCCCCAGGCGGCGTCGGCCGGCACCCAGGTGCCGAAGTAGCCGCCCACCAGCACCGCCTGCGGCCGCTCCAGCAGCCCGCCGGCCGCCCGCGCGACGACGTGCCCGATGGGCGTGCCCATCTCGATCTCGTACACCCCCGGCCGCGCCACCGCGCCGCCGACCGTCACCAGCATCGACCCGGGCGCCCCCGCGGTCCCCACCGACCTGAACCAGGAGTCGCCGTGCCGGGCGATCAGCGCCAGATGGGCCAGCGTCTCCACGTTGTTGACGATCGTGGGGCGGCCGCGCACCCCGCGCTGGTGCGGTCTGGGCGGCGCGAACGTCGGCTTGGCCAGGCCGTTGTTCAGGAACTGGACGATCGCGGACTGCTCGCTGGCCACATAGCGCCCCGGAGTGGCGGCCAGCCGTATCCGGACCCGGTCCACCCCCGCCTGTTCCCGTTCCGCCAGGACGCCCTCCAGCAGGGCGAGCAGCGCGGTGTCGGTGCGGTGGACGGCCAGATACGCCTCGTCCGCGCCGACCGCGGCCGCCGCCAGCGCGATGCCGTCCAGCACCAGATGCGGCACCCGCCCCAGCAGCAGATGGTCCTTGGCACTCGCGGGCTCGCCCTCCGAGCCGTTGGCCACCACCACCGGCCGGCCCTTGCCGCCCAGCACCGAACGCAGCTTGCGCCCGGTCGGGAACCCGGCGCCGCCCCGCCCGGTCAGCCCGGAGCGCTCGACGACCTCGATCAGCCGCGGGGCGTCCAGCGGGGCGGGGCCGTGCAGGGCCAGATGCCCGGTCAGCCCCAGCGGCCGGTCGTGCGGCGCCCCGGCCAGCAGCCTGGGCAGCCGCGGCACGGACGGCAGCCGGCGGGTCGCCGTGTCCAGCATCATGACGACCGCACCGGTGAACTGTGCGGCACCAGCGCCCGCTTGGACCACCCCGGCGCCATCGGCCCGGAACTCGCCCAGCCCCAGCCGGCCAGCACCACCACCGCGGCGGCCACCGCCGCCGTCAGCCGCAGGCCCCGGTGGTGCGGCCAGCCGAACGCCAGCCGCCGGGCGAACGCGGCCAGGACGGCGCCGAGACACAGCAGCGCCAGCACCGGCATCCACCCGCTCACCGGGTCGGTGCCGGTGCCGAACGCGTGCGCCAGCGCGACCGGCCAGCTGACATACGCCAGCCAGTGGACCGCCCGCCAGCCGCGGTATCCCAGGCGCAGCCGGACCAGGCTGGTGACGATCAGGGCGATCAGCAGGTCGGAGGCGACCGCGCCCAGGCCCAGCCAGACCGTCCGGTAGCCGGAGACGAACGGGACGACGGCGTCCAGCGGGCCGATCGAGGTGTAGCTGTCCGCCACCGTGGTCAGGACGTGCAGGCCGAGGAAGACCACGGTGAGCAGCGAACTGTTGCGGTGCAGGCCGACCGTGACGAACCGCGGCAGCCGGGCGCTGGTGTACCGGACGGTGGTCAGCACGCCGAGCACGGCGCACAGCGTCAGCAGCAGCAGCGCGACCAGCCCGGTGGCCCGGGTGGCGTACCACAGGCCGGGGCCGTCGAAGGAGATCCGGGGCAGTGCGAGAGGGGTGGGTGTCATGGTGGTCATCCGGTGCTCGCGTCGGGGCGGGGCCACCCGCCGGTGTAGGAGGCGCTGCCGTCCGGCCGGATGAGGACCGCCGGCATGGCGAGCCGCTCCAGCCACTCCACGGCGGCGGCGCCCCGCACGATGGCGGCCGTCGCCGCGGTGTTGGCGGCCACGCAGGTCGCTCCGGCGACCGTCGCCGTCCGCCAGTGGACGGGCGCGCTCTCCCCGGTGGCCGGGGAGATGATGTGGTGGACCGTCTCCCGGCCGCGCCGCCACCTGCGCACCCCGGTACCGGAGGTGGCCAGGCCGCCCTCGGTGACGCTGACCACCGCGCCCGGACCGTCGCCGCCGGCGGGCGCGTTCTCGGCGTTCTCGGCGTTC
>JBEHXI010000329.1:0-6591 GCA_048498775.1 Actinomycetota bacterium | reverse complement strand
ATCTACGCCCCCCCCCCCCCACCCCCCCCCCCCCCCCCCCCCGTCCCCTGGTGCCTTCAGGGGCGCCTTACTCCTTGCTGAGGTTCGGGCCCGCGGCCTCGACCGGCGGGGTGTCCGCCACCGTGACCTTCTCCTCACCGCGGAAGGTGAACTTCTTCTCCTCGCCGTCGCCCTCGGTGCCGACGACCACGATGTGACCGGGGCGCAGCTCGTTGAAGAGGATCTTCTCCGAGAGCTGGTCCTCGATCTCCCGCTGGATCGTCCGGCGCAGCGGCCGGGCGCCCAGGATCGGGTCGTAGCCCTTCTTGGCGAGCAGCTTCTTGGCGTCCTGGCTGAGCTCGATGCCCATGTCCCGGTCCTTGAGCCGCTCGTCCACGCGGGCGATCATCAGGTCCACGATCTGGATGATGTCGTCCTCGGTGAGCTGGTGGAAGACCACGATGTCGTCCACACGGTTGAGGAACTCGGGCCGGAAGTGCTGCTTGAGCTCCTCGCCGACCTTCGCCTTCATGCGCTCGTAGCCGGTCTTGACGTCACCCGCGGCCGCGAAGCCGAGGTTGAAGCCCTTGGAGATGTCCCGGGTGCCGAGGTTGGTCGTCATGATGATGACGGTGTTCTTGAAGTCCACGACCCGGCCCTGGGAGTCGGTCAGGCGACCGTCCTCCAGGATCTGCAGCAGCGAGTTGAAGATGTCCGGGTGGGCCTTCTCGACCTCGTCGAACAGCACGACCGAGAACGGCTTGCGGCGCACCTTCTCGGTGAGCTGGCCGCCCTCCTCGTAGCCCACGTACCCGGGAGGCGAACCGAACAGCCGGGAGACCGTGTGCTTCTCGGAGAACTCGGACATGTCGAGCTGGATCAGCGCGTCCTCGTCGCCGAAGAGGAACTCCGCCAGCGTCTTGCTCAGCTCGGTCTTACCGACGCCCGAGGGGCCGGCGAAGATGAACGAGCCACCGGGACGCTTGGGGTCCTTCAGACCCGCCCGCGTACGCCGGATCGCCTGCGAGAGCGCCTTGATGGCGTCCTGCTGGCCGATGACGCGCTTGTGGAGCTCGTCCTCCATGCGCAGCAGCCGGGAGGACTCCTCCTCGGTGAGCTTGAAGACCGGGATGCCGGTGGCCGTGGCCAGGACCTCGGCGATCAGCTCCTCGTCGACCTCGGCGACGACGTCCATGTCGCCGGCCTTCCACTCCTTCTCCCGCTTGGTCTTCGCGGCCAGCAGCTGCTTCTCCTTGTCGCGGAGCGAGGCTGCCTTCTCGAAGTCCTGGGAGTCGATGGCCGACTCCTTCTCCCGGCGCACGTCGGCGATCTTCTCGTCGAACTCGCGCAGGTCCGGCGGAGCGGTCATCCGGCGGATGCGCATCCGGGAGCCGGCCTCGTCGATCAGGTCGATCGCCTTGTCCGGCAGGAAGCGGTCGGAGATGTAGCGGTCGGCCAGGGTGGCGGCCGCGACCAGGGCGGCGTCGGTGATCGAGACGCGGTGGTGCGCCTCGTACCGGTCGCGCAGGCCCTTGAGGATCTCGATGGTGTGCGGCAGCGACGGCTCGGCGACCTGGATGGGCTGGAAGCGGCGCTCCAGGGCCGCGTCCTTCTCCAGGTGCTTGCGGTACTCGTCCAGCGTCGTCGCGCCGATGGTCTGCAGCTCACCGCGGGCCAGCATCGGCTTGAGGATGCTGGCGGCGTCGATCGCGCCCTCGGCGGCGCCCGCACCCACCAGGGTGTGGAGCTCGTCGATGAACAGGATGATGTCGCCGCGGGTGCGGATCTCCTTGAGGACCTTCTTCAGGCGCTCCTCGAAGTCACCGCGGTACCGGGACCCGGCGACCAGGGCGCCGAGGTCCAGCGTGTACAGCTGCTTGTCCTTGAGCGTCTCGGGGACCTCGCCCTTGACGATGGCCTGGGCGAGGCCCTCGACGACGGCGGTCTTGCCGACGCCGGGCTCACCGATCAGGACGGGGTTGTTCTTGGTACGGCGGGACAGCACCTGCATGACCCGCTCGATCTCCTTCTCGCGCCCGATGACCGGGTCGAGCTTGGTCTCGCGAGCGGCCTGCGTCAGGTTGCGGCCGAACTGGTCGAGGACCAGGGAGGTCGACGGGGTGCCCTCGGCGGGGCCGCCGGCCGTGGCCGACTCCTTGCCGCCCTGGTAGCCGGAGAGCAGCTGGATCACCTGCTGCCGCACCCGGTTCAGGTCGGCGCCGAGCTTCACGAGGACCTGGGCGGCGACGCCCTCGCCCTCGCGGATCAGGCCGAGCAGGATGTGCTCCGTACCGATGTAGTTGTGGCCGAGCTGCAGGGCCTCCCGGAGCGAGAGCTCCAGCACCTTCTTGGCACGGGGAGTGAAGGGGATGTGCCCGGACGGGGCCTGCTGGCCCTGGCCGATGATCTCCTCCACCTGCTGGCGGACCGCCTCGAGCGAAATCCCGAGGCTCTCCAGGGCCTTCGCAGCGACACCCTCACCCTCGTGGATCAGGCCCAGGAGGATGTGCTCGGTACCGATGTAGTTGTGGTTGAGCATCCGGGCTTCTTCCTGAGCCAGGACGACAACCCGCCGCGCGCGGTCGGTGAACCTCTCGAACATCGTTTATCGCTCCTCAGAGCGGTCAGGCAGATCGGGGCCGGTCCCCTCCCTGTCCTTCCGCATGCTAGTCCCGACAAGCGGGACAGCTCACTTCAACCGTCGACACCCGTGAGAGGCTTCTCTGCCCCGCACAGCCGACAACAGCTCCAACCCGATGGTGCGAGACGATGTTCCCGCAGGCCAGGCGGATGAACCTTTATCCACTACGCCCGTGGCGAACGCCCGCCTCAACCAGCGCGTTCTCCGTCCCTCCTACTAGGACTTTCTTACCCGCCGGCGCCGACAATCCATGCGGCACACACCCCAGGTGTCTGCTACCAGCGAACATCCTTGCGTCGATTGGCACGGCAAAGCGTCGAAATTTCGCACACAGTCCGTATCGGTGCAATAACTCGGGGTAACGCGCGTAACCGGTCGCATCCGCCACAGTTGCCCAGTGCATGGGACAGCGCACCGGCGCCGCCGGGAAGCGCACCGGCGCGAGGGACCGGGACATCGGCGCCTGGTACGCGCGCGCACTGGGCTGGGACGCCGCCGGGCGGCCGCCGCGTCTGCGCACCGGCGTGCGCTTCGACGTCCTCGACGTGCCGGCCGCCGCGGGTCACGCGGTGCTGCGGCGCTTCTCGGGCGCCGGCGCCACCGGGCCGGCCGCGCTGCACGGCGGCCGGGTGCTGCTGCTGGTGGCGGCGGGCACCGCGGAGGAGCTGCCCGGCCTGCTGGAGTGGCTGGACTGGGGCGGGATCCACCTGGACCTGCGGGTCAGCGGGGCGGGCGGGCGGATGCTCGCGCCCTGGCCGCCCGGGCGGGCCGCCGCACCCCGCGCCGAGGGTGCGGCGCGGCCGGTGTGGCTGCGGGCCCCCGAGCCGGGGCGGGACATCGAGCCGACGCTGCCGGCGCTCTCGGTGGTCGCCGGGACCGGGGCCGCCGGCCCCGTGGGCCTGGTACCGCTGGTCGGGGCGGTGGCCACCGAGTGCCACCGGGCCCGGCTGCTGTCGGCGCGGCGGGATCAGCCGTGCGCCTTCTCGTACGCCTCGCGGATGCTGGCGGGAACCCGGCCGCGGTCGTTGACCTCGTAGCCGTTCTCCTTCGCCCACGCACGGATCTTCGCGGTGTCCTGGGCGGCGCCGCCGGCCGGGCCACGGGCCGCGGCCCGGCCACGCCCGCGGGCGGCACGGCCGCCGACCTTGCGGCCCGCGTCGACATACTCGGCGAGCAGGTCGCGCAGCTTGTCCGCATTCTCGGTGGAGAGGTCGATCTCATAGGTGGCGCCATCGAGGGCGAACGTCACCGTCTCGTCGGCCTCGCCGCCGTTGAGGTCGTCAACAAGAAGGACCTGGACCTTCTGTGCCACGGGCTTCCCTTTCATCGAATGGGGCCGGGGAGTCCCCGGGAATAACGCAGTACGAGTAAAAGGAAACCGCTTTTCCGCGAAAAACTCAAACCCCTGGGCGACGAGCGGGCGCGCACCAGTGCGGGAGTCGGCCCGGAACGGTACACGATTCGGACATACCCGTCCGTGGAGCGTACGCGAGCGTCGTGTGGGGAAAGGATGACAGCGGCGCGCTGATCACAGATGCAACAGCATCCGGCTGTTGCCCAGGGTGTTCGGCTTCACCCGTTCGAGGTCCAGGAACTCGGCCACACCTTCGTCATAGGAGCGCAGAAGCTCGGCGTACACATCCCCGTCCACCGGAGTCTCCCCGATCTCCACGAACCCGTGCTTGGCGAAGAAGTCGACTTCGAAGGTGAGGCAGAAAATGCGTCGCACTCCGAGCCACCGCGCCGTCTGGAGCAGCTTGGCCAGCAACCGGTGGCCCACGCCGTGGCCCTGCAGATCGGGGTGGACGGCCAGGGTGCGCACCTCGGCCAGATCCTCCCACATCACGTGGAGTGCCCCGCAGCCGACGACCTCCGCGTCCCCGTCGCGCTCGGCGACCCAGAACTCCTGGATGTCCTCGTAAAGCGTCACGGTCGGCTTGTCGAGCAGGATCCGATCCCGAACATAGCCGTCGAGCAGAGCACGAACCGCACGGACATCACTGGTGCGGGCACGGCGGATGCTGACGTCATTTGATACGGAGGACATGCCTTCGACGCTATCGCTTGTCTTCTTCGCCGGGCGCGGGGGGCTCCCCGGCTTGCGGGCCGGGCTGTTCGGGCGGGGCTTCGCGCGGCGGTTCGGGAGCCGGTTCGGGCACGTCTTCCGGCTGCACGATCCGCGAAGCGTCGCGCAAGGCTTCCCGCTCTTCCGGCGACATCATGCCGAAGAACTGGACGAGAGCCGCGGCGGGGTTGTCACTGACCGCCCAGGCTTCGTGCATCAGTGCGGCCGAGTACGCGGCGCGAGTGGAAACCGCCGCATAGCGATAGGCGCGCCCTTCCTGTTCGCGGCGGAGCAGGCCCTTGTGATGCAGGTTGTCCATTACGGTCATCACCGTCGTGTAGGCGATCGACCGTTCCCGCTGCAAGTCCTCCAGCACTTCGCGAACCGTGACCGGCCGGTTCCACTGCCAGACCCTGGTCATGACCGCGTCTTCGAGATCTCCCAATCGCCGAGCCACCCTCGAATACTAGTGGCAAATGTTACTGATGAGGCTTTTCGGGAGCGGCACGGCGCGGAAAAAGGGTGGGCGCCGGGTCGGTGAACCCGGCGCCCACCCGAAGAGGGGACGGCTGCGGCCTAGGCGTGGTCGGCGGTCGTCTGCTCGCGGCGGGCGGCCTCGACGGCCTCGGCCCGGGCGATGGCGGCGTCCACGGCCGCGTCCTCCTTGGCCTTGTTGGCGCCGCCCTGGCTCTTGACGATGGCCCTGACCAGGAACGTGAAGGCCACCGCCATCACGAACGGCGGGACCAGCGCGGAGACGTAGTCCACGGTTGCCACACTCCCTTTCCCGGCTTTCCCCGGTTCTGCCCGGTCTTCCCCGGTTTCCCGGGGCGTCCTTGTCCCGGACGCCCGCATCCGGCCTCCCCAGGGTAGCCCTCAGCCCGTGGCGCGACGGCTGGGGGCACGGCGGCCGGGCGCCTCGGGCGGGGACTCGCGGCGCCGCGGCGGCCAGATCTCCGCCGGGGTGGGGACCCGCCGGGGCGGCCGGGGCTCGGGATCGGGCCGGGCCGGCTCGGCGGCCCGCACCGGCTCGGCCGGGCGCGGCAGGGTGGGACGGCGCCCGCCGGGCAGGGCGAGCAGCCGGGCGCGGTCTGCCAGTTGCGGGCGGGTCGGCGGCCGGCGGCCCTCCAGGCGGGCGCGGACGGCCTGCTCGGCGAGGTCCTCGCAGCGGCGCCGGATGACGTCCCGGCGGCGGGACTCCGCCGGGGAACACGGCAGCCGCAGCAGATCCCGCAGGGCTGCCAGGTCCTCGGGCACCGGCAGATAGCCGGCGCCCAGCGCCTCGGTGAGCCGCCGCAGGTAGTCGCCGGCCGTGCCGGGCAGGGCCGCGCGGTAGCGGGCGAGGTCGGCCAGGAGGAACGACCGCAGCCGGCCGCCCTCGCGTTCCGCCTCCGCCAGCGCCTCGGCGAGCCGCAGGTAGTCCTGGACGTCGCCCGCTGCGCGAGCGCTTTCGGTATGGGGTGCTGTGAGAAGGGCCTCGGCGAGGGCGCGCCGGAGTACACGCAGCTCATCCGCGCTGAACGCCATGCCGCCTCGGGACCCGTGTGGCGTGGGCATGGTCCGACTTTACGTACTAAACGGACAAAACCGGCTTATTGCTCCACGCCGGGGCGTGTCAGCCTCTTGCTCTTCGTGGCTCGGCTCGCCTCCGGGTGCGCAGAAGCCGATGTCGACGTTCCTCGACACGGCACTCGCTCGTTCCTCGCTCGTTTGGTCTCGTCTCTTTCGACACCGGCGCGCACCCTTCGGCTCGCTCGCCGACAGAGCAGGCCGGACCGGAGCAGGAAGGCACCCTCGGGCCGGGCCGGAGCAGGAAGGCACCCTCGGGGTGGGCCCGAGCAGAGAGACATGCTCTGGGCCGCCCCGATGGCAGTCCTCCTGCTCTGGCCGATCCCGGCGAGTGAGC
>JBEHXI010000328.1:0-6642 GCA_048498775.1 Actinomycetota bacterium | reverse complement strand
AGGACCGGGCGGCCATTCCTTTCGAGCCATCAGCGGCAATCACCCATCAGCCATACCCGGTCCTCCCGGACCGGCCAACATTCTTAGGGAACACCCATGACACCGACGAGTACCCCCACCGTCCCTCTCGCCGGCCGCGATGTCGCCCGGGTCGGCTACGGCGCGATGCAACTCACCCACGGCGGCCACGTGGCGCCGGAAACCGCCGTGGCCGTGCTGCGGCTGGCCGCCGAGTCCGGCGTGAACCACATCGACACCGCCTGGTTCTACGGCGCCGGAGCCTGCAACGCGCTCATCCGCGAGGCGCTCGCCCCCTATCCGGAGAACCTGGTCGTGGCGACGAAGCTGGGTGCCGACAACACCGCCGACGGCGGCCTGGTGCCGGCGCAGCGCCCCGAGGAGTTGCGACGGCAGGTCGAGGCGAACCTCACCTCCCTCGGCGTCGAACGCCTCGACATGGTCTACATTCGCCGCTGCGACTTCGCGCCGGGAATCATCGCCGAGGGCGCCCAACGGGTCGACATCGACGACCAGCTCGCCGAACTCGCCGCGCTGCGCGACGCCGGCAAGATCCACTCGATCGCGCTCAGCAACGTCGACGCCGACCAGGTGCGGCACGCGCTGCCGGTAGGGATCGAAGCCGTGCAGAACGCCTACAACCTGCTGGACCGCGAGACGGAGCCGGTGCTGGAAGCCTGCCGTGAGCACGGCATCGCCTGGATCCCGTACATCCCGCTCGGCTCGGCGTTCCCCGGGTACCGCAAGGTGACCGAGGACGCCACGGTCCTCGCCGTGGCCCGTGAGATCGGCGCAAGCGCCTCGCAGATCGGTTTGGCCTGGCTCCTGGCGCACTACGAGCGCACGCTCCTGATTCCGGGCACCGCGAACCCCAAGCACCTCGCGGAGAACCTGGCGACCGCCGACGTCGTACTCGGCCCGGACGTGATGGCACGCCTCGACGCGCTGGCCGGCTGACGTCCTGCCAGAGCGGACTGCTGTCACGGAAAGAGACCGCGCCCAGCACGCTCCACATGTTTTTTGTCGCTTCTTGCGGCTGTGCCTGCGGAGACGGGTCCGGTGGCGACACCGTGCACCCGGCTGCCGGGCAACCGGCTCGACACGCTGTGGACCAGGCAGCCGCCGATCGGCCCGCGCATCACCCCCCCCGGCGGCCTTGCACACCTCACGCCGCCGTTCCCGTCAGCTTCGCGGTGGCGTCCCAGAGCTCGGCCGCGATCCCGGTGTCGCGGGCGGCCCGGGAGGGCTTGCCGACCTTCGGGTGGCCCTTGATGCCGCCCGGGCCGTCCGGGCCGACGTAGGAATGGCCCGGCAGGTCCTGCGTCGCGGCGAACAGTGTCGGCAGCGCGCCGTGCTCGGGGTCGTTCAGGAAGGCGCGGAACCTGTTGATCCTGTTCGATGGGGAATGGCTCGCCAAGGTCGTGGTGGCGATCCCGGGGTGCGCCACCAGGGAGCGGACCGGGCTGCCTGCCTCGGTCAACCGCCGCTGCAACTCCAGCGAGAAGAGGACGAGGCAGAGCTTGGAGTCGTGGTACGCACCCATCCGCCGGTACGGCCGCCGCTCCCAGTTGAGGTCGTCCGGCCGGGCGTGCCCCATCCGGTGCAGCTGGGAGGTGACGTGCACGACCCGGTCGGTGATGCGCGGGAGCAGCAGATTCGTCAACGCGAACGGCCCGAAGTAGTTGGTCGCGGTCTGCAGGTCCAGCCCTTCGGCGGTCCGGCTGAGCGGGATGTCCATGACTCCCGCGTTGTTGACCAGCACGTCCACCTCCCCGGTCCACTCCTCGACGAAGGAGCGCACCGAGCCCAGGCTCGACACGTCCAGGCGCCGCACCTCCGCCCGGCCCCCGATTCCGGCCAGCGCGGCCTCGCCCTTGACGGCATCGCGCACCGCGAGCACCACCCGGGCTCCGGCCCGCGCCAACTCCCGCGCGGTGATCAGGCCGATCCCGCTCGACGCCCCGGTGACGATCACCGTGCGGCCCGACATGTCCGGCACATCGGCCGCCGTCCACTGACGCATGCGGTTCTCCCCGACTCGTGATCGACGCGAGCCGCTTCCCGGCCCGTCGTCCGCCGCCGCGGCGGCCCGCACGAGTAGACGCCGCCCCCCACGGGGGCAACCAGGCCCCGCCGAACCACTGAACGCCGGACAGTGGATACCGCACCCGGCGCCCACCGATAGTGGATCAGCGGCACCGGCGACCGGACCGCCCCACGGACGGAACGGATGGAACGGACGGAAGGGACGGGAGAAGACATGGACAGGGACGCACTCGGGCACTTCCTGCGCGTCCGGCGCGAAGCCCTGCAACCCGAGGACGTCGGCCTCCCCGGCCGCTCCCGCCGGCGCACCCCCGGCCTGCGCCGTGAGGACGTGGCCGAACTGTCAGGCATGTCCACGGACTACTACGCCCGCCTCGAACGCGGATCCGGCCCGCAGCCCTCCGAACAGATGACGGCCGCCCTCGCCCGCGGGCTGAGACTGTCCCTGGACGAACGCGACCACCTGTTCCTGCTCGCCGGCCACCGCACGCCGCGCCGGGACCTGCGGACCCAGCACGTCAGCCCCGGCCTGATGCGGGTCCTCGACCGGCTCGGCGACACCCCCGCGCAGATCATGGGCCCGCTCGGCGAGACGCTCGCCCAGACCCCGCTCGCCATCGCGCTGTTCGGCGACGAGACGAAGTTCACCGGTCCCGAACGCAGCGCCGTCTACCGCTGGTTCACCACCTCCCGCGCGCGCCGCCTCTACCCCGCCGAGGACCACCCCCAGCACAGCCGCGTCCACGTCGCCCAGCTGCGTACGGCCGTCGTCCAGCACGGCCCGCACTCACCGGCCGCGCACCTGGCCCACACCCTGACCGGCCTCAGCGACGAGTTCGCCGAACTGTGGAACGACCACCGGATCGGGCTGCGCTACACGGACCGGAAGCGGTTCACCCACCCCGAAGTCGGCCGCCTCGACCTGTACTGCCAGACCCTGCTCGACCCGGACCAGACCCACTCCCTCCTGATCCTCACCGCCACCCCCGGCAGCGACAGCCACGACAGGCTCGCCCTGCTCGCCGTCCTCGGCGCCCAAGCGCTCCCCTCCCCCTGATCCCGAACGGGATCCCGAGCGGGATCCCGAGCGAGAACACCGCGCATACGCCGGACCGGGCGTTCCCCGCCGGTGCCGGTACGTCCCGGAGACGGGACCGATGGGCCCATTCCGCTGGGAAGTTCGGCTCTGTGTGAGATCACCGCGCCACGGCACGATCGATTGCGGCGGTCGGATCCGCGGGACGGACCCGGCCGCGACGGCGAGCGCCGTCCTCCGTGTATCCGCTCCGCATAAGGAGAGCCATGCTTTCGCCCGAGTCGGCCGCTGTCGTTCGCGCCACTCTTCCCGCTGTCGGCGGGGCCCTGGACGAGATCACCGCGCGCTTCTACGGCACCATGTTCGCCGAGCAGCCCGAGCTGCTGGACGGGCTGTTCAACCGCGGCAACCAGGCCAGCGGCGAGCAGCGCCGAGCACTGGCCGGATCCATCGCGGCCTTCGCCCAGGCGCTGCTGGACACCCCCGACACCCGCCCCGACGCGCTGCTGTCCCGGATCGCCCACAAGCACGCGGCACTCGGCATCACCGAGGACCAGTACACGATCGTCCACAAGTACCTGTTCCGCGCGATCGGAGACGTGCTGGGCGATGCGGTCACCCCGGAGGTCGCCGGCGCCTGGGACGAGGTGTACTGGCTGATGGCGGGCGCGCTCATAGCCATGGAAGCCCGGCTCTACCAGGAGGCCCAGGTCGACCCGCACAAGCCGTGGCGGCAGTGGACCGTGGTCGAGAGGCGGGAGGAGACCCCCGACGTGGTCTCCTTCCTGCTGCGCCCGGCCGACGGCGGCCCCCTGCCCGCGGCCCGTGCCGGCCAGTACGTCAGCGTCCGGGTCGCCATGCCCGACGGCATCCACCAGACCCGCCAGTACAGCCTGTCGAACGCTCCCGGCGACGGGCTGCGGCGCATCACCGTCAAGCGGGTGGCGAGCGTCGACGACGCCCCCGAAGGAGAGGTCTCCAGCCTGCTGCACCGCACCGTACGGGCCGGCGACGAACTCACCCTCTCGGCACCGTTCGGCGACGTGGCCCTCGACGACGCCGACACCCCGCTCGTGCTGGTCTCCGCCGGCATCGGCTGCACCCCGATGGTCGCCATGCTGGAACACCTCGACGTCACCGGCTCGGCCCGTCCGGTCCGCGTCCTGCACGCCGACCGCACCCCGGCCGACCACGCCCTGCGCGCCGGCACCCGCCGTCTGGTGGACCGGTTGCCCGACGCCCAGGCGGAGTTCTGGTACGAGCAGGACGCGACCGGCGAACCGGGCTCCCACCCGGGCCTGATGGACCTGAACGGCCTTGACCTGCCCGCCGATGCCGACGTGTACCTGTGCGGATCGCTCCCCTTCATGCGCGCCGTCCGAGCGCAGCTGCTCCGGGCCGGTGTCCCCGCACGCAGCATTCGCTACGAGGTCTTCGGCCCCGACCTGTGGCTGGCCACCACCGAAGGCTGAACGGCCTGCGGCAACCCCGCACGCCTCAGGCGCCGTCAGCCTGCCGCACGGCGCAGTCCGGCGAGGAAGGCGGTGCCGTTGGGGGTGCCCAGGCCCGTCATGGTGTCGTACCCCCTGGCCGTGACCTGCTCGGTGTACGCAGGTTCCTGGGAGTCGAGGACATCGATGCCGGCGCTCTCCAAGGGCCCGCTCGCCGGGAGGTAGGCGGCGCGGTTCCGCTGGGGCAGCGCCGGTGTGACCGGCAGGATGTCATGGAACGCCGTTGTGCCGGCGAGATGGTAGAGCAGCGGGTTGATGAAGCCGAAGGCCGACTTCCGGCCCTGCTGGGCGTCGGCGACCAGAGCGGCGATCAGCGGGCAGGCCAGGCTGGTACCGGCGTTCGGGATGGCCCGGTAGGCCCCCGGCTTGCCGGTGCCGGCCGATTCGGTGTGGCCGGTCAGCAGGCCGGTGTCGGGATCGGCGTCGGCGGCGATGTCAGGCACGGCTCGGCCGACGGCGATCCGCTTGCCGGCGCGAACGTGGGACATCGACGCCGGGACGACGCCCTTCTGGTAGGCGGGTTGCCCGTAGACGAGGCTGGTGCCGCCGCCGGCTCCGCTGATGCCCAGGTCGGTCCACGTGCCGTTGTCCAGGGATCCGTAGTCGTTGGACCAGCCGGTCTCGAACACCCGGTTGTCCGCGGCCCCGATACCGAGGCTGGTGCCGCCCACCGCCACCGCGTACGGGTCGGAGTCGGTCGCCGTCAGCCCGGGAGTGTCACCGGAGGCGACGTACACGCCGACGCCCTCGGCAGCGGCCCGTACGTCGATCGCGTGCACGATCCGCTCCGGGACCACGCCCAGGGGGATCTGCCAGGAGTTGGACTCGATGGAGGCATCGGGGTGGCCGCCGTCGCCGGTGAGCACGGCAAGCGAGGCGTCCAGCAGCGCCTGGTCCTCATCGCAGCCCTGTCCGACGACCATCACCTGGTCGGCGCCGGGCGCCAGCGCGTAGACGGCCTCGGAGTCCATCTCCGCCTCGTCGTCGACGGCGGCCGCCTGCGCCGCGCTGTGCGAGGCGGTGCCACACGGGCTTCCGGCTCGGATCTCCCGGAACTGCGATGGCCTGGGGGCGGGCAGATGATTGCTCCGCGCGTAGGCCTTCAGCGTCTCGAACATCGCGGTCGGCGCCGCGCTCTCGGTCAGCGCCACGGTCTGGCCCGTGCCGGTGTCCTTCCACGTCGCGCCGTAGGCAGCGCGGATCTGGGCGGCGGAGTACCCGCAGATCGGCAGCGACGCCTCTGCCAGCCCCTGGTAGGCCGGGTGGACGGTCCGCACCTGCTGCGCCCAGTAACGGGAACACGTGGCGCCCTTCGCGGCCGCGCCCGAGGCAACGCGCGCCGGCCGGGCCGCGGCCGGTGATCCGGCCGGCGGGATGCTGCTCAGCCCGGTCACGCCGATCACGTCAGGGGCCAGCGAGGCCGGCAGGGACACCTCGCGGTCGTTGGACTGGATCACCATGGGCCTGCCGTTCGCGGCCTTGACCCGGTAGCGGTTGATCCGCACCTGGAACGCCGACTGCACCGCCGAAACCGGACCCGTCGCCGAGATGTAGTCGCGGCCACTGCCGACCTGCACCTGGGTCAGGCCCCGGGTCCTCAGCCATGCCGCGAGCGCCGCGGCGTGCGCGGCGGAAGGGCCGAACCTGGCCGTATAGGCGTGGGGGCTCAGGTAGTGGTGGAACTCGGCGCTGCCGGGGGTCGCGACGGCGTCGGCGAACGCGGCGGCATCCGCCAGGTCCGGCTTCAGCCATACCTGGACGGTCAGTTGCCGTGACGCGGGAACGGGGCCCACCAGGGAGGCGGCGCGCACGGCGGGCATTGGCCCGCCCGGCACCGCCGTGCCGGCGGCCGCCTGTCCGGTGCCCGCAACCCCCAGCACCGCACCGCCGGCCAGCACGACCGCACCACCGACCCGGGCAGCGACTCCGCGACGGTGTCGCATGACGGACACCGCTCCATACCGCCGCGACAAGACCCTCTCCACGCTTCCCCCCTGCCCGACAGCACCCGGGACTCCCGGCCCCGGCCCC
>JBEHXI010000327.1:0-6643 GCA_048498775.1 Actinomycetota bacterium | reverse complement strand
GCCCCCGGCAGGACTCGAACCTGCGGCCAAGTGCTTAGAAGGCACCTGCTCTATCCGCTGAGCTACGGGGGCCGGGCTGCGGCCGCGGCTGTCCCGGTCCCCTGGGTGCCTGCGGATCCGACCGTGCGGGCCGTGGTGCTGGCGGGCTCGGTGGTTCCGTGACCTTGCCGGGGACAAGGATAAAGCGCTGCCGACCTCATACCGGGTGCTTCACGTCCGCGACACGTTGTGTAGGTTCCGTGAAGCGCTCCGATAATCGCAGTTACGTGCGAAGCATGCATCGGTTTTGACGTCTCAGGCGACGGGTGTTGTGTACTCGTTATCCCGGCACCCCGGACGCCCCTTCTGGCGTCTGTCATATCAACCAAATCAGCCGAGTGGGTCGAAGCGGACAGACAGGCGCGCGATACGCTTCAAAAATCGCTCAAAATTGGGCATTCTCCACATGTGGCGATCATGGGTGTACGGCCGGAATCACGGAAGCTGCCGGACTTGCTCGACGCGCTGTCGACGCTGCGCGGCCGGGTGGAAGCCGCACGCTTCCCGCTGCCCCTTCCCGGGGCTCCACGGGCCCGCCGCGCGCGGCACGATCTGCTGGCTCAACTCGACGACCATCTCCTGCCCAGACTGCGCCACCCCGACGCCCCGCTGCTCGCGGTGGTCGGCGGCTCGACCGGAGCCGGGAAGTCCACCCTGGTGAACTCCCTGGTGGGACGGCGGGTCAGCGCGGCCGGGGTGCTGCGGCCGACCACCCGGGTGCCGGTCCTGGTGTGCCATCCGCAGGACCGGCGCTGGTTCGAAAGCCCGCGGATCCTGCCCGGGCTGACGCGCACCCGGCACGCGGAACCCATGGACCCCGAGGAACCGGACGACTCCGGCGGCGACCGGCGCAGACCGCTGCTGCGAGTGGAGGCGGCGGAGACGCTGCCTCCGGGACTCGCGCTGCTCGACGCGCCCGACATCGACTCGCTGGTCACCGCCAACCGCGAGCTGGCCGCCCGGCTGATCTGCGCGGCCGACATCTGGCTCCTGGTCACCAGCGCGTCCCGCTACGCCGACGCCGTGCCCTGGCATCTGCTGCGGTCGGCGAAGGAGTACGACGTGGTGCTCGGCACCGTGCTGGACCGGGTGCCGCACCAGGTCGTCGACGAGGTCTCCCGGCACTACGGGGCGCTGCTGGACCGGGCCGGGCTCGGCGACGTGCCGCGGTTCACCGTTCCCGAACTGCCGGAATCGGCTGGGGGCGGCGGGCTGCTGCCCGAGACCGCGGTGGCCGAGTTGCGCGCCTGGCTGCGGCGCCACGCCGAGGACCCGGCGGCCCGGGTCTCGGCCGCGCGGCGCACCGCGGTGGGCCTGCTCGGCTCGCTGGGCAGCCGGATGCCCGGGCTGGCCGGCGCGTCGGCGGCCCAGCACGCGGCGGTGGTGCGGCTGTCCGGGCAGGTCGGTGAGGCGTACGCCCGCGCGCTGGACCGGGCCGAGCAGGCCGTGGCAGCGGGCGCGGTGATGTCGGGGGAGGCGCTGCTGCGCTGGCACGCCTACCCCGCCTGCGGACCGGACGCGCTGCACACCGCGCTGGCCGGCGGGCTGGCGGCGCTGCTGCGGTCGGCGGTGGACGCGGCCGACGAGGAGGTCCAGGAGGCCTGGCGGCTCGACCCGGTGGGGTGCCTGCTGCTGGAGGAGGTGTACGGCGGCTCGGCCGGCCGGGTGGGGGAGCGGGTGGCCGAGGCGGTGGGTGGCTGGCGTGCCACGCTCACCGATCTGGCCTACGAGGAGGTGCGGTTCGCCCGCGACGAGCGCAGACCGGCGGCGGACCCGGAGGAGGTGGCGGCGCTGCTGGCGACCGTGCTGCTCGGGGGCCGGCGCGGCAACCGGGCCGGCGAACGGCTGGCCGAACTCCTCGGCGCGCAGGTCACGCTGCGGGTGCGCGACCGGCTCAGGGACGAACTTGACCGGATGGTCAGCGGGCTGCTGCGCGCGGAGCGGGACCTGCGCCTCGCCCCGCTGGACGCGCTGGATGTCACTCCGCGGCAGCAGACCGCGCTGATCGCCAGCCTGTCCGTCGTGCAGAAGGCGAGGTAGACGGTGGAACGTCTGGACAGCCCGGTGGCGGCGATGCCCGCGGCGAGGGTGGGCGAGGGTGCGTTGCACCATCGGGTCGAGGCCCTGGAGGAGGTGCTCGGGCTGTCGCGTGACCGGCTCGATCCGGTCGCGCTGGCCGAGGCCGACCGGGTGCTCGCCCGGGTCGCCGCGCGCCGCCGGCTCTCCCTCGACCACACCGTGGTGGCGCTCGCGGGCGCGACCGGAAGCGGCAAGTCCACGCTGTTCAACGCGCTGGTGGGAGTGGAGCTGTCCCGGACCGGCGTGCGGCGGCCGACGACCGGGACGCCCGTCGCCTGCGCCTGGGACCCGGAAGGCGCGGGCCCGTTGCTCGACCGGCTGGGCATCCTGCCGCAGAACCGGTTCTCCCGGCGCGGGATGGCGTTCGACGACGGACTCGACGGCCCCGGCCTGTTCGGTGGATCGCCATATGGGCGGTCCACCGCACCCGGTGAGCCGGAGGAGTACGGCCTCCTGGACCCGATGGGGCGGACCGGTGCGTACCCGGGTGAGGCGGACCGCGCGGCGCCGGGGCTGGTCCTGCTCGATCTTCCGGACCACGACTCCGCCGCCGTCCAGCACCGCCGCCAGGTGGACCGCCTGCTGGAACTGGTGGACGCCGTGGTGTGGGTGGTGGATCCGGAGAAGTACGCGGACGCCGCGCTCCACGAGCGCTACCTGCGGCCGTTCGCCGGCCACGCCGAGGTCACCGCCGTGGTGCTCAACCAGATCGACCGGCTCCCCGGCGAGGTCGTCGACCATGTGCTCGACGACCTGCGCCGGCTGCTGGACGAGGACGGGCTCGCGCTGGGCGAACACGGCGAGCCGGGCGCGGTGGTGCTCGCCGCCTCGGCGCTCACCGGTGAGGGCGTGGGGGATGTGCGGGCCGCGATCCGGCAGCTCGCGGCGGACCGGCAGGCCGCGGGACGGCGGCTGGCCGCCGATGTGGAGCGTGCGGCGGTACGGCTGCGCCCCGCGTACGTCGGGCCGGGCGGGGCAGGACCGGCCCCGGCGGCGCGCGACGCGTTCCTGGGCCGCCTGGCCGAGGCCGTCGGAGCGGAGGCGGCGGGACAGGCGGCGGAACGGCAGTGGACGGCGGCGGCGCGTCGCGCCTGTGGGGTGGCGCGTCCCCGGCAGGGCAGGGGCGGCCCGGCGCTCGCGGACGGGCCGGTGCCGGTGGCCGCTCGGCCGGTGGTGGAGGAGGCGGTACGGGCGCTGGGCGAGGCGGCGTCCGCGGGCCTGCCGGAACCGTGGGCGCAGGCGGTACGCGAGGCGGCCCGGAGCGGCGGACGCCGGCTGCCGGAGGAACTGGACGCCGCGGTGGCGCGGGCCCGGCGCGAGAAGGTCCCGGCCCCGCGCTGGTGGGCGGTGGTGGGCGGAATCCAGTGGTTCCTGGCGGTGATGGCGCTGCTGGGGGTCGCGGGGCTGGTCGCGGTGGTGTCCGGGGTGCGGCCGGGGCCCGCCGCGATGGGGCTGTGGGGTCCTGTGCTGCTGCTGGTGGCCGGGGTCGTGGGCAGCCCGCTGACGGCGCTGGCCTGCGCGCTCGCGGGCTGTGGTGCCGCCCGGCGTCATGGGCGGTCGGTGGAGGAGAGGCTGCGGTGGGCCGCGGCCGACTGCGGCCGGCGCGAGGTCCTGGAGGCGGTGGACTGCGAGGTGCTGCGGTACTGCGAGGTGCGGGAGAAGTACGGGGCGGCGGCGGGGACTTCAGCGTCTTCCGCGGCTTCACTGTCCTCCGCGGCTTCACCGTCCTCCTCGGCTTCACCGGGATCGGCTTCAGCGTAGGAAACGGCGGCGGCCCGGGGGCCGTTGCGGTTCCCAAACCACCGCATCGGGTGGCCGAGTTATCCACAATCGGCCCGCTGTCCACAGATCTGCGGGGAATTCGCCGCGATGGTGCCCGGCGGGTG
Source organism: Actinomycetota bacterium (assembly GCA_048498775.1). Lineage (GTDB taxonomy): Bacteria > Actinomycetota > Actinomycetes > Streptomycetales > Streptomycetaceae > JBEHXI01. Next base: position 2,639 of record JBEHXI010000327.1, on the reverse strand, counting down.
CACGCTGTCCTCAGCACACGGACACCACGGGAAGCGGACGGCGATGCCGGCCGGACCCCGCGGTGCCGCACCGAAGGGTGAATCCGCGCCCGCGGCCGACAGCCGCGGACGCGGGGCCCGGGAGGCCGAGCGCGCAGCGCGCGAAGGCGGTGTGGGCGCAAAGACAGGCAGCAGAAGCATCCAACAGGCGACAGAAGCACCCAAGGGGGAGAACATGGCGATGAACGAGACGCTCGTGACGGTGGTGGGCAACGTCGCGACGCAGCCGGAAGCCCGGCAGACCGCCACGGGAGTGCCGGTGACGAGGTTCCGCCTCGCCACCACGGAGCGCCGCTACGACCGGGCGACGGAGCGGTGGACCGACGGGCAGACGAGTTTCTACACGGTGTGGGCCTATCGGGCGCTGGGGGAGAACGTCTCGGCCTCGGTGGGGCTGGGGGAGCCGCTGATCGTGCAGGGGCGGCTGCGGGTGAACGAGTGGGAGGACAAGGGGCAGACCCGCAGCACGACGGTGATTGACGCGTCCGCGATCGGGCATGACCTCAGCCGGGGAACGTCCGCCTTCCGCCGGGTGGCGCGCGCTCGCCCGGAGCTGGTGGAGGGGCGGCAGGCCGCGGCGCCTCCGGCGGCGGAGGAGGCGGAGGTGGCCGAGTTCGTGCCGTCCTGACGGGCCTGACGGGGTTTCGGGACACCGGCCGGTAATGGGGGCGTTGGCGGGGGTCGGCCGTAAATGGCCGCGAAGGGCGAATCACGGGGGAATCCCGAAAAGGCGCCCGATACGTCGCGGGCGGCCCACCGGAATGTCGGTGAGAAGATTTATCGATAATTCTGGGGTTCATGCCCGATGTGAATAACGATTCAGATTCGAATTGGTTATCGGATGGAATTACCGGTGGTGGCGCTGTGAGCGCTTCCTAGGATCCGTGGGGTAGCCACGGGGGATCGGATCTGCTGGCGGGACGCCCTCACCATGACCACTGGGGGAGACGGGGCCCGCCCGGAGGGGAAATCCATGTTCACTGTTGGAAGGCGGGGTACCACCCGCCTGGCCGCCGCGATACTGGCCTCTGGCCTGGTGGCGGCGGGTGCGATCGCCGGCGCGGGGTCGGCGGTCGCGGACGGCGGCGCCACCCCGGCGGTCGGTGGTGCGACCGCGACGCTCGGCGACCTGACGATCTTCGACCGTGCCACGGTCCACGACAACGGCGGGGCCATGCACGTGGGCGCCGGCCTGTTCAAGATGAGCGTCGACGGCGGCGGGTCGATCCAGACCTACTGCATCGACCTGCACCACGAGACCCAGCCGCAGGCGACGTACCGGGAAGTCCCGTGGAGTCAGTCCACCCTGCAGGGCAACGCGGACGCGGGCAAGATCGAGTGGATCCTGCAGCACTCCTACCCGCAGGTCAACAACCTGCAGCAGCTCGCCCAGGAGGCGGGTGCCGACGCGCTGTCGGCCCAGCAGGCCGCCGCGGGCACCCAGGTGGCGATCTGGCGCTACTCGGACAAGGCCGACGTCACCGCTGACAACGGCAACGCCGAGAAGCTCGCCGACTACCTGACCAAGAGCGCTCAGGCGATCGCCGAGCCGCAGGCGTCGCTGACCCTGACGCCGCCCGCGGTCTCCGGCAAGTCCGGCACCCGCATCGGCCCGGTCACCGTGCACACCGACGCGGACAGCGCGCAGGTCAGCCTGGCGCCTCAGTCCGCCGGCGCCGGGGTGAAGATCGTCGACAAGGCCGGCAAGCCGGTCACCTCCGCCACCGACGGCTCCCAGGTCTACTTCGACGTCCCCGCCGGCACGCCCGACGGATCCGCCGCGCTGACCGTCCAGGCGACCACGAAGGTCCCGGTCGGCCGGGCCTTCCAGGGCGTCGGCGACAACAAGTCGAGCCAGACCCAGATCCTCGCCGGCTCCAGCGACAGCACCGTCACCGCCCAGGCGACGGCGACCTGGGCCAAGCAGGGCGCCATACCGGCGCTGACCGCCATGGTGGACTGCGCCAAGAGCGGCGTGGACGTCATGGCGACCAACAAGGGCGACGAGGCGTTCACCTTCCAGCTGGCGGGCAAGCAGTACACCGTCGCGGCCGGGGCCTCGCAGACCATCACCGTCCCGGTGGCCGAGGGCTCGGCGTACAAGATCCAGATAACCGGGCCGAAGGGCTTCTCGAAGACCTTCACCGGCGTGGTGAACTGCAAGACCGCGGGCAGCACGGGCAGCAGCGCCAGCCCGGCTCCGGCGCCCAGCGCGGCCTCGGCCGGCGGCACCAACCTCGCCGAGACCGGTGCGAGCAGCGCCACCCCGGTGATCGCGGGCGCGGCCATCGCCCTCGTGGTGATCGGTGGCGGCACCGTCTTCTTCCTGCGCAAGCGCAAGGCGGCCCCGTCGGGCGAGTGAACCGGCGGCCGAGCCGCACGGCTGAGCGGTGAGAAGCGGGGCCCCGGGCGCTGGTGAGCGCCCGGGGCCCCGTCCCTTCGCGGGAACGGTTCGGCGGACCACCGGCCGGGCGTAGACTCCGTCCGGCTCGGGGGGACGGGCGGTACTGCTCACAGCAGGGGAGAGCACCATGCGGGTCGCGGACTGGTCTGTCGTGGTGACGGGCGCCTGCCTGATCGTCATGAGCCTCGTCGGAACC
>JBEHXI010000326.1:0-6656 GCA_048498775.1 Actinomycetota bacterium | reverse complement strand
CAGTACGCGGATGGACCGTACCGTCGGTGGCCGGCCCGGTCGCTTCGGCTTGCATCGGGCAGCGTGCCGGCGTCGGATGAGGTCGCGGTGCCAGCGCAGGACCGTGTCCGGGCGCACCAGCAGCCGCATCCGGCGCAGCGCCTCGGGTGACAGCCGGTGCAGCAGCGCCGCCAGGAACGCCCGGTCTGGCGCGGTGAACCGCACCTTCGCCCCGCCCAGTTGGCTCTCCAGGAGCGCGATTTGGTGTCGCAAGGCCAAGATTTCGGCGTCCTTGTCCTGGTCGCTCATCGGAAGAAGACGAAGCACCGCAAACGTGTTCGTCACCGTCATGTACGCCAGTCGCAACATCACGGCAGACCATCATGCCGGGGCGGCAGCGTCCCCACGCCCACTTCCGACGGGGTCGGCTGAGCGGTCAGGCCGTGTGTGCCGGCACCGGCGCTCGCAGCTCTGACCTGCACGGATGTAGTTTTCGGCAGGGACAATGTCGTTTTCCCATGTCAGGCTGCTCGTCGAGCCGCTGCTCGCCCTGCCACTCGCCGGATGCGGCGGCTCGGGTGGCTCGGCCGGTTCGGTGTCGCGTCCGGTGAAGATCGATTCGGCGCCGGCGTCCGACCTGCACGGCACCGAGATCGCCAAGCCCTACCGTGAGCCGGACGTCACGCTTACCGGCACCTCCGGCAAACCGGTCAACCCCGCCTCACCCGACGTCGCCGCGGCCTACTTCACCATCGTGAACTCCGGCGGCACCGCGGACACCCTTACCGGCGTGCGCACCGACGTCTCCGGCGTGTGGGGTTCCAGCGTAAGCGGTTGACCTGCGGGTTTTCCTGCGATGGTGGTCGAGAGGCTGGCAATATCGCGGGCTTGTGACAGTACGGATGCTTTACCTGATCTTCGTGCGCCTGGCCGGCTGGATGGCGCTGCTGGCGCGCTCGGCGGCTTCCAAGGACGCCGAGTTGCTGGTGTTACGTCAGGAAGTCGCCGTGCTGCGGCGGCAGAACCCCCGGCCGAGGCTGGACTGGGCGGATCGGATGGTGCTGTCCGCCTTGGCCCGGCTGCTGTCCAGGTCGGCGCGGATGAGCCGGCTCGTGACGCCGGACACGCTGCTGCGCTGGCACCGGCGGCTGGTCTGTCGGCGCTGGACCTATCGTCTCAACGCAGGACGGCCGCCGGTTGGTGCCAAGCTCGCGGCGCTGATCGAGCAGATGGCGCGGGAGAACCCGGGCTGGGGCTACAAGCGGATCCAGGGCGAGCTGCTCGGCCTGGGCTACCGGGTCGGGGCGTCTACTGTGCGGCGGGTGCTCAAGCGCCTGCGGATTCCGCCCGCGCCGCAGCGCAGCCGCTCGACGTGGAGGCGGTTCCTGTCCACCCAGGCCATGACGATGCTGGCGTGTGATTTCTTCCATGTCGACTCGCGGTGACGTTGCGCCGGATCTACGTGTTCTTCGTGATCGAGGTCGGCCCCCGGCACGTCCATGTCGTGGGAGTGACCGCGCACCCTGACGGGGCGTGGACGGTGCAGCAGGCACGGAACCTGCTGATGGATCTGGGGGAGCGCGCCGCCCGGCTCCGGTTCCTGATCCGGGACAGGGCCGGCCAGTTCACCGGAGCGTTCGACGCGGTGCTGGCCGGCGCCGGGATCGAAGTGGTGAAGATCCCGCCGCGCAGCCCGCAGGCGAACGCTTATGCCGAACGCTGGGTGCGTACCGTCCGGTCCGAGGTCACCGACCGGATGCTGATCACCGGGCCACGGCTCGCACCCCACAGGCCGGACGCTGTGGATGCGGGCGACTGCCGCGGGATTGGCGGCGAGATTCGGCATGGCCTCACACGTCGCGGTCGAGGTGTGCGTCGAACGAGGTGACTGGGGCGACCCGCTCCTTGCTGACGACGACGTCGATCAAGGCCGGGCGTTCGCTGGCGATCGCGCCCTTGAGCGCGTTCCGGAAGTCGTCCGCCGAGTCGACCCGGGCGGCGAATAGGCCATAGGCCCTTGCGACCTCGGCGTGGTCGATGTCGATGAAGTCGCAGACCTCATGCACCACGTCGCCGCCGAGCGCGTGCTTGAACCCGACGTGCTCGTAGGCGAGGCTCGCGTTGTTCAAGACGATGGTCACGGCCGGTATGTCGAGCCGCATCGCTGTCTCCAGGTCTCCGACGTTGTAGCCGAAGCCGCCGTCACCGACGAGCGCGAACGCGCGCCGCCCAGCTGGCGCCGCGAGTTGGGCACCGAGAACAGCGGGAAAGGCCCAGCCGAGCGTGCCGGCGGCGCGCAGGAAGGTCCGTCCCGGTGCGTGCACGGGAAACAGGGCGCCGCCCCAGGCCCCCATGAACCCGGTGTCCGCCACGAGCAGGTCGCGGTCGTCGGCGAGTTCGCGCAAGATCGCGACGATGGCCTCGGGTCGCACATGGCCGGCTGCCGGGCGGTGTGCCAGTTCCTGGAACGCCGCCTGCCAAGCGTGGCGCCGCGTTCGGACCCCCTCGCACCATGCGCGGTGTGTGCCGTGGTCCGGACTGTCGGGCCGCGCGGCCAGTGCTGCTGTCAGGGCCCGGCACGCCTCGCCGGCGTCTGCGACCACGCCCGCTTGGACGGGCACGGTCGCACCGATGCGCTCGGCCGCGAGGTCGATCTGGAGCACCTCGGCGTTCGGAGAGGGCAGTGTGTAGGTGTCGGTGGCGAGTGCCCCGAGATCCGTGCCGATCGCCAGCACGAAGTCCGCGTCGCGCGCGATCTCGTTGGCCACCTTGGTCGAGTACCGCCCGGCCACGCCCACCGCCAGGGGATGGTTCTCGGCGATCGAGCCCTTTCCGCCGAGCGTCGTCAGGACAGGAACGGCGGCGGTCTCTGCGAGCGTGGTGAGATCGGGTGCGGCACCGGCGAGCAGCACCCCGTTGCCGGCGAGGATGACCGGTTGGCGGCTGCGCGCCAGGCGGCGGACGACGTCGTCCACGGCGGCGGCCGATGGAGCCGGGGGTGCCGGTGTGTGGACGGGCATGCGTCCGGCGGCGGCTTCCGTGGTCTCCTCCAGCAGGATGTCGCTCGGGATGTCGAGGTGCACGGGGCCGGGCGAGCCGGCAGCCGCGTTGCGCAAGGCCTGGGCGACGAGTTCGCCGGCCCGCTCGGCGCGGGTGACGCGAGCCTGCCACTTCGTGACCGGCTGGAACATCGGAGGCTGGTCCAGTTCCTGGTACTCGAACTTGTACTCCACCTTCGTAGACACTGTGCTGGTGAGGGCCACCACCGGGCTGCGCGCCCACCAGGCGTCCGCCAGCGCCGCCGCGACGTTCGCCGCGCCGGGCCCCCACTGCCCGTAGACGACTGCGGGCTTGCCCGTCACGCGGGCGTAGGCGTCGGCCATCACAACTGACGCGGCTTCGCTGCGGACGAGGTGCATGGCGATGCCGTGATCCCGCAGTGCCCGCCACAGCAGCAGGTCGCCGCCGGTGACAAGGAAGATGCGGTCGATGCCGTTATCCCTCAAAGCTCGGCCCACCGCGTATGCGGCGCTGACGGTGGTGGATGCGGGGGTTTGGTCTGACGCCGTACCCATGTTCATTTCAGTCACGATCGCCCTTTTCTCGTGCTGCGTCCGGTGTCGGCTCGTTATCGCGTTAGGGGCGTGGGGACAGGGTCAGGCCCCGAGTTGTGACATTGGGGAGTTGGCTCATTTCGGCGAATGCGCGCTGGTCGTGCGCGGGGACGATGATGAGATCGGGGATGCGCTGCATGACGGCGGCCATGCGCAGGATGTTCTGGCGGTTGCCCTCGGCGTCGAAGTCACCCAGGCGCCTGATGAGGAAGGGGCGCTCCAGGCGGCGAGTGAGTCCCTCGCGCTGCCACACCAGATCACCTACCAGGGCGTAGCGCACCTGGTTCGGCAGGGTCACGAAGACGATGAGGCTGCCCGGCGTGTGCCCGGGAGCGGGTACGCAGACGATCGAGCCGTCCCCGTACACGTCGTGGTGGCGCGGGAAGCCGAGGTAGGGGCCGCCCTCGAAGCTGAGCTCCTGCCAGTTGAACGGCGTGTCCTGGAAGTAGCCGCGGAAGTTGCCGAACATCTCCGTGCGGTAGAAGGCGGCGCGGTCGCGTGCGGAGACCAGGACCGGCAGGTCGGGGAAATCGGTGATGCCGCTCATGTGGTCCCAGTGCGCGTGGGTGAGCAGGATGCCGGAGAGCCGGCCGAAGTCGTAGCCGGCCGCCTCGAGTTGCTCGACGGCGGGCTTCCAGACCTGGTATTTGGTCATCCTCTGGAAGAGGCGCGGCATCGTGGCGAGCTGCTTGGCGATGTCGCGTCCGAAGCCGGAGTCGACTAGAAGGTCACCCTGGGGGTGCTTGATGAGCGCGGCGCCGATGTAGAAGTCCCGCCTGTCGAAGAGGGATCCGCCGCTGTACGCGTACGCGGCGACCCTGTTGTTGACTCCGGTGGGTACCGCGACCAGGTCCATGTCCGCCGGTGGCGTCGCCTCGGGGATCGGAACCGACGGGGGCAGCGGGGCGGCCGGCGGTAGCGCCGCGGAGCTGAGCCGGCGGAGCAGGCGCACGGTGGGCACTGCGGCCGCGGCCACGAGGGGCCATTTCTTCATGATGCGGGCTCCTTGACTGTCGTTGCTGGGTGGTGGGCGCTCCAGGGAGCGGTCACCCGAGGGGCGCTGAGGCAGGTCTCCCGCCTCCGCATAAAAAGCGAACGATCGTTCCTTGTAGCATGCGCCCGCATGCGCAGGCCTGTCAAGGAGAACGATTGATCGTTTTTCTGCTTGCATGACCAGTCGCGCCGGTCTAGTCTGAAAAAACGATCCATCGTTCGCTTTTGTGAGGTGCCCGCTATGCGACTCCCGCTGATCCCTCCAGACGAACTCACCACCAGGCAGCGATCCCTCTATGACACCTTCGATGCGATGGTGCGAGCCGACGAATACGCCGGCTTCGAAGTGCGTAACGCCGACGGCGCCTTCGTCGGGCCATGGGGTGTGATGCTCCACTTCCCCGACCTGGCCCAGCCTCTCGGCCGATTCATCGACCTCGCCCAGCAACTGCCCGGGCTCTCCGAACGGGCACGACAGGTTGTCATCCTGACCCTCGCAGGGCGCTTCAACGTCGCCTACGAGATGTACGCGCACGCCGCACTGGCCGCACGGGCTGGGCTCCGACCGGACCAGGTGGCGGCGCTGTGCGCGGGCAGGCGCCCGAGCGACCTCACCGAGGAGGAGATGCTCGCGGCGGATGTCGCTGGCGCCCTGCTCGACAGGGGCCCGTTGCCGGGACCTCTGTACACCGCCGTCGTCGAGAAGCTCGGGCACGAAGCTTTCGACACGATGGTGTTCGTGACCATCCACTACCTGGCGCTCAGCGCCATCCTCAACGCCTACGACGTGCCGGCCGGAGAACCACCGGTCGCGCCAGTCACCCACGCCGCCTGAAGCGCCGCGGTGTGGCGGTGACGGGACGTTAAGCGATCAACGAGAAGAAGGAGTTTGCCATGTTCGACGACCCTGAGGACTTCGGGACCTTCGGCCGATACGTAGAGGTCCCGGTCGACGAGATGCCCCCGGAGATGCGCAGCGCCTATGAGTACACCCTGAAGCTGCGCGGTCTGGTTCCGGGCCCGCACAAGATCTGGCTCGCCAACCCGGCCCTGCTCAAGGCGATCGTGCCTACGGGAGCGTACTTCCAGAAGGACTCGTCGCTGTCGAAGGCAGAGATCGAGATCGTCACGAACATCATCACCGGTCGCTGGCTCGCGGCCTACGCCAACTACGAGCACGAGAAGATCGGTGTGGCGCTGGGCGGTCTTGAACCGTCCAAAGTCGAAGCCCTGATCGCCGGGCTGCCGACCTCCTTCGATGACCCTCGGCAGCAACTCGTCTACGAACTCGCATCCACCCTCGTCCAGCCTCGCGTGGTTCCGGTCGGCCTGTTCAGGCGAGCCCAGGAGACCATCGGCAACAAGGGCATCGTCGACCTGACCGTGCTGATGGGCTGGTTCACCGGCGTGTCGCTGACCCTGGCGGCCTACGACGTCCCATCGAACGCGGTCGGCCTGAAGCAGTAGGCCAGCACCGCCGTAACCGAAGAGCCGGCAGCCTTCGCGCGCTCAGATGTCTTCCAGGTGGCGTGAGTTCGTTCGGGGGCCGAGGATGGCAACGGCGCTCGCCAGGACGAAGAGCAGGGCCAGCCCAGGGTGCGTTCCACGATCCACCTTCTGGCCAGTACGGTGAACTGCGTGCTCCCGTCGGGGCGCTTGACCGCCTCGATACGCACTCCTTGGGACGCGAAGGCGTCGGCCAGGGGCCGGCCCTGGTAGGCGGTGTCCACCTATACCAGCTTCGGTAGTCTGCCGGGCTCGGCCATGAACTGCTCCAGCAGGCCAGAGGACTGCACGAACTCCAGAGACGCCGTACCGCACGCGCGACAGGGGCCCGTGGTCTGGGTCAGCTGGTGGCGTTCCGCTCGTCGATCCACGCCAGCAGCCGTTGTCCTCCGCCAGCTCCCTCCGTCCGGGTCCGGCACCATGGGCAGTGCCTCGGCCAGCGCCGTCGGCAGACGCGGACGAGAACCCTGGCTGCTCCGCCCGCGCACCGTGGAGAACCACCTCGACACACGGTCGGCGGAACCGCACCCCGTATCCCGGGCCACCCAAAAGCCGCAGGTCAAT
>JBEHXI010000325.1:0-6762 GCA_048498775.1 Actinomycetota bacterium | reverse complement strand
CACCTCGGACCGGTCAGGCCCGGCTGGTCGACCGGGGTCCGACGTCAGTAGTCATCACCGGCCGGGTCCTCAGCGAGGTCGGCCGAGCTGAGCAGGCGCCGGGTGCCGAACAACGCTTCCGCCTCGGCGACGTCGCGCGGCGTCGGCCCGTGAACGACGCCGGGGTGGTCGAGGCAGTCCGGCCGGTCGGCGTCCGGCGTCCAGTACTCCCCGCACCTGGCGCACCGGATCAGGCCGAGGCGGGCGACCTCGGTACGCGGCGTGATCGTCGGCACGGCGTGCATGATCCGGGTCCGCGCGGCCTCGTGCTGGTCGAGTTCGGCGGCGAACATCGCAGCCCGCGCGGCGCGCTCCAGCAGCTCGGCGAGCGTGGCGGCGTCGAGGTCGAGTTCGCCGGCGGCGGCCTGGCTCATCACCTCGGCCAGGGACTGCCAGGACAGGGCGCGGGCGGTGAGGGCCGTCACGCGGCGGTACGGGTCGGCGTCGTCCCGGGCCGCCGTGGTGGCCTCGTCCAAGCGCCGGATGGTGTCCATGACGCGCGGGTCGCTGGCCGCGTCTGGCCCGGCCTGGGCCTGTTCGGCGCGTAGTGCCTCGGTGTACTTCGCGCCATCGCGCGCGGCGGCGCGGGCGCGCTTGGCGGCGGTGGACTGGTGTTTTGGCACGGTGCCTCTCCTATCCCTCGGTCGGGCCCCACGCGCCCGGGCGGGCGGATGCACCGAATGCCGGACGTGATCACTCTCGCGGGCCCCAGGAGACCTTGGCCGACGATGCCGGGCGGCGTGGGCGCCTCAGCTCGGCGGGCGGCGTACGCGTCTTGCCATGCACCACGGTAGCGGCCGGGGGCGACACTTCGTAGCGTTTACGGGATTCCGTAGTTCAGTAATTCAGTGGTCGGCCCGTCCGGTCGTCCTGGGTGGCGCATCGCGCTACCGATGGGGCGACAGCGACCCAGGCTTCGCTTCCGTAATCACGGATTTCCGTGATTCAGTGCTCCCCATGGGACTGTCCATCGCGTTCGCGAACCTGAAGCCGGGGACGGGCAAGACCACCACTGCCGTCCACCTGGCGTACGCGTTGCACCGCCGGGGTCACGACGTCGCCCTCGCCGATTGCGACCCGGCCGGTTCGGCGCTCGCCTGGAGTGATGCGGTCGATGGGTTCCCCTTCGGCATCTACGGCCTGGCGGTCAAGGACGCCGGCAAGCGCCTGGAGGGCATCGGCGGCGGCGACATCATCACGGTGGTGGACCTCCCCCAGGCCGAGGACCATGGCGCCATCGTGCGATCGGTGCTACGCAGGGTCGATGAGATCACCATCCCGGTCGCGCCGACCACGATCGAGGTCGAGCGGACTTCGGGTATGGCCGACCTGCTGGATGAGATCATTGAGGTACGCGCCCATCCGGCCCGCGTCGCCGTCCTGCTGAACCGCGTCGTGTCCGGCGCACGGTCCGGCACTGATGTCCGCCAGGCGCTGACCGATCTCGGGTACGACGTCCTCGGCCCGCAGATCCCCCGGCGCGAGGTCTACGCGCTGGCGTACGGAATGGTGCCGACCATCCGGCCGGGCGACCCATTCGACCTTCTGGCCGAGGTCTACCTGAAGCGGGCGGGCCTGTTGTGAGCGCAGCCCGGCGATCACTCTCGTCTACCGGCCGGTTCCGCGCAGCCGCCGCCTCCCGCCGGCGCGACGCCGAGACGGGCCAGACCCCCGAGCGCGGCACCACAGCGCGGCGTACCAAGCCGGTCCGGATCACGGTCGATCTGACGCCGGAGGACTACCGGACCATGCGCCGCATCGTGGATGACCTTGCGGTCCGCGCGGACATCCCGACCCTGGCGCACTCGGTGATGTGGCGTGCCCTGTTGCGCCGCCTGGACGATGACCCGGCCATGATCGTGGACCTGGCCGCACGGATTCGCGCCGAGCGGGACTGAGCATGCAAGCGGCCCCCTCCGGATGGATCGGAGGGGGCCGCTCGTGTCGTGTCCGGGTGTCCCTTCCCCCGGGGTTCGGGGGGTTGGAGGACCGAGATAGAGGGGGGTGCCTGGCATCCGGACGACCCGGACGCGTGGCCTGTTTTTGCTGGTCAGGGTCTTGCCGGAGTCCGACACCCGGACGTGTCCGGGTACCGGTCCGTGTCGGACCCGGACACGTCCGGGTCGTCCGGGGGGGTCAGGCCGCCGGCCAGGCGGCGACCTTCTCGGGCACGGACAGCTCACCGGAGGCGATCCGGTCGGCGGCGGTGGCGACGTCCTCCCGGGCGTAGCCCCGCCGCTCCTTGCCGCCGCGGACGAATGCGCGCGGCAACGACTTGACCCCGACCATGCCCAGCAGCTCGGCCAGCTCATGCGGGGTGAGGCCGAGAGCGCCGGCGAGGACTTCGCTGTGCATCCGGTCGTCGTCGGCGTCGTCGAAGGCGGCCAGGGCGCGGCGGATGAGCTCCGGCACCGGCCGGGTCGCAGCCGGGCGGGCCGCGGTGAGCACGCCGGTGGCCGGCGTGGCGGTGAGGGTGCGGCCGGGGAGTGGGTCGGGCCAGTCGTGTGCGCTGACGGTGGCGGTGCGGGCCGGGGCGGGGGCGTCGAACGGGTCGGGCCAGTCGGCCGCCGGCGTGGCGCGGCCGCCGTTGATGAGACGCAGCGGCGCCGGCTGGGGTGGCGGGGCGCTGGTGAGGGTGGTCGAGGGGCGGGCCGGGGCCGCCGCCGTAGTGGCCTCCTCCTCCTGCTGCTGGCCGGTGAACGCCTCCTTCATCCGCTGGTAGCGGGTGGCGTACAGGTTCGACATGACCTGCTTGCGGCCGTGCAGGTAGAACTCGAACTCGCCGTTGGCGGCCTCGGCCGAGGCGGCATCGAGGTCGGGCCGGCAGTCGGCGATGGCCACGGCCGCCTCTTGGATCTGGGTCGGCTCCAGGAAGTAGACCTTCATCGGGCGGGGAGTGTCCGGCATGACGCCCAGGAACGCGGTGCCTTTGACCGGCAGGTCGTCCATGCTGATCCCGCGCTGCCACTCATACAGGTGACCCAGGTCGGCCCCGGACAGTCCGTAGGTGGCGACCCGGATGGCCGACTGGTTGAGCAGGTCGGTGGAGATGCTGCCGGCGGTCGGCCGGAGAGAGGAGATGACGACGTTGACGCCCTCGTTACGGCCGATCCGCTGGATCTCCTCCAGGTTGTCGCGGACCTGCCGGGTGATCGGGTGGTTGTTCGCCGGCTTCAACGCCTCCGCGCCCTCATCGATCATGATGACGATCTCCGGCAGCTCGGGACTGACGGGCAGCAACTTGGCGTTCACCTTCGCCTTGTACTCCCGGTAGGAGGTCTTGCGGTCCTTGGCGATCGCCAGGGCGACCTCGGTCATGTACAGCGCTTCGAGCGGGTTGGGCGCGGCCCAGTCGATCGGGGGCCGGTCGATCTGGCCGCGCAGCCAGGGCGCGAGCCAGAACTGGCTCATGCCGCCGCCGTTGAGGTCGATGTGCCAGACCAGGGCGTCGGTGCAGCGTCCCAGGCCGAGGGTCACCACGTCGAGCAAGTTGGTCTTGCCGCCGCCTCGGCGGCCGGTGATGAGCATGGAGTCCTCGCGCAGGTGGACACCGGCCACGGAGGAGTCCCGGTGTTCGCCCAGCGGCAGCAGGTCCAGGACCGAGCGGGGGGAGTAGTCGGCCGGGTAGGCCAGCTTGGGCGGGGTCTCATCCCCGCGGATGCCCAGCCGGTTGACCGTGGAGACGGCCAGGATGATCTCCCCGCGGTGTTGGCCGGGCTTGGGCTCGCACCCGCACCCGTCCGGCAGGCGGGCGTCGGTGGCCAGCGCGTCACACATCGCCGCGATGCGGTCGCGGGTGTGCGGGCCGGGCGGGAGCAGGCCGACGACGTCGTACCCGGCACCGTTCGGCCAGGGCCGGACGGCCGTCACCGTCACCGGCACCCGGCACACCCGCTTGAACCGCGCCTGCCACTCAGCGCCGAGCGGCCCGGCCGCGGGCACCAGCGCGGTCCCCGGCTCGCCGGCGGCCCGGCCGATGGCAGGCTTGCGGTGACGGCCGATCGGGGCCATCAGCCCGGCCCCGGCCGACCCGATCGCCAGCGCGGCCACGCTTCCGGTGGACCACCAGTGCTCCGGGCTGGTCATTGCCCAGGTGAGCCAGCCGCCGGCCCCGGCCCAGCACCCCAGCCGGTACATGATCGCCCCAGGGCTGTATTTGCCCTGGTGGGTGCAGGTGATCAGGTGGCTGAGCGCGCCGACCCCGGCCCCCAGCCCGGCGAACACCGGATTCACATCCGCCAGCGCTCCGGCCCCGCCGAGGACGAACAGGCCCGCCGCCGCCTGCGCTGTCGCCGACACCACGCCGCGCGGGCGCATGCTCCAATCCACCTTCGGGGTGGTCTTCTTCGTCACCGGATGCTCCTTCGCTGGTCATCGCAGGGAATCGGGCTTGGTGCCCCGGGTGCGCTACGACGCGCCACGGCCGAAATCCGCCGCCCGGGGCTGAGAGAGAGGGGGTCAGACGTTCCAGGCGGCCTCGCCGGTCCGCGGGGTCTCCCCGCGCTTGAGGTCGTCGGCGTGGACCTGCCTAAACAGCGGCTCCACGTTTTGGGCGTGCTGGGCGAGCTGCGTCAGCCCCAGGTACAGCGCCTGCAGCTCCTCCACGACCGGCTGTTCGATCGGGTAGGAGCCCTCCAGCCGCTGGGTCCAGGTCCGCAGCGCCAACGCCACCGACGCGAACACGTCGGGGAGCTGCCGCAGGTCGGTCGCGACCGTCCACATGGTCTCCGGCTCATAGCTCGCGGCCGCGGTGTTGACCTCGGCCGCCGCCGCCGCCAGCGGGAATCCTCCGTCCATTCGCCTGCTCCTTGTCGTCGTCGTACGGGTTGTACGGGTGTGGGTGGTGCGGGTGTAGGTGGTGGCCATCCCCGGGCCGAGCGCCCGGGGCGTCGCGAACGGCGCCGCCGCCGTGGTGGTCGACGTCGTCGTGGTCGTGGTGGTGGTCGTCGTGGTCGTCGTGGTCGTCTCGCCCTGACCGGTGGCTTTGGCCTTCTTGGCCCGGCGGGCCTTGTACTTGCCGTGCAGCAGCGCCGAGATCGCCAGCACCGCCGCGCCGACCGAGGCGGCCCACGCGACGAACGGGTTCTTCGGCGATCCAAGAGCGGACCGAGCGGCGCGGTGAGCGGCCCGCCACCGGCCCTTACCAGGCGCCCCAGAGGTCAGCGCCGCCCGCGCCGCCTTGAAACCCTTGGCGGTGCGCTGACCGGCCCGGGTCTTGGCCGCCAGGCCGACGGCGGCCTTGCCCGCCTTGCGGCCGGCCCTGCCCAGGCCGCGGCCGAGAACGCCCGCGCCGCCGCCGGTCGAACGGCTCCACCGGCCCAGCCCGGACCGGGCTTTGCCGCCCAGCAGCCGGCCGCCCCGGCCGCCCAGGCCAGCGGCTCCGCGGCCGGCCCGGCCGAGCAGGGAACCGCCCCGGCCGCGGCCGGTCATCCCCATCCGGGACGTCGCCGCGCGGCCCCGGCCGCCGAGCGTGGCGCCCTTGCCGCCCAGCAGACGGCCGACGCCGGTGCCCTTGCGGCCGAGCTTGCCGCCCAGGCCCGACCCCCGGCCGCCCTTGCCCAGCCGCGGACCGCCCCGGCCGCGGCCGAGCCCGGCCTTACCGCCCAGGCGCGCGCCCTTGCCGCCCAGCAGACGGCTGGACTTCCCGCCGAGGGTGCGGGTGACGGTCCGGCGCGTCGACGTCGTCGCCCACGGCGACCGGCGGCCCTTGCCGCGGATCCGGTGGACGGTGTAGGCGACCACACCACCGGCCGCCACGATCGCCCCGGCCGCCAGGCCGACCACGCCGCCGAGCTGCCACAGCACCTCACCGACCGCGCCCAGCCCGGTCGCCCCACCGGCCAGCACACCGCCGGCGGGGATCCCGCGGCCCTCCTCATCGCCCTGGCCCTCGTCCGTGTCGGCGTCGTTGCTGGTGGGCGCCTGGTTCAGCGCCTTTTCCTCGGCTTCCTCGGCCGGGGTCTCGAAGAACTCCGCCTCGGTCTCGGCGGCCGGTCGCTCCTGGCTGTTGTCGGCGGCCGGGGCCTGCTCCTCGGCCGGGGTCGGGGTTTGCTCGCTCATCACTCGCCCTCCTGCCGGATCTGGCGACGAATGTCGCGGCGGTGCCGCTTGACGGTGTCCTTGGACAGGTCGAGCGCGGCCGCGATCTCGGCCGCCGTGGCGCCCGGGTGGGCGTCCATGTAGGCGGCGACCCGGGCGCGGGTCTGCTCACCCTGAGCACGCCGGGCGGCGACCGCCGATTCGACCCCCGGGGGGACCGAGGCACCGCCGTCGCGCTGGTCGCCGTCGATGTGCACCCGGGTGCGCATCGACGCCTCAGGGGAGGTAGGCAGGGCCTTCGCGGCGCCCTGCGGGCCGTCAGCGTCCGGGGCGGGCGGAGCCGATGTGACCTCCCCGGCCGGCGGGTCGCCGCCGTCGATCCAGGCGGCCAGCGCCTCGTCAGAGAACAGCTCGGGCCGCGCCGGCGGCTCGGCATCCGGGGACGACTCGCCCGGCTCCGTGCCGACCGTGAGGGCGGCGATCAGGTCTTCTAGGACTTCGGCCTGCATCTCGGCCTTGGTCAGCAGCCGCTCCGGACCGGGCGCGGTCGGCTCGGGCTCGGCGTCGACGACGGTGAACAGGTCATCGCCCATCGCGGTCGCCTCCAGCTCGGCCACGTCCACATCGGTGACCTCGCCCGCGCGGGACCGCAGCGCCGCGCCGGACTGGTCGGAGATCAGGTGA
>JBEHXI010000324.1:0-6764 GCA_048498775.1 Actinomycetota bacterium | reverse complement strand
GCCCTCTCCGAGCGTCGAGAACGACGAGACCAGCCAACTGTCGGCGGTGCCGGGGACCGGCAGAATGTATTCAACACGACGTGAGGCGTAGTCGGCTCCGCGCTCGGGATCGGCGGGGTACACCCGCTCCGTCCGGATGCCGCGGGTTCCGGCGAGCTCCACCGGACGTCCCCCCTCGGTGGTCGAGAGGACGTAGGACAACACCTGCTGCTGATCGGGAGCATCCGGCTTTCCGAACTCGGCATAGCTGATCAGGAACGACGCGGGCAGGTTCCGCTCCCGATGGCCGAGCGGCAGGAACACGTCGACACCGGCGTTCATCCGCGCCTGCCTGACCACGTTCCTGAGCCGGTTCTCCACCTCCCGCCTCAGCTGGGCGACCTGGTCGCGCCCATGCCTGGCGAAAGCGCGGTCCAGCAGGTCCTTGATGGCCTTGTCCGTGCCCTGCTGAACGGGGATCTTCTGCCACTCCTCGGGCACGATCAGCGTGTAACCGCTCACCGTGCCCTGGCCGCTGCCGCGTCGGTCGGTGTTCTGGGTCTCGGTCATCAACCCGGCACCCCGGTGGTCGTCAGCTCCTTGAACTTGCCCACCTCGGACCAGCCCGACACCGGGCCTCCCTCAAGCTCGGGCTCAAGGGGGCCGCCCGCGAAGTGGTGCCCGAATCCCCAGTTGAGCATGTCACTGCCGCCGGCCCAGTGACCGAACTCGTCCGCGACGTTGGCGGCGCCGTTGATCACCCGAATGGCGTTCACCAGTCCGCCCGCGCGGTTGACCACGTTGGCGCCCAGCCTGGTGTTCGGGAACTCCTCGGCGAACTTGTTGAGCTTCTCCATGCTCTCCACGACGCTCTTCTCGCCGCCGGCCATGAACTTCTGGCCGACCGCCTTGCCCCAGTCGCTCACCGCGCTCGTGACCCGGCTGAAGCCGTTCTGCAGAGAGCTCTCCGCGAGATCGGCACCGCTTGAGCCGGCCTTGACTGCCGCGGTGGCACCTTCCTCCGCCTCCGTGCCGCCCCGCAGCGTCGCCCCCAGTGCTTCCGCGATCTGCGCTGAACCCTTCAGGGCGGCCTTCACCCAGACGCCGGCGCTCAGCGTGAGGATGGCGAAGGCGTCCAAGGCCACATCGGTCCAGGAGCCGTCACCGTTGATCGCCAGTGCGGTGTGGCCCGCCGCGGCGGCGAGCATGCCAGCGGCGATGAAACCGGTGGCGATGTCCAGGCCCGGAATGAACAGGGAGACGATGACGAGGGCCGTGACGATCCAGGTGCAGACGTCGGCGAGCAGTTTGATCGTGTCGGCGTGGTCGTGGATGAAGTTCGAGATCCACTCGCCGAAACCGTGGTCCTTCAGGCCGTCGTGCTCGGTGTCCTCGATCTTCTGCATCCAGTAGTGGCCGCGGTCGTCCCGGTGCTGCTTGGCGTTGGCCAACTGCCGCTTGGCGTCATCCAGTTCGCCCTGCGCCGCCTCCTTGGCCTTGGCCGCGGCGAGTTGGTGCTGCTGCTGATCCGGGGTGAGGTGCGGTTGCGGTGATCCGGGGGCCGGGGCGATCTCGGGGGCGTTGGCCTGCGGGGCGACCTCCTGGGCCTTCGCGAGGGCCCGCAGCGACTCGGACTGGCAGTACTCCAGGTCGGTGGCCCAGTTGCCCAGGTAGCCGGAGACCTTCTCGTACCGGACCGCGACCTTCTCCAGGTCCCCCCTGAGGTCGTCGGCGGTCGAGATCAGCTTGTCGGCGAACTTGCCGCGGTTCTCGTCGCCCGCGATGTCCTTCAGCAGTCTGATCTGGTCACGAATGGTCTGTCCCACCGAGCCCAGACGTTTGGCCTCCTCGCGCACCTCGTCGGGGTTCCCGGGAATCGGGTCCTCGCTCTCGTCCAGCACAGCCCACTCGTAGTCCGGCGGCCTGCCCATGTCGCTCCCCTCCCTCGTGTCGGACCGCACGGTCGTGCGGCCGCGGCACCGGTCTACTTACCGTGGCCCTCGGCGGCGTTGCCCAGCTTCTGATCGAGGTCCCTGAACGCTTGCAGCGTCTTGTCGGTCAACTCCTGCAAGGATTTGACCTTTTCTTGAATCTTGCGGCGGTGGTATTCCCAATTGTTGGCAAAGTCGTCCATCGCGTGGGCGATGTCGCCGGAACCCAGCGAACCCTTGACGTCCTTCTGATGCTCGGCGACGTCGTCCAGCTCCCGGTTGATGGTCTGGAGGTTCTTCTGCGATTCCTCGAGCTTGTCATAGGAAACCCGCAGGTCGGACATGTCGCACCCCATCCGCTCGCATCGGCTGTCGACGGCGGGCGGGCAGCGTCCAGCAGCTATTTCACCCTTACCGCCGGGCGATGGTGTGCGCGACCCCCGTCACGGTCGGACATCGTAGTACGTGAGTCGGCCACAAAGACCCGCACGATCAGCCGCGGTGTTCCGTCCACACCGACATGCGAATAACGCGAACTCCCGAAAACACGGGGCGGACAGAAACTCATCACTGTTCCGCCGCAAACGATGCGACTACTCCGCTTGTTCTTCTCGCGTTCAGCGCAGGATGCCCGCCGTGCGGGCCGCCGTGAGCCAGTGGGGGAACTCCGCCATCAGTTCGCGGTACAGCACCTCGTCCGGGACGTGCAGCGGGTCCTCGCCGACCGGGAAGAAACCCGCGTTGTCGACATGTCGCTGCGCCGGCACCGGCAGTTCGTCCAGGGTGCGCAGGAAGGTGAACTGCTCGCCGTCCGGGTCACCGAACCCGACGAACTGCCAGAAGACGGGCAGCCGCGACGCCTCACACAGCAGCCGCCGGGCCGCGCCACGCGACGTCGGGGCGCCGTCCGTCTGGAAGACGACGAACGCCGGATCCCGGCTGCCGGACGCGGCGTAGTGGTCGATGACCGCCCGCATGGCCAGGTGGTAGTTGGTGCGGCCCAGGTGGCCGTAGGAGTCGTGCAGCGCGCCGACGCGGCCCTCGTAGTCGTCGAGGGACAGCTCCGCGATGCCGTCGACGGCCGTCGAGAAGAACACGACGGGGACGGTGCCGTCGTCGTCGAGGTTCGCCGACAGACCGAGAGTCTGCTCCGCCAGTCGCTGCACCGCACCGCTGCGGTAGTGCGGCCGCATGGAGCCGGACCGGTCCAGCACCAGATAGACGGCGGCGCGCTGCCCGGCGAGCCCGCGTTTCTCCAGTGAGACACGAGCGGTCTTGTAGAGGCTGACCAGTCCCGGCGCGGTGGCCCGCACCTTCTCCAGGCTCAGCGCGGGCGCCCCGGCCGGCACGTCAGCGGCCCGCGTCCGGTGCCTGCCGGGCGAACCCGACGAAGGCGGCCCACTCCGCGCCGGTGAAGCGCAGGACCGGGCCCTGCCGGTCCTTGGAGTCGCGGACGTGGACGGTCCCGGTGGACCGGGCTATCGCCACCTCCACGCAGTCGCCGCCATCGGAGCCGCTGTGGCTGCTGGTGAACCACCGGAGGTCGCCGGAACCGTTCGCGGTGTGCTGAGTCGTCATGCCTCTCCTGCCACGCGCCTGATGAACCGTACGGACTCCTCGACGTTAAGGGCCTGCGAGCGCAACTTGCCATACCTCAGCCCGAATGTGCTCACCTTCTCGGCGTCGGTGACCACCACGCCGACGCCCTGCGACTCGAAGTATCCGACGTGGCGGTGCTCAAGGGTCTCCAGCAGCACCATGGGCCCGTCGACCCCCGGATGGAAACCGCAGGCGGCGGGCATGACCTGGGCCTCGACGTTGCGTAACTCGGCGCAACTCAGCAGGTGGTGCAGTTGCTCCTGCCGAACCTCCCGGCCGCCGATCGGGTTGAGCAGCGCGGACTCGCCGACAATGAAGGACAACGCCGTGATCGGAGTCCGGGTGAGGAGCCGCTGCCGGTGCAGCCGGGCCTCGACGTGCTGCTCGATCGTGTCATCGTCCAGGGGCGGAGTGCGGCTCGCGAACAGCGCGCGGGCATACCGCTCGGTCTGGAGCAAGCCCGGGACCAGCAGCGGGTCGTAGGAGAAGCGGCTCACCGCCTCGGCCTCGATGAGGGCGAAGTCCTGGAAGAACTGCGGCAGTTTGGCGAGGTCCACCTCGTCCTGCAGTGTCGCGAGGACTCCGCGGGCCTCCAGGACCCGTTCCGCCCCCTCGGTGAAGGCGGCCTTCGCGGGTCTGCGGCCCTGCTCGATCGAGGCGATCTGCTCGCAGGAGTAGCCGACGGCGTCGGCGAGCTGCTGCTGTGTGAGTCCGGCACGCTCCCGGAAGAGTTTGACCAGCTTGCCGTAGCCGGTCCAGATGGCCGGCCGGTCGTCCTCGGCGCCGCGTTTCCGCGTGCGGTTGTTCCCCATGTGTCACGCTCCAGCGAAGCGGGTGGCACTGAGATCCAACGCGGTGTCGGCCGTCCGGGGTACGGGCGCGACCCGTACAGCGCGGGGCGCGGCTCGTACGGGCAGGCCGGTCACCCTCGGTTCCGTAGCGCTACGCGGCGCGCACCGCCCGTCCGCCACGAGTGATGGCCGCGAATCGGTACTAAAGTGCCATAAAGAGACTCATGCGACAGCCCGGAATGATCATGCCTCGACGCCGCGCCGCTCCGCCCGCCAGGGCCGGGGAACCGCTCACCGCCCTGGCCCGCCTGATCGGCGAGGTCGACGAGCGGGTCAGGCTGCAGCAGGCGCGGGTGGAACTCGCCACGGCCCTGCAGCGCCACCTGCTGCCGCCCGCCCTGCCGAGTCTGCCCGGCCTGCGCCTGGCGGCCCGCTACACGCCCGCCAGGGACGGCCTGGAGGTCGGCGGCGACTGGTATGACACCTTCGTGATGCCGGACGGCAGCGCGGCGATCGCCATCGGTGACGTGCAGGGGCACGACGTGGAGGCGGTCGCCTTCATGGGCCAGGTCCGCACCGGGTTGCGGGCCATCGCGAGCCTCAGCACCGATCCCGGCGAGATTCTCGGCCGGGCCAACGACCTGTTCGTGTCGATGGGCTGCGCACTGTACGCGACCTGCTGTTTCCTGCGCTTCGACACGGTGAGCGGCAAGCTGTCCCTCTCCCGGGCCGGCCATGTCCCCCTGGTGTGGTCGAGCTCCGACGGCCGCTACGGGGTGGTCCTCGAACGGGGCGGGCTGCCACTGGGCATCCGTGCCGGCGAGCGGTACCCGGTCACCAGGCGCCGCCTGACGCAGGCCGGGACGATCGTCCTGCTCACGGACGGCGTGGTGGAGGGGCCGTCCTTCCCCATCGAGCAGGGGCTGGAGCGGGTGTCCCGGGTGGTCCACGCCCGTCCCGACGCCACCCCGGACGCCCTGGCCGCCGAAGTGATCAAGGTGGCGGACCTGACGGGGCACAGCGATGACGCGGCCGTCCTCGTCGTGCGCTACGACGGCGTTCCGGAGCCGGCGAGCACGCCCCTGAGCGAGCCGCGATCCCTCGGCATGGCGCGTCCCCTCCGGCCGGCGGATCCGCTGTGACCGGCGGGACACCGGGCGCCGGAGCTCGCGGGGTGCCGCCGAGCGCGGCGGCACCCCGGACGCCGGAGACGGCCCCATGCCGTCCCTGACGGCGGACCGGGGTCCGCGGCCGCGCGTCGTCAGGGTGCTGGAGATCCTGGGGGTCGCCCTGCTGTACCTCGGGGCGGGCAGGGCCGGGCTGCTCCAGGAGCTGGTGCGCGGCCAGGTCACCCCGCTGTGGCCGCCCACCGGGATCTCACTGGCCGCTCTCCTGCTGCTCGGCCCGGGGATCTGGCCGGGAATCGCCCTGGGGGCGTTCCTGGTCAACATCCCGCTCGGGCCGTCGGTGCCCGCCGTCCTGGCGATCACGGTGGGGAACACCCTCGCGCCGCTCACCTCGTTCGCCCTCCTGCGCCGGGTGGATTTCCGCACCGAGATGGACCGGCTGCGGGACGCGGTCGCCCTGGTCTTCCTCGGCGCCCTGGCGGGCATGCTGATCAGCGCGACGATCGGCACCGGCACGCTCGCGCTGTCCGGTGCCCTGCCGGTGCGGGGGTTCTGGTCGACGTGGTCGGTGTGGTGGACCGGCGACGCCATGGGCGTGCTGGTGGTGACCCCGGTGCTGCTGGTGCTCAGTGCGGTCCGCCGGCCGCGGCACGTGCCGTGGACCCGCTGGGCGGAGGCGGCGGCCCTGCTGCTGGCCCTGGGGCTGGCCTGCTTCCTGGGGACGACCGCGCCGTCCCGGCTGTTCGTCGTCTTCCCCGTGCTGATCTGGGCGGCGTTCCGCTTCCGGCTGGCGGGGGCGGCGCTGTGCGCGCTGCTCGCCTCCACCTCCGCGATCCTGTCCGCCAGCAACCAGTGGGGGCCGTTCGTCCACGCGTTCCCCTCACACGACCACAGCCTGCTGTCCGACATGATCACCCTGCAGGCGTTCAACGGCTCGGTGGCGCTGACCGCCCTGCTGGTCGCGGCGGCGATCAACGAGCGCGACCGCACCCACGAGGAGATCCTCCGCCTGTGCGAGCAGCTGTCCGGGACGGTGTCCAGGATCACGCCGGGCGTGGGCGGGGAGCGTGCGCGGCGGCCCGGGGAGCACACCGGGGAGTGACCGCCGGCCCGGCGCCGGGGCGGCCACCCACATGGACCAATGCGGGCACAAAGCCTTGTCCGGCGCGGGCGGCCGGTGCGTCAATGGAGTCATTCGACCCGGCGGGCTGCCCATCCCTCCTCGGGAAAGGGCAGCCTGAGCCGTGCCGCCACCCAGCCGCACCGGCCGGTCGGCCCTGCCCCCGGGCGAGGGACCTCACGTGTTCCGCGCGCTGCTCTCCGCGGAGCTCTCCGCG
>JBEHXI010000323.1:0-6786 GCA_048498775.1 Actinomycetota bacterium | reverse complement strand
TGATCAACAAGTGATCAACCCCTGAAGCGAGGTCCGTATGCCGCCGTCGCCCCTCGTCATCGGCGTGGACAGCTCGACGCAGTCCACCAAGGCCGCCCTCGTCGAGGCGGACACCGGCCGCCTGCTGGCCGTCGGACGCGCCCCCCACCAGGTCAGCGGCTCCGGCGGGGCCCGCGAGAGCGACCCGGAGCAGTGGTGGCAGGCCCTCGGCCAAGCCGTCGCCGAGGCCCTGGCCACCGCCGGAGCCGATCCCGCCCGGGTCACCGGCATCGCGGTCGCCGGGCAGCAGCACGGGCTGGTGGTGCTGGACGGCGCCGGCCGCCCGCTGCGCCCCGCGATCCTCTGGAACGACGTGCGCCCCGCGGGCCACGCCGCCGCCCTGGCCCGGGAACTCGGCGGGCCCCAGCCCTGGGCCGACCGCACCGGCAGCGCCCCGGTCGCCGCGGTCACCGCCGCCAAGTGGGCCTGGCTCGCCGAGCACGAACCGCAGCACACCGCGGCCGCGGCCGCCGTGCGCCTGCCCCACGACTTCCTCACCGAGCGGCTGTGCGGGGCCGCCGTCACCGACCCCGGCGACGCCTCCGGCACCTGCTGGTACGACACCGGCAAGCACGCCTACGACCCCGGGCTGCTCGACCTGCTCGGCCTGGACGCCGCCCTGCTGCCCGAGGTCGCCCCGACCGGCGGCGCCCGGGCCGGCACCCTGACCCCGGCCGCCGCCGCCCACCTCGGGCTGCCCGCCGGGATCCCGGTCGCGGCCGGGACCGGCGACAACATGGCCGCCGCGGTCGGGCTCGGCCTCGGCGGCCGCGGGCTGCTGGACCACCCGGTGGTCAGCCTGGGCACCTCGGGCACCGTCTTCGCCGCCAGCGCCGCCCGGCCCGCCGACCCGGCCATCTCCGGGTTCGCCGCCGCCGACGGCTCCTACCTGCCGCTGGCCTGCACGCTGAACTGCACCCTCGCCGTCGACAAGGTGGCCGGTCTGCTCGGCCTGGAACGCGACGACGCGGTGCCCGGCGGCGAGGTCGTGCTCCTGCCGTACCTGGACGGCGAGCGCACCCCGGACCTGCCGTCCGCCTCCGGGCTGCTGCTGGGCCTGCGGCACGCCACCACCCCGCAGCAACTGCTCGGCGCCGCCTACGAGGGCGCCACGGTCAGCCTGCTGCGGGCCCTGGACGACCTGCTCGCCGCCTGCGGCCTGGACCCGGCCGACCCCGAGGTCGCCGGGCGCCCGCTGCGGCTGATCGGCGGCGGCGCGCGCGGCCGGATGTGGCAGGAGACGGTGCGCAGGCTCTCCGGGCGGCCCCTGGTGGTGCCGCGCTCCGGCGAGCTGGTCGCGCTGGGCGCCGCGGCGCTGGCGGCCGCCGCCGCGACCGGCGCGGACCCGGTCGCGCTGGCCACCGGCTGGGGGACCGGCGACGGCGACGAACTGCCCGCCCTGGAGCGGGACATGGCGGCCTGGGAACGCGTCACCTCGGTGCTGGACCGGGCGGCGCCGTCGCTGCTGTCCTGATCAGCGGTCCTGGGACGGCTCCCGCCGGGTGCCGCCGCGCGCGGCGGGCGTCAGCCCGTAGCAGGCGAACCCCAGCAGCAGCGCCGTCAGGTGGCCCAGGCTGGTGAAGGTGCGGTTGGCCGCCAGCGACCAGGCGAAGAAGGCGGTCAGCACGCCCGCGTAACCCCAGCGCCAGCGCCTGGGCAGGCGGTAGGTGAGGACGGCGGCCACCCCCGCCAGGGCGTAGCTGACGCCGATGTCCACGGTGTGCGCCATGGCGCGCGGCAACTGGTGGTACCGGATGGCGAGCCGGACCGCCTGCTCGCTGACGAGGGTGGCGCCGACGTGTGCCAGGGCGGCGGCCAGCAGCCAGCGGGCGGTGCCGAGCCAGCGCTCCGCGGTCGCGTGGACCAGCTCGAACAGCGCCACGTACCACAGGTACGCGGACGGCGACTGGATCCACAGGGCGCTGACGATCAGCACCCGGACGGGGTGGTTGCGCAGCTGCACCAGATTGGTGCTGTTGTGGTGCAGCAGGAAGGCCCGCACCCCGGGTGAGACGGAGGCGATCACCCCGCTGGTGACCGCCAGCACCGCGAGCCACACATGGGTGCCCGGCGCGCCCCGCACCCGGTCCGCCACGGCGCGCGCGCCGAGCAGCACCGTGGCGCGGGTGCGCGCGCCGGGGCGGGTCTGGGGATCACGCTGGAGGACCATCGCCTCCATCATGACCGCGGATCCTGTGCGGCCCGCCGCCCCGCGCTTCCGAGCGCCCCGCGGTCGGGAGCTCCTACTCCTCCCCGGCCAGGGTGAGCGCCCGCAGCCGCCGCACCGCGGTCCAGCCCGCCGCCAGCACCACCACGGCCAGCAGCGTCACCGCCGCCGGCAGCCCGACGTCGGACGAGACCATCCCGCCGTCCGCGATCCGCTGCGCGACGGCCAGCGCCCACTGCCGCACACTGAGCACCCGGGCGCCCTGCACCAGGCTGCCCACCAGCGACTCCCACACCAGGGCGTAGACCAGCCCGACGACCACCGCGTGCCGGGTGACCACCGCCAGCATCAGGAAGATCGCGCTGTAGGCGAGCGAGGCGACGGCCGCCGCCACCCCGAAGGCCGGCGCCATGCCCCGGCTGCCGCCGTCCAGCACCAGCCCGGCCAGCGCGGTGGGCACCGCCCCGAAGACCACGGCGACGCCGATGGCCACCAGCAGTTTGGTGACGATGATCGTGGCGCGCGGCACCGGCTTGGCCAGCAGGTAGATCACCGAGCCGTCGTCGATCTCCGGGCCGATCGCGCCCGTGCCGGCGATCACGCCGATCAGCGGCACCATGGTGGCCAGCGCCAGCCCGGACAGGATGTCGCGGGCGGTGCCGTCGTCGGCGCCGGCCAGCGCGCGCACCGCCCCCGAGATCACCAGGAGCAGCAGCGGCAGCGCGAAGAGGATCAGCGCCCGGCGGCGGCCCAGCATCCCCCGGTAGGTGAGCCGGGCCACGGTGGAGTTGAACAGAGGCATCGAAACGGTTCCCATCACGCCGCCACCAGGTACGAGAAGACGCTTTCCAGCGACTCGTCGGAGGGCGAGACCTCGTAGAGCCGGATGCCGCGCTCCTTGGCGAGGCGCGGCAGCAGTTCGGTGAAGCGCCCGAAGTCCACCGCCTGGATGCGCAGCGCCCGCTCCCGGACGTCCACCTCCAGGCCGGCGGTGCAGGCGTCGGCGATCAGCGCGGCGGCCAGCGCCCGGTCGTCGCTGGAGCGCACCAGGTAGCGGTGCGGCCGGTCGGTCATCAGCCGGCGGATGCGGCGGAAGTCGCCGGAGGCCGCGTGTCGCCCGGCCACCACCACCTCGATGTGGTGGGCGAGTTGCTCGACCTCCTCCAGGATGTGCGAGGAGAACAGCACCGTCCGGCCCTCGCCGCCCATCCGCCGCAGCAGTTCCATCAGGTGCAGGCGCTGCCGCGGGTCCATGCCGTTGAACGGCTCGTCGAGCAGCAGCACCGACGGGTCGTGGACCAGCGCGGAGGCCATCTTCACGCGCTGCCGCATGCCCTTGCTGTAGGTCTCGATGCGGCGGCCCTGCGCCTCGCGCATCGCGACGGTGGCCAGCGCCCGGCGGGCCGCGGCGCCCGGGTCGGGCAGGCCGTGCAGTTCGGCGTTGGCCAGCACGAACTCCCAGCCGGTGAGCATGTCGTACATCGCCTCCCGCTCGGGGACGATGCCGATGTGGCGGTAGATCCGCTCGTTGCGCCACACCGCGGTGCCGTCGAGGGTCACCGAGCCGGTGGACGGCGCGAGGAAACCCCCCATCATGGTGATCAGGGTGGACTTCCCGGCGCCGTTCGGCCCGAGCAGTCCGGTGACCCCGGGGCCGATGGTCATGCTGATGTCGTTGACGGCGACCACGTCGCCGAACCAGCGCGAGACGTTCTCCAGGCGGACGGTGCTCACAGGCCGGCCTTCCGGTAGCGGCGCATCAGCAGCGCGAAACAGCCGCAGATCAGCGCGAGGACGACGATCAGGTACGCCACGCCGGCGACGGCGCTTGGCGGCCCGTAGCCGCCCACGAAGCTGGAGCTCGCCCCCAGCCACCAGGTCTGCACCCCGTCGATCAGGGTGATCGGCGAGAACAGCCCCAGCCAGCCGATGACTCCGGTGTGCCCCCGCCCCCAGGCGACCGCCTGCACGGTGCTGACCGCCCCGTACGACAGGGTGAGCACCGCGATCACCGCGGCGACCCCGAAGCCGCGGCGCGGGGTGAGCGCCGCGATCACCAGGCCGATGCCGCCCAGCAGCAGCGACAGCAGCGCGGCGGCCAGCAGGGCCTTGCCGAAGTCCGCGCTCTGGGTGGTGAAGTCCAGCTTGGCGAGCAGCGCGCCCACATAGAGGATCAGCAGCGGCGTGCCGGTCAGGACGAACAGCGCGGCGGCCATGGCCGCGAACTTCGCCGCCACGTAGTCCAGCCGCTCCATCGGGCGGGAGAAGTACAGCGGCACGGTGCGGAAGCGCAGGTCCCGCGAGACGGCCTGCGGCGCCTGGGCCGCCAGATACAGCCCGATGACCGCCTGGAGCACGATCGCGTAGCGGGTGTACTGCATCGGCAGCGCGCGCAGCTTGGCGTAGACCGTCACCGCGACGATGATCGCGGCGGGCAGGCACATCGCGGCGAGCAGCATCGCCGGCAGCACCTTGGACTTCGCGGAGCGGCCCAGCCCGTAGGCGCCGCGCAGGCTCTGGGTGAACAGCGAGCGGCGGATGTAGGCGCGGCCCAGGCGCTCCCCGTCGTAGTGGCGGTAGCCGATGTCGTGGATGCGGCTGGTGTCGGCCTCGGCAGAGTCCCCGGCGTGCTCAGGCGGCGTCGCGGGCATCGCGCGTCCCCCCTTCCCTCTCGTCGTCGGCGCCTGTGGTGAAGACCTCGGCGATCCGGTGGCGCCGCTGCTCCATGCGGACCAGGCCGACGCCCAGGTCGGCCACGGTGTCCCGGACCGTGTCGTAGGCGTCCTCGGCGGCCACCTCGACCAGCAGCAGATGGCCCTCGGCGTGGACGGCCAGGCCCGCCGCGCGCAGCGCCTCCAGGGCGGCGGCGGTGCCGTCCGGGTGCCGGTCGGTGTCGGTGACCTCGACCGCCAGCACGGCGGTGGCCTGGGTGAACTCCCGGGTGGCGGAGGCGCGCAGCAGCCTGCCGCCGTCGATGACGACGATCTGGTCGCTGGTGCGCTCCAGTTCGCCGAGCAGATGGGAGGTGACCAGCACCGAGATGCCGAAGTCGGTGTGGACGCGGCGGATCAGCCCGAGCATCTCGTCCCGCCCGACCGGGTCCAGCCCGTTGGTCGGCTCGTCCAGCAGCACCAGGCGCGGGTCGTGGACCAGCGCCTGCGCGAGTTTCACGCGCTGCCGCATGCCCGTCGAGTAGCCGCCGATGGGGCGGTACCGCTCCTCGTACAGGCCGACGTGGCGCAGGGTGTCGGCGGTGCGCTCGCGGGCGGCGGCCGGCGGCAGCCCCGACATGCGCGCCATGTGGACGACGAACTCGGTGGCCGAGACGTCGGGCGGCAGGCAGTCGTGCTCCGGCATGTAGCCGACGGCGGCGCGGATGGCCGGCCCTTCGGTGCCCACGTCGAGCCCGAGGACGGTCGCGGTCCCCTCGGTGGCCGGGGCCAGGCCGAGCAGGATCCTGATGAGGGTGGACTTCCCGGCCCCGTTGGCGCCCACCAGTCCGGTCACCCCGGGGAGGATGTCCATGGTGAGCCGGTCCAGCGCGGTCACCCGTGGGTACCGCTTGGTCAGGCCGTCGGTCGCGATCACGGTCATGGTCACGGCACGACGCTAGGGCCGGCGCCGTCCGCCGTCGTCCCTCCTGGGTTCCGGCCGTGTCTACTCCTGAAGGCTGACGGCCCGTAGGGGATCAGCCGTTCAGCTGGGCCATGCCCTCGGTGGCGATCCGCTCGAACACCGACAGGTCGGCGTCGTAGACGGAGCCGGGGACCGGCCAGTGCACCGCGATCTCGGTGATGCCCAGCTCCGCGTAGCGCCCCGCGTAGTCGACGAAGGCGTCCACCGACTCCAGCGGGCGCTCCCGGGTGGAGCCCTGGAGCAGGATGCGCTCCAGCGCGGCGGGGTCGGCGTCCTGGTCGACGCAGGCGGCCTCCAGGCGGTCGAGCTGGTCGCGGATGACGCCCGGGCAGTCCTCGACGGGCACCTCCCGGGGCCCGCGGGCGTCCCCGTAGGTGACCCAGGCCTGGCCGAGCCGGGCGGCGAGCCGCATGCCGCGCGGGCCGGTCGCGGCGACGGCGAACGGCAGCCGGGGGCGCTGGACGCAGCCGGGGATGTTCCGCACCTCGTGCGCCGCGTAGAAGTCGCCCTCGTAGCTGGTGACGTCGCTGGTCAGCAGTTGGTCGAGCAGGATGGTGAACTCCTCGAAGCGGTCGGCGCGCTCGCGCGGCGACCACGCCTCGTGACCCAGCGCCGTCGCGTCGAAGCCGGTGCCGCCCGCGCCGATGCCCAGCACGATCCGGCCGCCGCTGATGTCGTCGAGGGTGATCAGTTCCTTGGCGAGGGTCACCGGGTGCCGGAAGTTGGGGGAGGTCACCAGGGTGCCCAGCCGGATGCGGCTTGTCGCGCAGGCCGCCGCCGTCAGGGTGGGCACCGCGCCGTACCAGGGCTGGTCGCGGAAGCTGCGCCAGGACAGGTGGTCGTAGGTGTAGGCGGCGTGGAAGCCCAGCTCCTCGGCTCGGCGCCAGACCTCCCGTCCCTCGGCCCAGCGGTGGATCGGCAGGATCACGGTGCTCAGACGCATG
>JBEHXI010000322.1:0-6803 GCA_048498775.1 Actinomycetota bacterium | reverse complement strand
CTCAGCGGCCGGGTGGTGACGTACGAGGAGCAGATCCTCAGCGAGGAGCTGCCGCGCAGCATCGTCATCGCGGGCGCCGGCGCGATCGGCGTGGAGTTCGCCTACGTGCTGAGCGCCTACGGCGTCCAGGTGACGCTGGTGGAGTTCCTGGACCGGGTGGTGCCGCTGGAGGACGAGGAGGTCTCCGCGGAGCTGGCCCGCCGCTACCGCAAACTCGGCATCACCGTGCTGACCTCCACCCGGGTGGAGGCGATCGCCGACACCGGCGACGCGGTGGAGGTGCACGTCTCGACGGGCGGTCAGCGGCAGACGCTGCGGGCCGACCGGGTGCTCCAGGCGATCGGCTTCCAGCCGCGGGTGGCCGGCTACGGCCTGGAGCACACCGGGGTGCGGCTGACCGAGCGCGGCGCGGTGGACGTCGACGCCCGCGGCCGCACCAGCGTCCCGCACATCTTCGCCATCGGGGACGTGACCGCGAAGCTGATGCTGGCCCATGCCGCGGAGGCGATGGGCATCGTGGCCGCCGAGACCATCGCGGGCGCCGAGACCATGGAGCTGGACTATGTGATGATCCCGCGGGCCACCTACTGCCAGCCGCAGATCGCCAGTTTCGGCTGGACGGAGGCGCAGGCGCGCGAGCGGGGCTTCGACGTGCGGGTGCAGAAGTTCCCGTTCTCCGCCAACGGCAAGGCCCACGGCCTGGGCGACACCGGCGGCTTTGTGAAGATCGTCAGCGATGGCCGGCACGGCGAGCTGCTCGGCGCGCACCTGATCGGCCCGGAGGTCACCGAGCTGCTGCCGGAGCTGACGCTGGCCCAGCAGTGGGACCTGACGGTGCACGAGGTGGCCCGCAACATCCACGCCCACCCGACGCTGGGCGAGGCCGTCAAGGAGGCCGTCCACGGCCTGGCCGGCCACATGATCAACATGTGAACGACCCGGTCGCGCCGGGCGTCCGGGGCACAGCCGCCGGATGAACTGTCACCGCCCCGCGGCAGACGCCCTTTCCGGAAGAGGTCTACGCGCGGATACTTGCTCGTCGGCACCGCACCCTGCACCGCCGCAACGCAGCATCTCCGCACCGCCCTGACCCGACCTCATCCCTGAGAGGGAGTACGGATGCTCCGCAGAAGCAGACCCGTCCGCCGCGCGCTCACCGGCGCAGCGGCCGCCGCCGGCACCCTGCTGGCCCTGGCGGCCGTCCCCACCGCGGCGCACAGCGCCCCCCTCGCCGCACGGCCCGCCGCGGCGAGCGCGTCCACCGTTCACCGGGTGCTGTTCGACGACAGCAAGGCCGAGACGGCGGGCAACGCCGACTGGATCGTCGGCACCAGCATGCCGGACCCGACCCAGCAGAACGCCAACCCGCAGTCCGAGAGCGACTGGACGGGGGCGATCTCCTCCTGGGGCGTGGCGCTCCAGAAGACCGGCCAGTACAGCCTGAAGACGCTGCCGCCGTCGAACACCATCACCTACGGCAACAGCGGCAACGCGCTGGACCTGTCGAACTTCGACGCCTTCGTGCTGCCCGAGCCCAACGTCCAGCTCTCCGCGTCCGAGAAGACCGCCATCATGACGTTCGTGAAGAACGGCGGCGGCCTGTTCCTGATATCGGACCACACCGGCAGCGACCGCAACAACGACGGCATCGACTCCGTCGGCGTCATCAACGACCTGATGACCTCCAACAGCGTGGACAGCAGCGACCCGTTCGGCTTCTCGGTCGACCTGCTCAACATCAGCAGCGAGAACCCGACGGCCATCAGCGACTCGTCCAACCCGGTGCTCAACGGCCCGTTCGGCACCGTCACCGGCAGCATCATCCGCAACGGGACGACCGTCACGCTGCACCCCTCGGACAACTCCGCGGCGCGCGGCCTGCTGTTCCGCCCCGGCTACAGCTCGACGGGCACCACCGGGGCCGCCTTCGCCACCAGCACCTTCGGCAGCGGCCGGGTGGCGTTCTGGGGTGACAGCTCCCCCATCGACGACGGCACCGGCCAGTCCGGCAACACCCTGTACGACGGCTGGAACGACCCGGCCGGCACCGACGCGGCCCTCGCGCTGAACGCCACCGCCTGGCTGGCCTCGGGCAGCGGCGGCGGCAGCACCGGCGCCGTCACGGTCACCAACCCCGGCGCGCAGTCCGGCACCGTCGGCACCGCGGCGAGCCTGCAGATCTCGGCCACCGACACCGCCGGCGGCACCCTGTCCTACAGCGCCTCCGGGCTGCCCACCGGGCTGTCGATCAACTCCTCCACCGGGCTGATCAGCGGCACGCCGTCGGCCGCCGGCACCTACTCCACCACGGTGACGGCCACCGACTCCGGCGGCACCTCCGGCACGGCGGCCTTCACCTGGACCATCGCCTCGAGCGGCGGCAGCGGCTGCACCGCCGGCCAGCTGCTGGGCAACCCGGGCTTCGAGACCGGCAGCGCCTCGCCGTGGACCGCGAGCAGCGGCGTGATCAACAGCTCCAGCAGCGAGCCGCCGCACTCCGGCACCTACGACGCCTGGCTGGACGGCTACGGCACCGCCACCACCGACACCCTCTCCCAGTCGGTGACCATCCCGGCGGGCTGCACGGCGTCGCTGAGCTTCTGGCTGCACGTCGACACCGCGGAGACCAGCACCACGACCGCGTACGACACGATGACGCTGAAGGCCGGGAGCACCACGCTGGCGACGTTCTCCAACCTGGACGCCGGCACCGGCTACACCCAGCACACCTACGACCTGTCGTCCTACGCGGGCAGCACGGTGACCCTCACCTTCACCGGCACCGAGGGTTCCAAGCTGCAGACCAGCTTCGTGCTGGACGACACGGCGCTGAACGTCTCCTGACACCGCGTCAGCAAGGCGCCGCCGCTCCGGACCCGGCCCGGGCGGCGGCGCCTTCGTGTGTGCGCGCACCTCCACACAGAACACAATCCAACGCGAACGCACGCCAAGGCTGATTCCCATCCTTTCGATTCTGTTGAAAACAGCGGAACTTGGTGCCACCTTTGTCTGGCCTGTGGAGCAGAGGCAGGACACTGCCGACCGTCACGGAGGTGACATGCGCAAGGCATTAGCGACTCTCGCGAGCGCGGCCCTGGTCATCGGACTCGTCCCCGCCCTGGTGGGGACCGCCGGCCCGGCCGCCGCACTGGACAACGGCCTGGCCACCACGCCGCCGATGGGCTTCAACGACTGGAACGCCTTCGGCTGCGACGTCAGCGAGCAGCTCATCGAGCAGACCGCCGACACCATCGTCTCGTCGGGCATGAAGGCCGCCGGGTACACCTACGTCAACATCGACGACTGCTGGATGGAGAAGTCCCGCGACGCCCAGGGTCAACTGGTCGCGGATCCCGCCAAGTTCCCCGACGGCATCAAGGCGGTGGCCGACTACGTCCACGCCAAGGGCCTCAAGCTCGGCATCTACGAGGACGCCGGCACCAAGACCTGCGCCGGGTACCCCGGCAGCCTCGGCCACGAGCGGCAGGACGCGGCCGCCTTCGCCGCCTGGGGCGCGGACTACCTCAAGTACGACTGGTGCAACGTGCCGTTCGCGAACTACCCGGGAAAGACGAACCAGCAGGTCGCCCAGGAGCTGTACACCACGATGCGCGACGCCCTCGCGGCCACCGGGCGCGGAATCGTCTTCAGCATGTGCAACGGCTGGGACCCCACCGTCCAGCCGTGGACCTGGGCGCAGGGCGTGTCCAACCTGTGGCGCACCACCCACGACATCAGCGACTCCTACGGCAGCATGCTGGACATCTTCCACCAGAACGTGGGGCTCGCCCCGTACGCGAAGCCCGGCGCGTGGAACGACCCGGACATGCTGGAGGTCGGCAACGGCGGCATGACCGACACCGAGTACCGGTCGCACTTCAGCCTGTGGGCCGAGATGGCCGCCCCGCTGATCGCCGGCACCGACCTGCGCAAGGCCACCCCGGCCACCCTGGCGATCTACCTCAACAAGGAGGTCATCGCCGTCGACCAGGACCCGCTCGGCATCCAGGGCCGCCAGGTGGCCGCCGACGGCGCCGGGCACGTGCTGGCCAAGCCGCTGGCCGGCGGGGACGTGGCGGTCGCCCTGTTCAACGAGGGCGACACCCCGGCCACCCTCACCACCTCGGCGCGGGCCGCCGGCCTCGGCGCGGCCCCCGCGTACACGCTGCGCGACCTGTGGGCGCACACCACCACCGAGACCGCGGGCACCATCAGCGCCCAGGTGCCCGCGCACGGCACCGTGCTGCTGCGGGTCGCCCCCACCCGGCGGCCGGGCGCGGTCCCGCCCAGCACCACCGCGGCCCTGACGGCCGGCGCCGGCTGGAGCACGCTGGGAACGCCGGTCACCGTCACCCAGTCCTTCACCGACAACGGCCGCGCGCCGGTCACCCGGGTGCGCCTGGCGCTGCGGGCCCCCGCGGGCTGGCGGGTGACGGCCGGCTCGCGCACCGCCTTCGGCACGGTGGCGCCCGGCCACGGCGTGCGGGCGAGCTGGCGGGTCACCCCGGCCGCGGCCGCGGCGCCGATCACCACCGGCACCCTGACGGGAGCCGCTCGGTACACCTGGCGGGGCTCGGCACGCACCGCGACCGCCACGCAGACCGTGCACGTCGTGGCACCGCTGCTCCCGCCGTACCGCGCCGTCACCGCGCCCGGGGCGACGGCGCACTTCGGGCAGTCGGGCGACCGGCTGGGGATCGCCGCGGACGGCGCGGACGTGTGGACCGGCGACGACGCCTACGGCGCGGTCCACCTGCCGGGCGCGCTGGGCCCCTCCTCGACGGCCACCGTGCGGGTGGACGCCCAACAGCCCACCAGCGACTGGGCGAAGAGCGGGCTGATGGTGCGCGACGACATCACCGCCGCGGGCCGCTCCGCCGGCTACCTGATCCTGGCCGTCACCCCGCGGCACGGCATCGCCCTGCAGTGGGACAGCGACGGCGACGGCCGGCTGGACAGCAGCACCACCACCGGTGACGCCACGGCG
Source organism: Actinomycetota bacterium (assembly GCA_048498775.1). Taxonomy (GTDB): domain Bacteria; phylum Actinomycetota; class Actinomycetes; order Streptomycetales; family Streptomycetaceae; genus JBEHXI01. The sequence continues at coordinate 1,816 of JBEHXI010000322.1, read as the reverse complement.
GCCTTCCCGGTCTGGCTGCGGCTGGTCCGCGACGGCTCGCACTACACCGGCGCGTACTCCACGGACGGCAGCGCCTGGCGGACGGTCGGCGGCGTCACCCTCGCCGCCGCGGCGCCCACCCAGGACGCCGGGGTCTTCACCACCTCGCACAGCGCCGGCACCACCGGCGAGAGCGACTTCGGCGCGCTCACGGTGGGCTGACCGGTCGGCGGGGCCCGGTCCGGGGCACCCGCGCGGCGGCGCGCCGGACCGGGCGGGGGAAGCACCCGGGTTCCCCGGCCCGGCACCCCACGGGACCGGCTGGGGGCGGACCGGGGACCCGGGGGCTCACGGGGTACGGGCCGGGGCCCGGGGCCCTCAGCCGGCGGCGCGCGGCGCCTCGTGCCGGCCGGGCAGGGTGGGAACGCCGCCGGCGACGCCGCTGGGAACGCCACTGGGCACGGCGGAGACCCGGGCGGCGCGGTCGAACGCCCCTCGGCCGTCGGCGGCCGTCTCGCCCAGTTGCCCGGTGGAGGCGGACACCGGGGACGCGGGAGCGCCGGCCGGCTGCGGCGGGGCCGCGGCCGGGGTGCTCGCCGCGGCGGTCGCGGTGCCGTTCGGGTGCGGGGCGGCGGTCTCGGCGGGGGGCGGGGCGACCGGCAGGGCCCGGGGGGCCTGTTCCGCGAGGTCGTGGGCGGTGGCCGCGGACCGGCCGCTCAGCTTGTGCCCGGCGGCCTCGTCCAGGCTGACCGGCCGCTGCAACCGCACGGCCAGCCGGCCCGCCTCACGGCCCAGGGTGGCGATGTCCTCCCAGCGCATCCGGACCACCAGGTGCAGTTCGGCACCCCCGTCGGGCAGCGCCTGGATCTGGGTGGGAAGGCTGTTCTGCTCGCTCATCGGGTGATCCTCCACGGCATCGGGCAGCGGCGCTCGGGGGAAGCGCCGGAACGCGTCGGGCTGCGGGCTCGCTGACCGTGGTACGGGCCGCGGCGCGTACCGGTTCACCGGCCGCCGCCGGATCAACGCCGCGCGCGGGTGCGGGAATTGGCACGCCGCGGGCGACAAGCCTTCGCAGCCCTCTTACCTGTGCCATGCATGAGTGCATGGCCGCTGGGTAGACGCCGCTGCGGCCATAGCCGGATGCAAAGGAGAAACCATGCTGAAGCCTCACCCGATGGTCCTGGGCAACCTGCTGGAGCGCTACGAGTCCCTGGAGGCACAGGTCCGGGACGCGGGGCAGGCATCCCCCGAGCTGGTGCGGGAGCTGCAGGACACCGCCTACACGCTGTGCGTGTCCACCGGGACCCGGGATGTCGAGGCGGCCAGGGAGGCGGCGCGCAGACTGCTGGCAGAGTCCTTCGCGGCCACCGCGGCGGCGGCGGCCGCCCAGCCGCCCACGGTGGCCGCCTGAGCGGCCGCCGCGGTCACGCGGCGACGCATCCGGAGAACCGGCTCCGCGGCCGGGCCCGGAGCTCTCAGCGCCCGGGCCCGGCCGGGGCCTGGCAGACCGCGCACAGCTCGTGGCGGCCGTCCGCGGTGACCACGGTCCCCCATCCGTTGCACTCGGCGCAGTTCCGGGCGCGGACGGTGTCCGCCCGGGGGCCGGGAGCGGAGGGGGGAGCGGGGTGGCTGGCTCCGTGGGCCATGAAAAGGGCTCCTCGACGGGGTGGATCGCGCGGGGCAGGCTGTCGCCCTGCTCGGCGGGGCGCCGCCCGGTGGGACGCACACCGCACTTATCAGGATAGGCATACCTTCGCAGAAACCGCCGCGCTGCGATCTTCCGCGCCGGCCGTGGGGCCCTGCACGGAAGACCGCAGCGCACACCAGACCGCGGCGC
>JBEHXI010000321.1:0-6865 GCA_048498775.1 Actinomycetota bacterium | reverse complement strand
CGGCTGATCCGATTGTTCCGGGCGCCACACATATGCTCCAGCGTCCCCGCACCACCCGCTGCGCCCCGCCCCCTTCGCTCTCGTACGCGTCTGCGGCCCGGTGGACCACCGGCGGAGAGTCGCCGGACCGGCCGGAGGGGACGGGTCGGGGTGGGGTTGCAGGGACGCTGGAGCATATGTGTGGCGCCCTTGAACCTCTGGGTTCCCGAACGAAGGCCAGTCAGGGCGCCGTAAATGTGCTGTCCCAAGGCCCCACCCCGACCCGGCCCCGACCCACGCACCCGGGCACCGCGCACCGCGCAAGCCCCGCACCGGTGCACCAACCGCACCCCGCTCGGGGAAACCGAGGCAGAATCGGTCGCATGACGTCGTCGCCCGGAACCCCGCGGCCCCCGCGGACCCCGCAGACCCCACAGACCCCACAGACCCAGCAGAACCGCCCCGCCTACGCCGACCGCGCCTTCCGCTCACCGTTCGGCGTCGTCGCCGGAGTACTGCTGCTGGCCCTGGGCGCCTGGATGACGGCCGACGCGGTCGCCGGCGGCACCGGCCGCACCCCGTGGTTCGCCCTGGCAACCCTGCTGCTCGCCGCGCCGCTCGTGGCCGCCTTCACCGTCCGCCCCGTCGTCTACGCGAGCGACACCCGGATGCTGGTGCGCAACCCGTTCCGCACCGTGACCATCCCCTGGGCGGCCGTGGAGACCGTACGGGCCGGCTACAGCAGCGAGGTGCTCGCCGGTGGCCGGAAGTTCCAGCTGTGGTCCATCCCGGTCTCGGTGCGCGCCCGCAGCAGGGCCCTGCGCCGCACCGACGCGGCCCCCGCGTCCGTCGAGGTGCTGGCGCCGTCCGACCGCGCGGTGCGGGACCTGCGCGAACTCGCCGAGCGGCACGCCTCCGCGGAGGCCGCGCAGGGCCCGGTCGCGGTCCGCTGGGCCTACGAGATCATCGCTCCCGCCGCGGCCGGCGCCGTCCTGCTCGCCGTACTCCTGGCGACGGGCTGACCCGACGAGCTGACCCGACGGGCCGACCCGCACCACCCACCCGGAAGGCGAAGGCGGAAGACGCCCCCTAGATCCCCGCCGCCTCCGCCACGTCCCGCTTGAGCGCCTCAAGCACCCGCCCCCCGGTCGCCCGGGCCGCCGGGAGCCCCTCCGCCGCGTGGACCGGGACCACCACCTCCAGGTAGCACTTCAGCTTCGGCTCGGTCCCGCTCGGCCGGACGACGACCCGGGCACCCGAGACCTCGCCCGACGGCCCGCCGCCCAGGCGGTACCGCAGTCCGTCCGTCGGCGGCAGCCGCTCGCTGCCCACCGCCAGGTCCTCCGCCGCCTCCACCGGCAGCCCCGCGAGCCGCGCCGGCGGCCGTTCCCGGAGCCGGGCCATCGCGTCCGCGATCAGCGCCAGGTCGGCGACCCGCACCGAGAGCTGGTCGGTGGCGTGCAGCCCGTGCTCGACCGCCAGGTCGTCCAGCAGGTCCGTCAGCGTGCGCCCCTTCTGCTTGAGCGTGGCGACGAGCTCGGCGACGGCCAGGGCCGCGGTGATGCCGTCCTTGTCGCGCACCCCGGCCGGGTCGACGCAGTAGCCCAGCGCCTCCTCGTAGCCGTAGCGCAGCCCCGGCACCCGGGCGATCCACTTGAAGCCGGTCAGCGTCTCCTCGTACGGCAGGCCGGCGGCGCCGGCGATCCGGGACAGCAGCGTGGAGGAGACGATCGACGCGGCCAGCACCCCGACCACCCGGCGGCTGATCAGATGGGTGGCGAGCAGCGCGCCCACCTCGTCGCCGCGCAGCATCCGCCAGCCGCCGGGCGCCGTGGCGTCCGGGACGGCCACCGCGCAGCGGTCCGCGTCGGGGTCGTTGGCGATCACCACGTCGGGGCCGACCCGGCGCGCCGTGGCGAAGGCCAGGTCCATGGCGCCCGGCTCCTCCGGGTTGGGGAACGCCAGCGTCGGGAAGTCCGGGTCGGGTTCGGCCTGCTCGGGGACGGGGACGGGAGCCGGGAAGCCGGCCCGTTCGAACGCGGCGGCCAGGGTCTCGCCGCCGACGCCGTGGAGCGCGGTGTACACCACCGAGACCTCCCGCGGCGTGCCCGGGGTGACCACCGCCACCGAGGCGGCCCTGGTCAGGTAGGCGTCCACGATGTCCTCGTCCAGCACCTGCCAGCCGCCGTCCGCCCGCGGGACCTCGGCCAGTGAGCCGATGGCCTCGATGCGCGCCGCGATGTCCTCGTCGACCGGGGGGACGATCTGGGCGCCGTCGCCCAGGTAGACCTTGTAGCCGTTGTCGCGCGGCGGGTTGTGGCTGGCGGTCACCATGACGCCGGCGACCGCCCCGAGGTGCCGGATCGCGAACGCCAGCACGGGCGTCGGCAGCGGCCGGGGCAGGAGCGCGGCGCGCAGCCCGGCGCCGGTCACCACCGCGGCGGTGTCCAGGGCGAAGTCCCGCGACTTGTGCCGCGCGTCATAGCCGATCACCACCAGGCCGCCGGCCGCGCCCTGGGCCGTGAGGTGGCCCGCCAGCCCGGCCGCGGCGCGGATCACCACGGCCCGGTTCATCCGCGCCGGGCCCGCGCCCAGCTCGCCGCGGAGCCCCGCGGTGCCGAACCGCAGCAGGCCGGAGAAGCGCTCGGCGAGCTCCGCCGCGGCCTCGGGCGTGCCCGCGTCGAGCAGGGCCCGCAGCTCGGCGCGGGTCTCCGGGTCGGGGTCCTCGGCCAGCCAGGCCCGGGCCCGGGTCAGCGCGTCGATTCCCATCTCGGCTCCCATCGATTCCGTCACTGCCAGTTTCGGATCCAGGCTCAGATTCGGCCGAGCACCTGGGCCAGCAGGCTGCCCATCCGCGCGGCGGACTCGCGGCCGGCCTCCAGGACCTCTTCGTGGTTGAGCGGTTCGCCGGTCATGCCGGCGGCCAGGTTGGTCACCAGGGAGATGCCCAGGACCTCGGCGCCGGCCTCGCGGGCGGCGATCGCCTCCAGGGTGGTCGACATGCCGACCAGGTCCCCGCCGATGGCCCGGACCATGCCGATCTCGGCCGGCGTCTCGTAGTGCGGGCCGGGCAGCTGCACGTAGACGCCCTCGGTGAGGGTGGGGTCGACGTCCTTGCACAGGGCGCGCAGCCGCGGCGAGTACAGGTCGGTGAGGTCGACGAAGCGCGGGCCGACGATGGGGGAGGTGGCGGTGAGGTTGATGTGGTCGCTGATCAGCACCGCCTCGCCGGCCGTGTACTCCGGCCGCAGGCCACCGCAGCCGTTGGTCAGCACGACGGTCTTGCAGCCCGCGGCCACGGCGGTGCGCACCCCGTGGACGACGGCCGCGACGCCGTGGCCCTCGTAGAGGTGGGTGCGGCCCAGGAAGACCAGGGCGCGGTGGTCGCCGATCGCCAGGGAGCGCAGGGTGCCGGCGTGGCCCGCCACGGAGGGCGGCGCGAAGCCGGGCAGCGCGGTGAAGGGGAGCTCGTGCTCGACCGCCCCGAGCGCGTCAGCCGCCGGCACCCAGCCGGAGCCCATCACCAGGGCGACGTCGTGCGACGCGACGCCGGTCAGCTCGCGCAGGCGGGCGGCGGCGGTATCGGCCGCGGCGTAGGGATCTCCGGGGGTTCCGGAGATGGGAGATGCGTTCACGGGCATGAGGGTAACGGCTTACGGCCTACGCGCGTAGAAGGTGTTCACGCATCGGTCCCCGACGGCCGGTGCCCCGCGCCGTCAGCAGGGGCGCTTGCGCAGCTCCATCACGTAGTCGTGCGGGGCGCCGGCCGACTCCGCGGCGTCCGCGATCTCGCCGAGGTAGCGGGCCGACGGCAGGCCGCCCTCGTAGTCGTTGAGCACATACGCCCAGGCGGGGACGGTGCCGTCGAGGGTGTGCACGCGCACCATGGTGCGGCGGTAGATGCCCAGCGGGACGCCCTCCCAGCGGTCCAGGGAGTCCTCGTCCACCGGGGCGATGTCGTACAGGCCGACGAAGACCTGGTGCAGCGGGTCCTCGACGAGGGTGGCCAGCGCTCCCTCCCAGCCCATCTGCTCGCCGCCGAAGGTGAGCCGCCAGCCGTCCAGCCAGCCGGTTCCGCGCAGCGGCGAGTGCGGGGCGCGGCGGGACATCAGCCGCGCGTCGAGGTTGCCGGCGTACGCAGCGTAGATCGACATGCCCGACAGGGTACGGGAGCGGCCCGCGCGGGGGTTCCCCTCTCCGGGTGGCGCACCGTTCCCGGGCGCCGCGGACCCCGTGGATGACCATCACACGAGTGCGGGACAATGGGGTACGTGACTCGGATCGTGATCATAGGTGGCGGACCCGGCGGATACGAGGCGGCGCTGGTCGCCGCGCAGCTGGGCGCGGAGGTGACCGTCGTCGACTGTGACGGCCTGGGCGGCGCGTCGGTGCTCACCGACTGCGTGCCGTCGAAGACCCTGATCGCCACCGCCGAGGTCATGACCACGTTCGACTCCTCCTACGAGGAGCTGGGCATCATCGTCGCCGACGACACGCCGCCCAACGAGCGGCCGGCCCGCGTGGTCGGCGTCGACCTGGGCAAGGTCAACCGCCGCGTCAAGCGGCTGGCGCTCGCCCAGTCGCACGACATCACCGCCTCGGTGACCCGTGCCGGCGCCCGGGTGATGCGCGGCCGCGGCCGGCTGGAGCCCGGCCAGGCGGCGGACGGCACCCGCACGGTCACCGTCACGGTCGCGGACGGCTCGTCCGAGACGCTGACCGCCGACGCGGTGCTGATCGCCACCGGCGCCCACCCCCGGGAGATCCCGGACGCCCAGCCGGACGGCGAGCGCATCCTGAACTGGACGCAGGTCTACGACCTCGACGAGCTGCCCGAGGAGCTCATCGTGGTCGGCTCCGGCGTCACCGGCGCCGAGTTCGCGGGCGCCTACCAGGCGCTCGGCTCCCGGGTCACGCTGGTCTCCTCGCGCGACCGGGTGCTGCCCGGTGAGGACCCGGACGCCGCCGCGGTGCTGGAGGACGTCTTCCGCCGCCGCGGGATGAACGTCATGGCGCGTTCCCGGGCCGCCGCCGCCAAGCGGGTCGGCGACCGGGTGGAGGTCACCCTGGCGGACGGCCGGGTGATCAGCGGCACCCACTGCCTGATGGCGGTCGGCTCCATCCCCAACACGGCGGGCATCGGCCTGGAGGAGGCCGGGGTGCGGCTGAAGGACTCCGGCCACGTCTGGACCGACCGGGTCTCCCGCACCACCGCGCCGGGCGTCTACGCCGCCGGGGACTGCACCGGGGTCTTCGCGCTGGCCTCGGTCGCCGCGATGCAGGGCCGGATCGCGGTCTACCACTTCATGGGCGAGTCGGTCACCCCGCTGGACCTCAAGACCGTCTCGTCGAACGTCTTCACCGACCCGGAGATCGCCACCGTCGGCTACACCCAGGCCGACATCGACAACGGCACGATCGAGGCGCGGGCGGTCAAGCTGCCGCTGCTGCGCAACCCGCGGGCGAAGATGCAGGGCATCCGGGACGGCTTCGTGAAGCTGTTCTGCCGGCCCGGCACGCAGATCGTGGTCGGCGGCGTGGTGGTCGCCCCGCGCGCCAGCGAGCTGATCCACCCGATCTCGATCGCGGTGGAGAACAACCTGACCGTGGAGCAGATCGCCGGCGCGTTCACCGTCTACCCGTCCCTGTCCGGGTCGATCGCCGAGGTCGCGCGCCAGTTGCACACCCGCAGGGTCTGACCGGGGCGGTGGCGCGGCCGCCCGGGACACGCCCGCCGGCCTGCGCCGATGCACCCCGGCGTATAGCACTCGCCGGACATGTGCATGAACAACTTCTGTTAATTGGTGCAAACTGCTGATAGCAGACGGTCGCTGGCATTACTGTCAGTTTCGTGTTCGCAGCAGAACGTCGCCAGTTGATCCTTGAAATGGTGCGCGCGAACGGAGCCGTCTCGCTCCGGGAGCTCGCCCGCGTCGTCCAGACCTCCGAAGTGACCGTACGGCGGGACGTGCGGGCGCTGGAGGCCGAAGGACTGCTCGACCGCAGGCACGGCGGCGCCGTGCTGCCAGGCGGTTTCACCAGGGAATCCGGCTTTCCGCAGAAGTCCCATCTGGCGACCGCGGAGAAGACGGCCATCGCCGATCTCGCGGCCGGCCTCGTCGAGGAGGGCGAGGCCATCGTGGTGGGCGCGGGGACGACCACGCAGGAGCTGGCCCGCCGGCTCGCGCGGATCCCCGGGCTGACCGTGGTCACCAACTCCCTGCTGGTCGCGCAGGCGCTGGCGCACGCCAACCGGGTGGAGGTGGTGATGACCGGCGGCACCCTGCGCGGCTCCAACTACGCCCTGGTCGGCAGCGGCGCCGAGCAGTCCCTCCAGGGGCTGCGGGTCTCGCGGGCGTTCCTGTCCGGCAGCGGCCTGACCGCCGAGCGGGGCCTGTCCACCTCCAACATGCTCTCCGCGAGCGTCGACCGGGCGCTGGTCCAGGCGGCGGCCGAGGTGGTGGTCCTCGCCGACCACACCAAGCTCGGCACCGACACCATGTTCCAGACCGTGCCGTCGGACGTGATCACCCACCTGGTCACCGACGAGCCGCCGCTGGGCGACGAGCGGGCGGCGACCGAGCTCCAGGCGCTCGCCGACTGCGGGGTGCGCATCAGCGTCGCCTCCCTGCCCTCGACGGGCGCGGAGGGCGGCGAGCCGGGGCCACCCGGGCGCCAGCGCAGGGACGTGCCGGTGCCCGGCCCGCGGCGCCGCGTCCACCCCGGAGCGGGCCAGCCGGGCGGCCAGACGCCCGCCGCGCTGCGCAGCGCGGCCCTGGCCGCGGAGCAGGCCCCGGGCGGACGGGTGGCCGATCTGCGCAGGAGGTAGCGGAAAATGCCGGGGCCCAGTCGCACCATCAAACAGGCCCCAGCCCTTCAGGCTGTG
>JBEHXI010000320.1:0-7045 GCA_048498775.1 Actinomycetota bacterium | reverse complement strand
GCCCCGGACGGCGCCCCGGACGGCGGAGGCGGCCCCGCCGCCGCCTCCGGCGCGGACGGCACCGCGGACGGCGCACACCACCGCGCCGGAGCGTCCGTCCCGGTGCCCGGCCGGACCGTCCTGCTCCTGCGCGCCGCCCGGCCCGGCCGGTAAACCAGGTGAGCGCTGTCACACCCCGCCTCTAGTCTCGGGACGGTGGCGGAGACAACGTTTTCTGAAGGGGCGGATCCGGAGGCCGAGCGGGCACCGGCGCCGCGGCGGTCCGCGGTGCGCTCGCTGCTGCGGCTGTGGCCGTACGTCCGCCCGGTCCGCCACCGGTGGTTCGGCTCGGGGGCGGTGGCGGCGCTCGCCTCCTGCCTGGCGCTGCTGATCCCGCTGGTCCTCAAGTGGCTGGTGGACGGCCCGGTGGCGCACCGGGACCCGTCCGGCGTGTGGCTCGGCGGCGGGCTGGTGATGCTGCTGGGCGTGCTGGAGGCGGCCCTGTTCGGGGTGCGGCGCTGGCTGGTGGCCCGGCCGATGGTGGACGTGGAGGCGCGGATGCGCGCCGACCTCTACCACCGTCTGCAGCGGCTGCCGGTGGCCTTCCACGACCGCTGGGGCTCCGGCCAGTTGCTGGCCCGCGGCACCAACGACCTCCAGATCGCCCGGCAGTTCCTGGTCTTCCCGCTGATCTTCCTGGTCGTCAACTCGGTGACGATCCTGGCCGGCTTCGCCATCCTGCTGACGCAGCGGTGGTCGCTGGGGCTGGTGCTGCTGCTGCCCGTGGCGCCGCTGGTGGTGCTCTGCGCGTACTTCGAGTCCCGCTACGCCCTGGCCTCCCGCCGCGCCCAGGACCAGATCGGCGACCTGACCACCCTGGTGGAGGAGTCGGTGCTGGGCATCCGGATCATCAAGGCGTTCGGGCGGCACAGCGGCCAGGCGCGGGCGTTCCGCGCCCAGTCGCGGACGCTGCGCGCCACCGAGCTGCGCAAGGCCCGGCTGCTGGCCGACCTGTGGGCGCTGGTCACCGGCCTGCCGGACCTGGCGCTGGGCGTGGCGCTGGTCGTCGGCTGCGTCCAGGTCGCGGACGGGACGCTGTCGGCGGGCACCCTGGTGGCGTTCCTGTCCACCGCGCTGGCGCTGCGCTGGCCGGTGGAGTCACTGGGCTGGCTGCTGTCGATCAGCAACGAGGCGGCGACCGCGACCGACCGCGTCTTCGAGGTGCTGGACGCCCCGCTGCCCGCCGACGAGCCGGACGAGCACCCTCCGGAACCGGTGCGTCCGGACGGCATCCGCTTCAGCGGCGTGCGGTTCCGCTACCCGGACGCGCCGCCGGACTCCCCCGACCTGCTCACCGGGCTCGACCTGCACATCGCCGCCGGCGAGACGATGGCCCTGGTCGGCGCGACCGGCGCCGGCAAGACCACGCTCACCGCGCTGCTGCCCCGGCTGTACGACGCGACCGGCGGCCGGATCACGCTCGACGGCGCCGACATCGCGCGGATGAGCCGCTCCCGGGTGCGTTCCCTGGTGGCGACCGCCTTCGAGGAGCCGACGCTGTTCTCGGCGAGCGTGCGCGAGAACGTCCTGATGGGCGCGGTGGGCGCCGGGGAGGCCGAGGTGCTGCGGGCGCTGGAGATCGCCCAGTGCGACTTCGTCCACACGCTGCCGCGGGGCCTGGACACCCAGGTCGGCGAGCAGGGCCTGAGCCTGTCCGGCGGGCAGCGGCAGCGGCTGGCGCTGGCCCGCGCGGTGGTGGGGCGGCCGCGTTTCCTGGTGCTCGACGACCCGCTCTCGGCGCTGGACGTGCACACCGAGGCGCTGGTGGAGTCGGCGCTGCGGCGGGTGCTGGCGTCCACCACGGCGCTGGTGGTGGCGCACCGCCCCTCGACCGTCCAGCTGGCCGACCGGGTGGCGCTGCTGTCGGGCGGCCGGATCGCCGCGGTCGGCACCCACACCGAACTGCTGCGCACCAGTTCCGAGTACCGCTGGCTGATGTCCGGCCGGCGGGATGCCGCCGCCGGGGAGAGGAGCACGGCCCGATGACCACCGTCACCGACCGGCCGGTGGACGGCAGCGGCGAGCCGCGGCCCGGGGAGCGTGTCACCTGGGACCGCGACGTGCTGCCCGCCCCCGCCGGCGCCTCCCGCCGGCTGCTGCGCGAGCTGGTCCGCCCGCACCGGCTGCGGGTGTGCGTCGCGGCGGTGGTGCTGCTGGTGCAGCAGGCCGCCTCCCAGGCCGGCCCGCTGATCACGGCGTACGCCATCGACTGGGCGGTGCCCGCGCTGCGCGCCCACCGCGGCGGGCCGCTGACCGTGGTGGCCTGCGCCTATCTGGGCTGCGCGGCGACCGGGGGCATCCTGCAGCGCGCCTTCGTCCGGCTGTCCGGGGTGATCAGCCAGGACGTGCTGCTGGACCTGCGCGGCCGGATCTTCCGGCACGCCCAGGTGCTCGGCCTGGACTTCCACGAGCGCTACACCTCGGGCCGGATCATCGCCCGGGCCACCTCGGACGTCGAGGCGATCCGCGAACTGCTCACCGAGGGGCTGGAGGAGCTCCTCAACGTCGGCCTGTCGGTGCTGTACATCTCCTCGGTGCTGCTGTGGATGGACTGGAGGCTGGGCGTCTTCACCCTGCTGACCGCCCTGCCGCTGGTGGTGACGGTCCGCCGGTTCCGCCGCCGCTCGCTGCGGGTCTACAGCCGCCGCTCGGCCGCGATCGCCTCGGTCATCGTGCGCTTCACCGAGACCATGAACGGCATCCGGCCGGTGCAGGCGTTCCGCCACGAGCGCGCCAACGAGGCCGCGTTCGACCGGCTCAACGGCGTCCACCGGGACGCCAACGGCGACGCCATCCTGGAGATGGGCCGGTTCACCGTCAGCTCCTGGCTGGTCGCCAACACCTCGATCGCGCTGGTGGTGCTGTGGGGCGCCTACCGGGTGGCGTCCGGGTCGCTGGAGCTGGGGGTGCTGGCGGCGTTCGTGCTGTACCTGCGGCGGTTGTACGCGCCGATCGACCCGCTGGGGATGTTCCTCAACTCCTGGCAGTCCGCCGCGGCCTCGCTGGAGAAGATCGCCGGGCTGCTGGCGCAGCGGCCCTCGGTCCCCGAGCCGGAGCGGCCGCGGCCGCTGCCGCCGCGGGGCGGGGAGCGGGCTGCGGGCCGCACCGTCGTGCTGGACGCGGTGCGCTTCGGGTACCCGGGCGGCCGCGAGGTGCTGCCGGCCTTCGACCTGACGATCCCGGCGGGCCAGACGGTCGCGGTGGTGGGGGCCACCGGCGCCGGCAAGTCCACGCTGGCCAAGCTGCTGGCCCGGTTCTACGACCCGACCGGCGGGCGGGTCACGCTCGACGGGGTGGACCTGCGGGAGCTGTCGACGGCCGAGCTGCGGCGCGGGGTGGTGATGGTCACCCAGGAGGCGTTCCTGTTCTCCGGGTCGGTCGCCGACAACATCGCGCTGGGCGCCCCGGAGGCCACCCGGGAGGACATCGAGGCGGCGGCGAAGGCGATCGGCGCCCACGACTTCGTCGCCGGGCTGCCCGAGGGCTACGACACCGACGTCCGCAAGCGCGGCGGCCGGATCTCCGCGGGGCAGCGGCAACTGGTGGCGTTCGCCCGGGCGCTGCTGGCCGACCCCGCGGTGCTGATCCTCGACGAGGCGACCTCCTCGCTGGACGTGCCCGGCGAGCGGGCGGTGCAGCAGGCGATGCACACGGTGCTGCGCGGCCGGACGGCGGTGATCATCGCCCACCGGCTGTCCACCGTGGAGATCGCCGACCGGGTCCTGGTGATGGAGGGCGGCCGGATCGTGGAGGACGGCTCGCCGGCCGAACTGACCGGCGGCGACGGCCGGTTCGCCGGGCTGCACCGGGCGTGGCGCGACAGCCTGGTGTGACCGGCCGCGGCCGGATCCCGCGCCAGGCCGAAAGGACGGCGGGCCGGTGGTGTCCACCGGCCCGCCGCAGGTGCGCCGGGTCCTACCGGAGCACCCCCGCCGTCATGCCGGCCGTCTCGGGCGGCACGGCGATCAGGCCGAGCTCCGCCGCGGAGGCCATCAGCGGATGGGACGGCAGCACCCGGACGGTGTAGCCGAACGGCCCGGTGCGGTCCAGGGCGAGCGGCCCCTCGTACAGCCAGCGGCCCTCACCGTCGCAGTGGCCGGCCGGCTTGAGGGAGACGATGACCGGGTCGGTGATCCGGTCGGCCTGGTCCACCCGGCCGGCGACCACCTGCACGTCCACCTCGCCCGGGTCCAGGTCGCCGAGCCGGACCTGGACCCGCAGCGGCAGGGAGGCGCCCAGCCGGTGGCTGCCGTCCACCGCGCCCGCCTCCACGTGGTCGATCGCGACGCGCTGCCACTGGCCGCGCAGCCGGGCCTTCCAGACGGCCAGCTCCCGGGCCGCCTGGGAGGTCGCCGCGCGGTGGGCGCGGGCGGCGGGCGCGTACAGCCGGTCGACGTACTCGCGGACCATGCGGTCGGCGAGCACCTTGGGGCCGAGGGTGACCAGGGTGTGCCGGACCATCTCGATCCAGCGGCGCGGCAGGCCGCCGCGGCCCAGGTCGTAGAAGCGCGGCGCGACCTGGTTCTCGATCAGGTCGTACAGCGCGGCGGCCTCGATGTCGTCGCGGCGGTCGGGGTCGTCGGCGTAGCCCTCGGCGGTGGGGATCGCCCAGCCGTTGTCGCCGTCGAACCACTCGTCCCACCAGCCGTCCAGCACCGACAGGTTCAGGCCGCCGTTGAGCGCGGCCTTCATCCCGGAGGTGCCGCAGGCCTCCAGCGGGCGCAGCGGGTTGTTCAGCCAGACGTCGCAGCCGGGCAGCAGCCGCTGCGCCATCGCCATGTCGTAGTCCGGGAGGAAGACGATCCGGTGCCGCACCCGTGGGTCGTCGGTGAAGCGGACCAGTTCCTGGACGAGCCGCTTGCCGCCGTCGTCGGCCGGGTGGGCCTTGCCGGCGACGATGATCTGCACCGGGCGCTCGGGGTGCAGCAGCAGGCGGGCCAGGCGCTCGGGGTCGCGCAGCATCAGCGTCAGCCGCTTGTAGGACGGCACCCGGCGGGCGAACCCGATGGTCAGCACGTCGGGGTCGAGGATCTGGTCGGTCCAGCCGAGTTCGAACGGCCCGGCGCCGCGCTGCTCCCAGGAGGCGCGCACCCGGGCGCGCACCTCGTCCACCAGCTGCTCGCGCAGGGTGCGGCGCAGCTCCCAGATCGCGTTGTCCGGGATGCGTTCGGCGGCGGCCCAGCAGGGCAGGCCGCCGGCGCCGAGCGGGTCCTCGCGGTGCGCGCCGGGCTCGCGGGCGCCGAGCCGCAGCACCTCGGGGGCCACCCAGGTGGGCGCGTGCACCCCGTTGGTGATGGAGGTGATCGGCACCTCCTCGGGGTCGAAGCCCGGCCACAGCCCGGCGAACATCTTCCGGCTGACCGCGCCGTGCAGGGTGCTCACCCCGTTGGCGCGCTGGGCCAGGCGCAGGCCCATGACGGCCATGTTGAACAGCCGGGGCTCACCGCCCGGGTAGGTCTCCAGGCCGAGTTCCAGGATGCGGCCGGTGTCGACGCCGGACAGCTCGCCGTCGTCGCCGAAGTGACGGGCGACCAGCTCCCGGTCGAAGCGGTCGATGCCGGCCGGCACCGGGGTGTGGGTGGTGAAGACGGTGCCGGCGCGGACCGCCTCCAGGGCGGCGTCGAAGTCCAGCGGGTCGGGGCCGGTGGCCAGCTCGCGGATCCGCTCCAGGCCGAGGAAGCCGGCGTGGCCCTCGTTGGTGTGGAAGACCTCGGGGGCCGGGTGCCCGGTCAGCCGGCAGTAGGTGCGCACCGCGCGCACCCCGCCGATGCCCAGCAGCATCTCCTGGAGCAGGCGGTGCTCGCTGCCGCCGCCGTAGAGGCGGTCGGTGACCTCGCGCTCGCTCTGGTGGTTCTCCTCGACGTCGGAGTCGAGCAGCAGCAGCGGCACCCGCCCGACCTGGGCCTGCCAGATGTGGGCGCGCAACAGGCGGCCGCCGGGCAGGGTGATCCGGACCTGGGCGGGCGTGTCGTCGGACTCGTGCAGCAGGGCCAGCGGCAGCTCGTGCGGATCGAGCACCGGGTACTGCTCCTGCTGCCAGCCCTCCCGGGACAGGGACTGCCGGAAGTAGCCGTGCCGGTAGAGCAGGCCGACGCCGATCAGCGGCACGCCCAGGTCGCTGGCGGCCTTGAGGTGGTCGCCGGCCAGGATGCCGAGACCTCCGGAGTACTGCGGCAGGGCGGCGGTGATGCCGTACTCGGGTGAGAAGTAGGCGATCGCGCTGGGCAGGTCGGCGCTCTCGGCGGCCTTGCTGTACCAGCGGGGATTGGTCAGGTAGTCGGACAGGTCCTCGGCGGCTGCGTTCAGCCGGCGCAGGAACCGGCGGTCCGCGGCGAGCGCGGCCAGCCGTTCCGCGGGGACGGCACCGAGCAGCCGCACCGGGTCGCCGCCCGCGGCCCGCCATCCCCCGGGGTCGACGGAGTGGAGGAGTTCACGGGTCTCCAGGTGCCAGGACCAGCGCAGGTTCTGTGCCAGCGCGGCGAGCGGCCGCAGGGGTTCGGGGAGGACCGTTCGGACGGTGAATCGACGGATAGCCTTCACGCCCTCGACGGTAGCGGCGCCGGGCGGCCCGTTTCGCCCCGTATCCAGTATTGCGTGCCACAAACCAGCAAAGTGGTACGAGACTTCACCCGCCAGGCTTAGCCGGGAGCGCCGCCGGCCGTTTCGCCTCCCGGGCGGCGCCCTGGCGCATCGCGGGAGTGCGGCGCCCCGCCCGCCCCCGCGCCGGGCCGCGGGGCGGACCCGGAGGGCCATCGGCGTGAGCGTCCCCCGTCCGTATCCGGCCGACCGGGTGACCGGATCCGCTCTCGTTACGCGCCGGTACGCACGATTCGAACGTGTTGTGCCCCGCGAGGCCTTGGGAAGGCTTCCCGGGGTACCCGGGCCAATGGAGTGAACGCGGACAGGAGCCCCCATGCGGACGAGTACACAATCGAAGGAGCAGGAACGAAGGACAGCGAGGTCGCCCGCGGCACGCACACCGGCTGCCGACGACGCCGGCAACGCC
>JBEHXI010000319.1:0-7244 GCA_048498775.1 Actinomycetota bacterium | reverse complement strand
CCGACGAGCGGGTCCCCGCCCGGCTGCTACAGGACGGCGACGGCACGCGGGTGGTGGTGGAGACCCGGCTGACCATCACCGGCAAGGTGGCGCAGTTCGGCAAGGGCATGATCGAGGAGATCAGCAAGAAGCTGCTGGCGCAGTTCGCGGACGCCCTGGAGAGCCAGTTCGCCGCCGACGACGCCGCCACCGCCGAGGAACCGGCGGCCGCTTCGGAGCCCGCGCCTTCGGCACCGGCGGCCGCTTCGGAGCCCGCGCGGGAGCCCGCCGCCGACACGTCACCGGCGCCCACCACGACCGCGCCGCGCCCGGCCCCGGCCGCCGCCGCCACCGTCGAGCCACTGGACCTGATGAGCATCGCCCGGGGCGCCGTACTCAAGCGCGCCGTCCCGCTGATCGTCGCCGTGGTGGTCGTCGCCGCCGTCGTGGTCTGGCTGACCCGCTGAACGGTCCGGCCAGGACAGACGGGAAGTCCCATGCGTGAGGTGCTCGGCGCGCTGCGCCCCTGGTACGAGGCCGGGCTGACCACCGCCCTTGCCACGGTCGTCGCCACCCATCACAGCGCCCCCCGGCAGCCCGGGGCGGCGATGGCGGTGTCGTCCGGCGGCGAGGTGGTCGGCAGCGTGTCCGGCGGGTGCGTCGAGGCCGCGGTCTACGAGGCCGCCCAAGAGGTGATGGCCACCGGTGTGCCGCAGTCCCACACCTACGGCGTCAGCGACGACGACGCCTTCGCCGTGGGGCTGACCTGCGGCGGGACGCTGGAGGTCTTCGTCGAGCCGATCTCCCGCGCCACCTTCCCTCAGCTGCCGGCGCTCCTGGACCGGCTGGCGGCGGACGAGCCGGTGGCCGTGGCCACCGTGGTCGGCGGCCCGGGCGGCCCGCCCGCCGGCACCCGGATGGTCGTCCTGCCTGATGGGGTACCTGATGGGCACACCGGCAGCCTCGGCGACGCCGGGCTGGACGGCGCGGTGGCCGAGGACGCCCGTGGCATGCTCCAGCAGGGCACGACCGGCCTGCGCCGGTACGGTCCGCGCGGCGAACGGGTCGGCGGCGCGATCACGGTGTTCACGCAGTCGTTCGCGCCGCCGCCGCGCCTGCTGGTCTTCGGCGCCACGGACTTCACCGCGGCGCTCGCCCGGCAGGGGGCGCTGCTCGGCTACCGGGTCACGGTCTGCGACGCGCGGCCGGTGTTCACCACCGCGGCCCGCTTCCCCGGCGCCGACGAGGTCGTCGTGGAGTGGCCCCACCGCTATCTGGTGGCCGAGGCGGCGGCCGGGCGGGTGGACGCCCGTACCGCGGTGGCGGTGCTGACGCACGACGCCAAGTTCGACGTTCCCGTCCTGGCGGTGGCGCTGCGCCTGCCGCGGATCGGCTACATCGGCGCGATGGGCTCCCGCCGCACCCACGAGGACCGGCTGCGGCGGCTGGGTGAGGCGGGCCTGACGCGGGACGAACTGGCCCGGCTGTGCTCGCCGGTGGGCCTGGACATCGGAGCGCGCACCCCGCAGGAGACGGCGGTGTCCATCGCCGCGGAGATCATCTCCCACCGCTGGGGCGGCACCGGGAGCCGGCTGGCCGCCACCACCGGCCCGATCCACGCGCTGAGCGGCTGACGGCCTTCTCACGGCGGGCGGTTGTGTCGGACCCCGCTGTTACCGTCCGGGCATGACGCAACTCGAGATCTACACCGCCGACGAGAAGACCGTCCTGCACCGGGGCCTGGACCGGCACCGCGACGCCGTGCTGTGGAAGCTGGAGGGCCTGGACGACGAGCGGCTGCGGTGCCCCATGACCCCGTCGGGCACGAACCTGCTCGGCCTGGTCAAGCACCTGGCGGCCGTCGAGTACGAGTGGTTCTGCACCACGTTCGGGCGCGAGACCGAGCCGCTGCCGTTCGACCCCGAGGACGAGAACGCCGACCTGCGGGTCGCCCCGCACGAGACCACCGCGGACATCCTGGCGTTCTACGGCCGGGCCAGGGCCGCCGCCGACCGGGTGATCGAGGAACTGCCGCTGGACCACCTCGGCACCGCCTGGCACGGCGCCACGGTCTCGCTGCGCTGGGTGCTGGTCCACATGCTGGAGGAGACCGCCCGGCACGCCGGCCACATCGACATCGCGCGGGAGCTCATCGACGGCATGGCGGGCGACCACCCCGGCCGCTGACCGGATCGGACGCCGCCGCGGTGCGGATCCGGCGCGCCCGGCCGACGCTGGTGCCGGGGCCGCGCATCCGGCACGGCCGACGACGTGATGGCGGGACGCCCGTGCTGGACAGGGGAGAGCTGCGCAGGCCCTTCACGGTGCCCGAGGGCGCCGCGGAGCGGATCGGCCTGGAGGTCGAGTGCGGGGTCGTCGATCCCTCGACCGGCCGGGCCGCGCCCTACCCCGGCCCGCGGGGCGTCGCCGCGCTGCTGCGCGCCGTCCTGGAGCGCTGGGGCGGCACCGGCTGCCATGACGGCCCGCACCTGACGGGGGTGCGGCTCGCGGACGGGGCGCTGGTGTCCGTCGAGCACGGCGGCCAGCTGGAGTACTCCTCGGCCCCGGCGGACGACCTGGCCGGCCTCCTCGCGCAGGTGCGCGGCCGGCTCGGGCGACTCGCCGCGCTGGCACGGGAGTTCGGGCTGGCCCTGCTGCCCGGCGCCAACCTGCCGTTCGACCGCGTCGAGGACGTCGCGTGGGTGCCCACCCTGCGCGGGCCGGTGGTGCGGGAGTTCTTCGGCCGGATCGGCGACCCGGGGGCGCTGCTGCTGACGGTGTCGGCGCAGACCACCCTGGACTACCTCTCCGAGGCGGACCTGATGCGCAAACTGCGCATGCAGACCGCCGCCTCCACGGTCGTCGCGGCGCTGCTCGTCAACTCCCCGCTGTACGGCGGGAGGGCGGGCGGTTCGCTGTCGCACCGGTGCCTGCACTGGCAGCGGGCCGATCCGCGCCGCTGGGGTGTCCTGCCCCCGGCGCTGGGGCCGGACCCGGCCCTCGACGACGTCATCGACTGGGCGCTGCGGCTGCCGATGGTCTTCCGGCGGGACCGCTCCGGCGCCTGCCGCCCGGCCCCGCCCACGCCGTTCGCCACGCTTCTGACCCGGGGGTTCGGCGACGGGACCTGGCCGGGGCCGTATGACTGGACGACGCTGCTGGCGCAGATCTGGACCTCGGTGCGGCTGCGCGGCACCCTCGAACTGCGGGCCGCCGACGGGCCACCGTACGCGTGCCTGGCGGCCGTTCCGGCGCTGTGGGTGGGGCTGAGCTACCACCCGCCGTCGTGCGAGGCGGCCTGGCGGCTGCTCGCCCACCACACCGCGGCCGACCACGCGACGGCCCTGCGGAGCCTGCACGCCCTCGGCCTGGAGACCCGGCTCGGCGGCGAGCGGATGCGTGAACTCGCCGCCGAACTGGTGCGGCTGGCGCGCGAGGGACTGCGCGCCCGGGTCGCCGCCGGGCGCGAGCGGCCCGAGGTGCCGGCGTACCTGGACCCGCTGGAGGAGGTGGCCGCCACCGGGGAGACCTTCGCGCAGCGCTGCGTCCGCCGCTGGGAGGCGGAGTTCGCCCGTCGCCCCGACCGGTACGTCGCGGCCTACCGGATCTGACGGTTCCGTAAGGGCCGCCCGGCCCGCGCCGGTGGGCCCGCCCCCGGTGCGTGGTTACGCTGAAGGCGTCAAGTGGTGCGCGCGGGAAGGAGCCGGCGGTGGCTACGGGGGAGACGGGCAGCTCAGAGCTGGTCGGCAGGGTGCTGGCCGGGCGGTACAAGGTGACCGCGCAGCTCGGCCGGGGTGGCATGGGCGTCGTCTGCAAGGCGACGGATCAGGTGCTGGGCCGTGAAGTGGCAGTGAAGGTTTTGCGTGCCTACTCCGACGCCTCCGTACCGGAACTGGCCGAACTGCGCACCCGGATGCAGCGCGAGGCCCGGGCCGCGGCCCGCATCCGCAACGGCGGCGTCATCACCGTCCACGACGTGGCGGAGGAGAACGGCCGGCCGGTCATCGTCATGGAGCTCATCGACGGCCCGTCACTGGACGACGTGCTGAACGAGCGCGGCGCGATGGAGCCCCGGGAGGCCGCGGCGATCGGCGCCAAGGTGATGGACGCGCTCGACGCGGCCCACCAGGTCGGCGTGCTGCACCGGGACGTCAAGCCCGGCAACGTGCTGCTGGACCGCAGCGGCCGGGTGGTGCTCACCGACTTCGGCATCGCCAGCATGGAGGCCCCGGACGACGACGCGGCCACCAAGCTGACCCGCAGCGGGGAACTCGTCGGCTCCCTGGACTACCTGCCGCCCGAGCGGGCCCAGGGCGAGGAGCCCGGCCCCGCCTCCGACATCTACTCGCTGGGGATGACCCTGTACGCGGCCGTGGAGGGCGCCTCGCCGTTCCGCCGCTCCTCGGTGTTCTCCACGCTCACCGCGATCGTCACCGAACCGCTGCCCGAGCCGCGCCGCGCCGGGCCGCTCACCCCGGTGCTGCTCGCGCTGATGGCCAAGAACCCGCAGGACCGCCCGACCGCCGCCGAGGCGCGCGCGATGCTGGCCGCGGTCGCCGAGGGCGAGACGGTGCGTCTCACGCCGCCGGCCCAGGCGCCGGTACCGCCGCCCGGCCAGGCACCGGCCGCGGGCGCGCGGGACGTGCCGTTCCGGTACCCCGGGCAGCAGCCCGCGCCGTCCGCCGCCGGATTCCGCCCGCCGTCCGCCGGGAACGCGTCGAACGCCTCGAACGCCGGAGGCGGCGGGAATGCCGCGAGCGCCGGGAGCACGGCGCCCACCGTCCCGATCCCGGCCGGCCGGCGCGGCCGCATGGCCCTGGCCGCGGCGGCGGTCGCGGTGGTGCTGCTGGGCGGCGGAGGAGTGGCGTACGCGCTGATGGGGAACGGCGGGGGCGGCGGCGCGACCACCGGGAACCAGGGGCTGCCGGGCACGCTGCCCTCCATCGACCTGTCCTCCAGCATCGGCCCGGGAGTGGGCAAGAGCGGCCTGACCGGCGCCAGCGCCTCCGGGGCGGCGTCCCCCTCGGCCGCCGCGTCCTCGGCGGGCGCCACCCGGGGGGCGGGGACGGGCGGCGGCACCGGCCTGATCGGCGGTGGTTCCGGCGGTGCCACGGCCACCGTCACGGCGACGGCCCCGGCCCGCGGCGGTTCGGGTGGCGGTTCCGGCGGCGGTTCCACGCCGACCGCGGCGCCCGCCTGCACGGCGGCTGGCGGCGGGAAGTACAACTGCTACGTATGGCGCACCGCGAACTCGTACGACTCGAATGGCAAGCAGGTCGGCACGCTGAACGCGGGCACCAACTACTTCTTCTGCCAGGCCAACCTGGGCCGCCGGGAGACCTACGGTTCGTGGACGAACGTGTGGTGGGCGAAGACCGACGACGACAGCGGAAACACCGGCGTCTACATCAGCGATGTCTACATCAGGGGCGGTGCGAACGACCAGCCCATCCCGGGGCTCCCGGTCTGCTGAGGCCCCGCCCCGGCGCCCTCCGGCAGCCGTTCCGGAAACCGGCACATCGGACCAGTAGACGCTGATCCTGCCCCATAGGCAAGAAGCTTGCCTATGGGGCAAATTTTCGCCGAATCTGTGGCGCCCGGACCACGGGCGCGTTAACACTGTCAGTCATACCCCTGGAGGTATGCGGTCGTCCAGGGTGCGAGCCGGGTGACCCGCCTTCCCCGAAGAGCGGCGCCCCCTGCACGCCTGCGCGTCGGCCGCGCTTTCCCAACACTCGACGGCAAGGAATCTCTCCATGTCCTCCTCTCGTCCCCTCGCGGAGAACCACCGCGTGCTGATCGTCGGTGGCGGGACCGCCGGGATCACGGTTGCGGCCCGGCTGCGGCGTGCCGGTGTCAGTGACATCGCCTTGCTGGATCCGGCGGACACGCACTGGTACCAGCCGCTGTGGACGCTGGTGGGCGGCGGCCGTGCCCCGCTGGGGGTCACCCGCCGCTCCGAGGCGTCGGTGATGCCCAAGGGCGTGCACTGGATACGCGAGGCCGCGACCGGCGTCGATCCGGTCGCCCAGACCGTGACCACCACCGCCGGCCGCACGGTGGGCTACGAGTACCTGGTGATGGCACCGGGCCTCCAGCTGGACTGGCACAAGGTACCCGGGCTCGCCGCCGCGGTGGGCCACGGCGGGGTGTCCAGCAACTACGACCACCGGTACGCGCCCTACACCTGGGAGCTGATCCGGTCGCTGCGCTCCGGCACGGCGGTGTTCACCCAGCCGGTCGGGCCGATCAAGTGCGGCGGCGCCCCGCAGAAGATCGCCTATCTCGCGGCGGACTACTGGCGCCGCCAGGGCGTGCTGGACCGCATCCGGGTGGTCATGGTGCTGCCCGCGGACTCGATGTTCGGCGTGCCGGTGTGGCGCAAGGCGCTGGAGAAGGTCGCCGCGGGCTACGGCATCGAGGTGCGGCTGAACTCGGAGATGGTCAGCGTGGACGGCGACGCCGGCCGGCTGGTGATCGCCGACCACAAGGCGGGCGCGGAGGAGACCCTCGGCTTCGACCTGCTGCACGCCGTGCCGCCGCAGAGCGCGCCGGACTGGGTCAAGCAGACGGAACTGGCCGACCCGGACAGCCCGTTCGGGTATGTCGCGGCCGACAAGTACACCCTGCGGCACCCGCGGTTCGGCAATGTCTTCGCGCTCGGTGACGTGGCGAACCTGCCGACGTCCAAGACCGGCGCCGCGGTGCGCAAGCAGGCCCCGGTCGTGGTGGCCGGCCTGCTCGCCGCGATGAAGGGCGGCACCGCGCAGAAGCGCTACGACGGCTACACCTCGTGCCCGCTGGTGACGGCGCGGGACCGGATGCTGCTCGCCGAGTTCGACTACGACCAGCAGCCCGCCCCGAGCATCCCGCTGATCGACACCAGCAAGCCGCGCCGCGACATGTACGCGCTCAAGCGCTATGGTCTGCCCGCGCTGTACTGGCACGGCATGCTCAAGGGCCTGGCCTGACGGCCGGCCCGCGCCGGTGATCGAAGGGGGGCGCCGTCCGGGCGGCGCCCCCCTCGGTCATGACCCCCGCCCGGTGCGTCCGGGCGACCGCCGGACACCTCCGGGAGCCTCCCGGAAAATCCGCCGGCCTGCCGGGAATGGATACCCCCAGGGGTATTGTTGGAACCGGCAGTCGTACTTCAGCAGTGCTCCTACCAGGAGGTTCTTCCATGTTCTTTGCCCAGTACTACCTGGACTGCCTGTCTCAGGCGTCGTACCTGGTCGGTGACGAGTCGACGGGCCGTGCGGTGGTGG
>JBEHXI010000318.1:0-7254 GCA_048498775.1 Actinomycetota bacterium | reverse complement strand
GGGAAGGCGGCTCGGAGCAGACGCTCGGTCGCCTTGATCGCCTCGGGTCCTCGCGCATCGGTGCGCGGCGTCCCGTGGACAACGAACGCCGGGGCGACGATCTGGTCTGCGACCTCCGGTCGCGCGGCGTTGAAGACCTCGTCATACAAGCGGGTCACTGTGTCCTTCACCGAACCGTCCCTCCGATGAGCTATTCTCGGTGTCAAGGTAGCCTAGTTTCTAGGCTACCGATCTAATTGGAATCCTAGGGAACTCTCTATGTCAAGCCGTTCCGCTTTGGTCGCCGAACTCCTCGAAACCTTGCGCAGGGCCAATGCGCTGACCGTGAGCCTCACCCAGGCCGCAGCCGCACAGCTCGGGATCAACACCACCGACCTGCACTGCATGAACCTGCTCGGTCAAGGCGATCCGAAGACTGCCGGCGAGCTCGCCCGGCTGACCGGACTCACCACCGCGTCCATCACCGGCGTCATCGACCGACTGGAGAAGGCGGGTTACGCCCGGCGCAGGCCCGACCCCTCTGATCGGCGGCGGGTGGTGGTGGAGCTGGTCATGGACCGAGCCGCACCCGCCGTCGCCCCCGTCTTCACGCCGCTCGTACGCGCGATGCGCCAAACGCTCGACGACTACTCCGAAGAACAACTTCAACTGATCGCCGACTTCCTTGAACGAGCCGAGGCCGTCTTCCGCGCCGATCTCAACCGCATGCGGGCACCGAAGTCCTGAAACACGCGGGTCGAATCCGTCTAGAGGTGTCTGAAAAGGTCAGGTCGGTGTTTGTGCCAGGCGGTGGAGCAGGATGAGTGCCATGGCCAGGTAGATGGTGTTCTCCGCGGCGGCGGTCAGATACTCACGCTGTCCAGCCTGGTGTTCGCAATCGCTGCCATTGGCTTCCAGATCGGACGCTCCGGCTCGCCTGTGCCGCCCCAGCCCCCGCAGTTCCCGGGTACGGCGGGTCCGCCGCACCCGGGAATGACGCCTCCGCCTCCTCACCCCCCGGCCCGGACAGGAGAGGATCTGAGCCAACGGCCCGTGGACGGTGCGGCGTACCGGGCCGCTCCGCGATGACCGTTCAGTCCGGCCCCGTTCCCGGTGGTGTTCCTCGTGGTCTCCTCCGTGTGTCCGTTTTCGCGCAGGTGCCGGTAGGCCAGTTCGCCGGCGGCCCGGTCGTCGAGCCGGATGCTGTGGACGCCGGGGCGGGACGGGGCCAGCTTGCGGGTGATGAGGACGCACTGAGTGCCGGAGGCGGCCATCTGGCGGGTGATGTCGTCGGTGTCGGAGCCGGTTGTGATCACTGCTCCCCGGACCCGTTGCTCTTCCATCATGCGCAGCAGCCGCCGCTCGACGTCGGGGTCGCGTGAGGTGTTGGCGAACACCGGCAGGTGGCCGGCGGGGGTGGCGACCTCTTCGACTCCCCGGATCAGCCCGGGGTAGAACGGGCTTCGCAGGTCGCCGATGAGGACGCCGATGCTGTCGGATCGACCCTGGAAGATGCTGCGGGTCAGCGCGTTTGGGCTGTAGCCGAGGCGGTCGACGGTGGCCAGGATGCGGGCGGTGAGTTCCGGGCCGTCCGCGGGTACCTCGTCCGCGGCCATGTCCGGCTCCAAGCGGCACGCCTCGGCGCGATCCAGCCAGCGAACCGGATACTGCTCGGCGCGCAACCGATCCACCTTCCGTCGGCGCGCAGCGGTCACCCCGACATCGTCGACGTGTCGGTCGCGCTGTGCACCGCCGAACGACCTCGCGTGCCGGATCTTGGTAGCGGCGCGGAGGCGGGTCCTGGACGACGCTCCTGCTGCGCGCGCTCGCCACGGCCCTGCGGGAGACTCCAGAACTGGGCGCCGAGCGGGCCGCCGAACGGTCCGTGGCGCAGTCACCGGCGTGTGGCCGCCGGGTGGTGGCCGCCCGTGAGATGAGACGCCGAAGGCGGTGGGTGGCCTGCTCGGCGTTGCCGGCTGCCGGTCACGCGCGGACCGGCTCGGCGCAGGAGAGGACCGACCGGAGCAGCCGACCGGCCTCCGCCAGGGCGAGCGGGTCTATGCCGGTGTCCAGGCCGCGCTCGTGCAGGTGGGCGACCACCTCCTCGGTGGCCACGTTGCCATGGGCCCCCGGGGCGAACGGGCAGCCGCCGAGGCCACCGAGTGAGCTGTCGAAACGGGTGATTCCCAGGTCGATCGCGGCATCGATGGTGCGCAGGGCCTGCCGGTGCGCGTTATGCAGGTGCAGGCCCAGCTCAAGATCGGGAAATTCTTCGCGGACCGAGGCGACGGAGCGGATTACGTGATCGGTGGAGGCGGTGCCGAGGGTGTCCGCCAGGCCGATTCGGCGGACGCCCGAGGCGTGTAGCCGCCGCACCACGGACAGCAGCCGCCGGGCCGGCAGCGGCCCGTCGTCGGGGCAGACGAAGGCCGTGGCCACGCAGCCCACGACGGCGATCGAGTCGGGAAGTTCCCGGATCGCGGCGGCGACCTCGTCCAGGGCCTGGTCGGTTCCTCGCCCGCAGTTGGCGGTACTGTGCACCGCGCTGGCGGATACGGCCATGCGCAGCCGGTCGATCCGGGTGGCGGCCGCCCGTTGCGCGCCCCGGCGATTGAGCGCGAGCGCGGCGATCCGCACCCCGGGGCGCCGTGGCAGCGCGGCGAGCAGTTCCTCGGCCCCCGCCATCTGGGGGACACGGGCGGCTGAGACGAAGGAGGCAGCCTCCAGCTCGGGCAGGCCGGCGTCGGCGAGCGCCTCGGCCAGGGCGACCCGATCGCTCACCGACACGATGACCGGTTCGTCCTGCAGTCCGTCGCGGAGCACGACCTCGGTGAGCGTAACGTCCACTCAGATCACCCCCTGCGCGCGGAGCTCACTCAGCCGGGCCGCACTCAGTCCGAGCAGATCGCCGAGCACCTTGTCGGTGTGCTCGCCCAGTTCCGGGCCCACCCACTGGACCTTGCCCGGGGCCGTCGGCACGACCGGCACCACCCCCGGGAACCGCACCGGACGCGGCGTCTCGGAGTCCACCGGCACCTCGAACTCCTGGATCATCCCGCGGGCCAGGTAGTGCGGGTCGCCGACGATGCTCGCGGCGTCGTGCACCTGGCTCACCGGCACGCCGGCCGCGATGAGGTGGTCGACCACCTCCTCAGCGGTGTGCCGCCGGGTCCAGTCGCTGATGGCCGCATCGAGTTCCTCGGCACGGGCGGTGCGGCCGGGGCCGTCGGCGAGCTTGGGATCCACCGCGAGGTCATGCCGGTCGATGGCGGTCATCAGCCGGGCGAAGACCGCGTTCGCGTTGCCGCCGATGACGACCGACTGCCCGCCCAGGCACGGATAGACACCGGACGGCACGACCCCAGGCAGCGACCCGCCGGTACGTTCCCGCACCATGCCGTACGCGTCGTATTCCGGCAGCAGGCCCTCCAGCAGGGAGAACACCGACTCGTACAAGGCCACGTCGACCACCTGCGGGTCGTTCGCCGGGTTCCCACGTGCCCGGCGGAGCATCAGCATCAACGCGCCGATCGCTCCGTACAGGCCCGCCACCGTGTCTCCGATGCTGGCCGCCGCCCGGACCGGGGGCTGACCCGGGTAGCCGGTGAGGTGCCGTAGCCCGCCGAAGGCTTCTGCCACACCGCCGAAGCCTGGCCGGTCGCGATAAGGGCCGCTCTGGCCGTACCCGGAGATGCGGACCAGGACCACACCCGGGTTGGCCTCGCTGAGCCGGTCCGGCCCCAGGCCCCAGCGCTCCAACGTGCCCGGCCGGAAGTTCTCGATGACCACATCGCAGGCGCGCACCAGCTGGAGGGCCACCCGCCGGCCCTCCTCCCTGGACAGGTCGAGGGTGATGGACTGCTTGTTGCGGGCGATGGTCCGGAACATCATCGACGTACCCGCGGTGGCCGGTTTGCGCCAGCCGCGTAGCTCGTCCCCGGTTCCCGGACGCTCTACCTTGATCACCTCGGCACCGAAGTCCGCGAAGATCCGTGCCGCGAAGGGCGCCGCGATGAAGTTTCCGAGCTCCAGGGCCCGGATGCCATGGAGCGGCCCCCTGTCGCCGTTGTCCAACGTCTCAGCCTCCTGATCAATCTTCCCATTATCTGAGAGGTAGTATCCGGAGTATGGGAAGCACGGTAACCGGAGTAGGCGTCCTCGACAAGGGCGTGGCCATCCTCGACGCCGTGGAGCGTCGACCTCAGAACAGCACCGAGCTCGCCCGAGAGCTCGCGATGTCGATCTCGACCGCGCACCGGCTGGCCAGCGCCTTGGTGACGCACGGCCTGCTCAGCCGCGATGAGGAGGGGCGCTTCCATCTCGGGCCGCGGTTCGCCACCTCGGCACTGGCCGAGATCAGTACTGCGGCACTGACGGAACTGCGCGACCACACCGGAGAGACCGCGCAGCTGTGGGTGCGCCGTGGAGAGAACCGGCTGTGCGTGGCCTCCGTCGACTCTCCGCACGAACTGAGGGCTGTGCTGCCGCCGGGCAGTCTCATCCCGCTGCCGCTCGGCTCCGCGGGCCTGCTGCTCGCCCGCGCCGACGGTGACGCGACCGAGCAGTGGGTCGAGAGCTGCGCCACCCGTACGCCGGGAGTCGCCTCCGTGAGCGCCCCGGTCCTTCGGCACGGTCGCACTGTCGCGGCCGTCTGCCTTGTCGGGCCGGTCGACCGGATCGGGGAACACCCCGGACGCATTTACGGCGATCGGGTCGTCGCCGCCGCCCGGCGTCTGGCGGCCGGGCTCTCCTCCGCGTGACCACCCTCTTACACGGTGAAAACCCCGGATTTATTCACGACCTCTTGTTCCGTTCGGGCCCGGCTGTTAGGTTCCCGCCAATTAGAGGGAAGTAGTTCCCAATATTTGGGAGCTCCTGATACAGGGAGCCGTCGATGACGACCTACCCGCCAGGCACAGCAGGTCCTGTGTCGATCGCAAGTCGACTGGACCGTCTACCGATCACCAGCCTGCACCGCCGAGCCGTCGCCGCGATCAGCGTCGGGCTGATCTTCGAGCTCTACGAGATCTTCCTCGCCGGTGTGGTGGCCGGCGTCCTCCGCGAGCAGTTCCACATGAACGCCTCACTGCTGCCGACCCTGCTCGGCTCCGCGTTCCTCGGCATGTTCATCGGCGCCCTCGCACTCGGCCGGATGGCGGACCGATTCGGCCGACGCGGCATGGTCAATCTGGGTATCAGCCTGTACGCGGGCTTCTCGCTGCTCGGAGCCTTCAGCACCGACCCGTGGATGCTGATCGCGACGCGGTTCGCGGCGGGCCTGGGCATCGGTGCGGTACCCGCACTCGCCGACACCTACCTCAGCGACCTCATACCGCCCAAGAAGCGGGGACACTACATCGCGGTGGCCTTCACCGTCGGTTACTGCGGCGTCCCGCTGGCCGGCTTCCTCGGACGCTGGCTCGTGCCACTGCACCCGCTCGGTCTCGCGGGCTGGCGTTGGATGTTCCTCATCGGCGCTCTCGCCGCCACGGCCGTCGTCATGCTGCGCACCGGCGCACCGGAGTCACCGCGCTGGCTGGAGTCCGTCGGACGTACCGGCGAGGCCGAAGCGATCGTCGCCCGCTTCGAGACCGAGGCCCGCGGGTCCGGCCTGTCACTTTCCAGCCCGGAATACGATTCCGACGCGGTACGAGCTCCCGTGAGCCGCGGATCCCTGCGCGATCTCCTCGAGAGGCCATACGGCTACCGGCTCGCCATGATGGTCGTCTTCCAGCTCCTCCAGCCGTTCGCCTACTACGGCTTTGGCACCCTCGTGCCCCTCATCCTCCTGCACGAGGGTTACACCACCACCAACACGCTGCTCTACACCGCACTGACCTTCTTGGGGTACCCGGCGGGCTCGGTACTCTCGCTGCTGTTCGTCGAGCGCGTGGAACGCAAACACCAGATCCTTCTGTCAGGCATCGCCGCGGCTGTGTTCGGCGTCTGCTTCGGCTACGCCGGCTCCGCGCCGCTCATCATCGTCTTCGGGCTGTGCTTCACCCTCGTCAGTAACATATTCTCCAATGCCTATCACATCTATCAGGCCGAACTATTCCCCACCCGTATACGAGCCACGGCGGTGAGCTGGACTTACTCCCTCTCACGCATCTCAAGCGGGTGCATGCCCTTCATCCTCATCCCCCTCCTCGACCACCATGGCGTCACACCCCTGTTCCTGGTGGTGGCCGCCTGTGTGATCGTCGCCGTGGTGAACATCGGCATCTTTGGGCCTCGCACCAACGGCCGGACCGTCGGAGCGGCCACGTCCTAGCCGGGCGGCAGACCGGCGGGGCGTGGTGGCCGACCGTACACCTGTCGCATCGACTGCGTCCGTGCAGGCCGGAGCCACCGCGTGATGACCACGCCCGCGACCACGCCCCGCCGCCTGCTGTGCCGCCCTGCCCCACTCGACGGGCGATCTGCGTCGGGCTACCGTTCCGGATCCTGGCTTGCTGCGTAAGGAACCAGCGAACGTCGCCGCCCATAGCGACGAAATCAAGCAGTGACGGGTTCGGGTCGGGGACGAGACGCCGTGCAGCGTTTCAACTGCCGCTTTCCTCGTCCCCGCCCGCCCGCACGCCTCCACCACCCGGTCGGCGGTCGTGGGATCGGTGTCGAGACGATCGCGGCCGGTCGCCGGGCCGAGTGCCCGCAGGAGGTCGCCCAGGACCGTTCCAGAGGCGGGTGCCGTGGACGAGGCACCACCAAGCCGAAAGAAGAGCTGGCCATCGGGGTAATCATGGGCCGCTGCATGGGCCACGTGGACGGCCAGTGCGGTCTTGCCGACGCCAGGAGGCCCGATCGGCGCCGGGGCGACGGCCACGCCGCCGACCTCGGTCACGCCGCACCAGCCGACCCGCAGCGCCTCGGCGAACGACGGAACGCCGACGCCGACCGCGCACACCACGCCGAGACCGGTCACCACGACCGGCGGCGGCATCCGTAGCTGTGCGTGCCGAACGCCCCGAGGTCGAGGGTGAGCACGCGCGGCCGGTCGGACAGGAGCAGCGCGGCCGCGCCGTGCCCCATGGCCGGCTCGGCATACCCGGCACGGGCGTCCACGAGCGCGACGTCGGTCGCGACGACCAGCGCCTTGCCGCCGGGCGACATGCCCGAGGCGACGTATCCGGCGGCGAGCTCCAGCGCGCAGGTCGCCGCGTAGCACGCCTGCTTGACCTCCAGGAGCCGGCAGGCGTGCGGGAGCCCGAGGTGGTCGTGGACGTACGAGGCGACCGACTTGCTGTAGTCGATCCCGGACTCGGTCGACGTGAT
>JBEHXI010000317.1:0-7387 GCA_048498775.1 Actinomycetota bacterium | reverse complement strand
CCGGCCGAGGTCGTAGTAGCGCGGGTCGATCCACACCCGGCTGCGGCCCTCGGAGTCCTGGTTGACGGGGAAGATCCCGTACGGGGTGGGGTTCGCGGCCGTCCACTGCGGCACGAACGCCAGCTTCTCGCCCGCCGACGCGCCGTCCAGGCAGTGCCCCGCGGTCAGGATGATGTCGTGGTGCGGGCTGGCGACGACGCTCGCCGTGCAGAAGTACGAGCCGCTGCCGAGCGTCAGGTACATCCGGCCGATGTCCGGCACGCCCCCGAAGTGGGTGCTGGGCACGCCGGTGGTGCTGGGGGAGGGGGAGGGCGAGGGAGTGGCGGTGGCGGTGGCCGTGTCGGTGGGCGTGGCGGTCGCCGTCGCCGAGGCGGTGTCGGTGGCGGTGGCGGTGGCCGTCGGGCTCGCGGTGGCGGTGGCCGTGTCGGTGGGTGTGGCGGTCGCCGTCGCCGTCGCGGAGTCGGTGGGCAGCGGGGTGTCGGCCAGGCTGTCCGGGGACAGGTGCGCGCCGCCGGTGCGCGGCCTGCCGGCCACCAGCGGCCGCGCCTGGGCCATCCGCTCGTGCGTCCAGAAGCGGGCCGCCGCCCGGGCCGTCCAGGCCGGCAGCGGCGCGGCCGCCGCGCCGGTGGGCAGGGCCGCGGTGGACGGGCCGGCGACGCCCAGGACGGCGGTGCCGCCGGCTATGAGCGCCGTCGCGGCGGCCATCCAGGCCCACCGCCCGCGGATCGGTCTGTAACGGTGCACTGGGCGATACCCCCGCCTCGTGGTGGCTCCGGTGGTGAACCTCGCGGCGCGTGCCATGGGCGAACGTCTCGCTTTGCACATGACACGGCAGGCGACAGGCAGACCCTACTCGACCGCGCCGCACAGTGATCACCGGATTGGCTGTACAACTGTTCGTGTGATTCCGCACCTTTTCGGCCAGTCCATCCAGCACTCCCTCGACGTCGTCGGCATCTTCGTCTTCGCCATATCCGGAGCGCTGATGGCCGTGAGGAAGAACCTCGACGTGATCGGGATGGCGGTCCTCGCCGAGGTCACCGCGCTGGGCGGCGGGCTGATCCGCGACCTGGCCATCGGCGCGGTGCCGCCCGCCGCCTTCACCGACCTCGGGTACTTCCTGACCCCGCTCGTCGCCACCGCGATCGTCTTCTTCCTCCACCCGCAGGTGGAGCGCATCAACCGCGCCGTGATGACCATCGACGCCGCCGGGCTCGGCCTGTTCTGCGTCTCCGGCACCACCAAGGCCCACGCCTACGGCCTGGGGCTGACCGCCTCCGCCGCGCTCGGGACGGCCACCGCGGTCGGCGGCGGCGTGCTGCGCGACGTCCTCGTCCAGGAGGTGCCCTCGCTGCTGCGCTGGGACCGCGACCTGTACGCGGTACCCGCGCTGACCGGCGCCGCCATCGTCGCCCTGCTGATCCGGTTCCACGCGCTGACCGCGGTCACCGGGGCGCTGGCGGCCGTGACCGCCTGCGTCCTGCGGCTGCTGGCCATGCGCTACGGATGGCGGGCGCCGCGCGCCTGGCACCGCCGCAGCGAGGCCGTCGAGTCCTGAACCCCTCGGCAGCCGCGGCACACCCGGCGGCGCCGCAGCCGGGAAACCGTAGAATCGACACCACCATGGCCTACCTCGACCACGCCGCGACCACCCCGATGCTTCCGGAGGCGGTCCAGGCGATGACCGCGCAGCTCACGGTCGTCGGAAACGCCTCATCGCTGCACGCCGCGGGCCGGCGCTCCCGGCGGGTCGTCGAGGAGTCCAGGGAGGCGCTCGCCGCCGCCCTCGGCGCCCGGCCCAGCGAGGTGCTGTTCACCGGCGGCGGCACCGAGGCCGACAACCTCGCCGTCAAGGGCCTGTACTGGGCCCGCCGCGCCGCCGACCCGGCCCGGGTCCGCGTCCTGGCCAGCCCCGTCGAGCACCACGCCGTCCTGGACGCCGTGCACTGGCTCGCCGACCACGAGGGCGCCCGCGTCGAGTGGCTGCCGGTCGACGGGTACGGGCGGGTGCGGCCCGAGGACCTGCGCAAGGCCATCGCGCGCGACCCCGGCGACGTCGCGCTGGTCACCGTGATGTGGGCCAACAACGAGGTCGGCACCGTGCTGCCGGTCGCCGAACTCGCCGACGCCGCCCACGAGTTCGAGGTGCCGATCCACGCCGACGCGGTGCAGGCCCTCGGCCAGCTCGAGGTGGACTTCGCCGCCTCAGGGCTGGACGCCATGACCGTCACCGCCCACAAGATCGGCGGCCCCTACGGGATCGGCGCCCTGCTGCTGCGCCGCGAGCACACCCCCGTACCGCAGTTGCACGGCGGCGGCCAGGAGCGCAACGTGCGCTCCGGCACCCTCGACGTGCCCGCCATCGCCGCCTTCGCGATCGCCGGGCGGCTCGCCGTCGAGCGGCGCGCGGACTTCGCCCGGCGGACCGCCGCACTGCGCGACGACCTGATCGCCAAGGTCCGCGCCGCCGTCCCCGACGCCGTGCTCAACGGCGACCCGGGCCCGGGCCCCGAGGGCCGGCTGCCGGGCAACGCCCACTTCTCGTTCCCGGGCTGCGAGGGCGACTCGCTGCTGCTGCTCCTGGACGCCCAGGGCATCGAGTGCTCCACCGGCTCGGCCTGCACCGCCGGGATCGCCCAGCCCAGCCACGTCCTGCTGGCGATGGGCGCCGACAGCGCCCGGGCCCGCAGCTCCCTGCGCTTCTCCCTCGGCCACACCTCCACCCAGGAGGACGTGGACCTCCTCGCCGAGGCCATCGGCCCGGTCGTCGAGCGGGCCCGCAGGGCGGGACTGGTCTGAGCCCACCCGTACCCTGGAGGGGCTATGACTGACTTCCCTGGTGCGCCCACCGGTCCCGGCACCGCTCCCGGTGCACGCCGCCTCCGTGTACTCGCCGCCATGTCCGGCGGCGTCGACTCCGCGGTGGCCGCCGCCCGCGCCGCCGAGGCCGGCCACGAGGTGACCGGCGTCCACCTCGCCCTGTCCGCCAACCCGCAGTCGTTCCGCACCGGCGCCCGCGGCTGCTGCACGCTGGAGGACTCCCGCGACGCCCGGCGCGCCGCCGACGTCATCGGCATCCCGTTCTACGTGTGGGACCTCGCCGAGCGGTTCCGCGAGGACGTCGTCGAGGACTTCGTCACCGAGTACGCGGCCGGGCGCACCCCCAACCCCTGCCTGCGCTGCAACGAGAAGATCAAGTTCGCGGCGCTGCTGGACAAGGCGCTCGCGCTGGGCTTCGACGCGGTGTGCACCGGCCACTACGCCCGCATCGCGGTCCGCGAGGACGGCACCCGCGAACTGCACCGGGCCGCGGACGCCGCCAAGGACCAGAGCTATGTGCTCGGCGTCCTCGACGAGCGGCAGCTCGCCCACGCGCTGTTCCCGCTCGGCGACACCCTCACCACCAAGGACGAGATCCGCGCCGAGGCCGAGCGCCGCGGGCTCGCGGTCGCCCGCAAGCCCGACAGCCACGACATCTGCTTCATCGCCGACGGCGACACCCAGGGCTTCCTCGCCCGCCGCCTCGGCACCGCCGAGGGCCCCATCGTCGACGAGGACGGCGCCACCGTCGGCACCCACTCGGGCGCCTACGGCTTCACCATCGGGCAGCGCAAGGGCCTGCGCATCGGCACCCCCGCCGCGGACGGCAAGCCGCGCTACGTCCTGGACATCTCGCCGGTCACCAACACCGTCACCGTCGGCCCGGCCGAGGCCCTGGACGTGGTGGCGCTCACCGCCATCCGCCCGCGCTGGTGCGGCACGGCGCCGGCCGGGCCCGCCCGCTACACCGCCCAGCTGCGCGCCCACGGCGAGGAGGTCCCGGTCACCGCGGAGCCGGCCGGCGCGTCCGGCGAGGAGATCCGGGTGGTGTTCGACGCGCCGGTGCGCGGCGTCGCCCCGGGGCAGGCGGTCGTCCTCTACGACGGGACCCGCGTGGTCGGGTCGGCGACGATCGCGACGACCCGGCGCGGTGCCGCGGTCGGCTCCGCCTGAGCACCGGGGAGCCACCGGCCGCCGATACGCGAGGAGTGGGGCGCGCCCCACTCCTCGCGAAGCTCCCCCGCCGGCCTTTGTCCTCAGCTGTCCTCAGCGCGACGCAGCACCCTGCGGCACCGGCTCCGGCACCGGCCGGGCCCCTCGCACCCGCGTAGCCCCGCTCTCCCGGCGCGCCACCCAGCGGATCAGCGGCGGAGCCAGCAGGACCACCAGGAACAGCCGCAGGCTCTGCGTCGTCGAGACGAGCGCCACCTGCGAGTGCATGGCGGCCGCGGTGGCCAGGACGGCGTTGATCCCGCCCGGCGTGGTCGCCAGATAGGCGTCGGTGAACCGGATCCCGAGCGCGGTGGCCAGCGCGCCCGCCAGTCCCGCGCACACCGCGCAGACGGCGACGGTGGCGGCCAGCACCTGCGGGAGCATCCGGCCCATGTGGGCCAGCGCGGCGGGCGTGAACCGCAGGCCCACCTCAAGGCCGACCACCGCGAAGACCACGTCCTGCAGCGGACCGGCCGGCTGGAAGCCCTGCGCCGCTCCGCTGAACACCCCGACCGCGGTGACCACCATCGGCCCCAGCAGCGCCGGGGCCGGCATGCCCAGCCGCCGTCCGGCCAGCACGCCCAGGACGCACAGCGCCGCCAGCACCACCAGTCCGGCCACCGGGCGTGCGGAGTCCACCGGCCGCAGCGAGTGCGGCAGCAGCGGCTCGGAGGCGGAACCTGCCGCGCCGCCCGGCGCCGCCCCGAGCGCCAGGACGACCAGCGGCGCCGACGCGGCCACCAGCGCGACCCGCAGGTACTGCATGAAGGCCACCACCCGGCCGTCCGCGTCGAGTTCGTCGGCGCAGGCCACGATCGCCGCGGAGCCGCCGGGCACCATGCCGAGCACCGCGTCGGTGCGGTGCAGCCGGGTCAGCCGCGGCAGCACCGTGGCCACGCCCACGCAGACCAGCATGGTCAGCAGCGTCACCAGGGACAGCGGGACGATCGACCCGGCCACCGCCCGCACCGAGGCGGGATCGAGGTAACTGCCCATCAGCACGCCGACGACCGCCTGCGCCGCGCGGTTGGCGCGGGCCGGCAGCTGCCGGCGGACCGCGCCGGACAGGGTGGCCGCGACGCCCACGGCGAGCGCGCCCAGCAGATGGGCGGCGGGGATACCCGCCCAGCCGGCGAGGTTTCCCGCCGCGTAGCAGACGGCCACCAGGACGCACCACCGGCCGGCCGACATGACTCTCGGGAACAGGTTCTGCTCGGAGGGAATCGGTATCGCCGCGAGCACTCGCATCAAGCGGTTCCTCACCTGGGGGCAATTGAGCGTTGTCGAATTTCTGGCAGCTCTCCGTGGAGCCGGAAACGACGCTAGGCAGGGCGGGTTACGCACTCATTGCCGGTTGCACATATACGCGTAACGCCCTGCGAATGCGAGAAGAAGGCGCAGGTGGCAGCGGGGTTGGCGTGTCCCGGATCACAGCCGGGTTATATCCCATCCGATGCCGTGTCAGGTCGAATTAACGTGCCTGTTCCCGGGAATTGCGGTGCATGGCCGCGGGGCGCGGACCGGCGGATCGCGTAACCCCCTGGATCCGGACGTACCGCTCCCGGGCCGACGCGGGCATGTCACACCCCTGTCACAGGCCGGCCGGGGCACCGCATCCCGGGTGACCGGCAAGTAGTCGGCGACTATGATGAGTTGACGGGCACCCAGGCTCGTGAGCTGTATCGGGGGATCAGCACATGTCCATCAACTTGCCGCACTGGCTGGCCGAGGTCATCAACGTGCTGGGCTTCAACTGGCCCGAGATCGACGAGGACCAGCTGCGCGAGGCCGCCCGCCACCTGCGGACCTACGCGGAGGACAGCGAGCGTTCGCACGACAGGACGCACGGCATCGTCCACGGCGACCTCCAGCAGGTGTACGCCGCCCAGTCCTACACCGCGCTGGCGCAGGCCTGGGGCGAGCAGAGCTCCACGCACATGAAGGAGCTGATCGAGGTCTGCCGGCTGCTCGCCGACGGCCTGGACCTCGCGGCGGTGGGCGTGGAGGGGATGAAGGGCGAGGTGATCGTCCAACTCGGCGTCGCCGCAGGCGAGATCGCCGCCGACGCCGGCGCCGCCTTCTTCACCGCGGGCCTGGCCGCCGCAGCCGAGCCGCTGCTGATCGAGGCGCAGAACAAGCTGCTCAGCGCCATCCTGCAGCGCTTCGAGTCCGAGGTGATCGGGGCCCTGGTCAACCACACCATCGGCCCGATCAAGGAGCGGATCGACCAGGCCGTGGAGAAGCTGCTCTTCCAGGAGATCGCCAGTGCCACGGTCGGCGGCCCGCCGCCCGGCCTGAAGCTGGACACCGCGGCGATCCGGACCCACGGCAGCACCATCAAGAACGAGGCCGACGCCAACATCCAGGGCGGCCGGTCCTTCAGCAACAAGGTCAGCGCGCTGACGTTCACCACCGGCTGACGGGCGCCGGCCGGTATCCGGCCCCCGACGTCCTGCTGTAGGCCGCCGGCCGCGCCGGGCTGGATGGCAGCACGGCGCCGATATTTTTGGGACGGGAGATCAGGGCGCGCAGGAAGCGCAGATTGTCGGCAAGGGAGTTGGTCAAAGCTGAGCCTTGCCTTGGATGGTCCCGGAACTTTAGGCCAAAAAAACGGGCCAGCGGAAGCGCTTACTTCTCGCAGGCCCGCCAGAAATCTTTCAATTTGGCCATGAAGCCTTCGGCCTCCGGCTGGGTCCCGGCCTGGCTCTCGGCCTCGAACTCCCGCAGCAATTCCTTCTGCCGCTTGGTCAGCTTGACCGGGGTCTCTACCGCGACCTCGACATAGAGGTCGCCCTTCTGGGCGCTGCGCAGCACCGGCATGCCCTTGCCCTTCAGGCGGAACTGCCGCCCCGGCTGGGTGCCTTCGGGCACCGCCACCTTGGCGCGGCCGCCATCCAGGGTCGGCACTTCGATCGATCCGCCCAGCGAGGCGGTGATGAAGGTCACGGGCACGCGGCAATGCAGGTCATGGGCATCGCGCTGGAAGATGGGATGTTCGGCAATGGACAGGAAAATATAGAGATCGCCCGATGGGCCGCCATTGACGCCCGCGGCGCCTTCGCCCGACAGGCGGATGCGCGTGCCTTCTTCCACACCAGGCGGCACGTCCACATTCAACACGCGCTCCTTCTGCACCAGGCCGCTGCCGCGGCAGCTCTTGCAGGGATTGCGGATGATCTTGCCGGCGCCGCGGCAACCCGAGCAGGTGCGCTCGATGGTGAAGAAGCCCTGGGTGGCGCGCACCTTGCCGTGGCCGCCGCAGGTGGGGCAGGTCTCCGGCTGATGGCCGGCTTCCGCGCCCGAGCCTTTGCAGGGCTCGCAAGCCACCATGGTGGGCACCTTGATCTCGGAGGCG
>JBEHXI010000316.1:0-7461 GCA_048498775.1 Actinomycetota bacterium | reverse complement strand
CCGCGGTGCCCGCCGCGGTGCCTGCTTCGGTGTCCGCCGTCATGATCCGGCCCGTTCCAGGGCGCCGGCCAGGTCCTCCCGGGCGTCACCGATGGTCCGCAGCCCGAACCGCTCGACGATCTCGCCGACCAGCGCCGGGGTGAGGAAGCCGGGCAGCGACGGGCCGAGGTGGATGTTGCGGACCCCCAGCGCCAGCAGGGTCAGCAGCACCGCGACGGCCTTCTGCTCCGTCCAGGACAGCGCCAGGGTCAGCGGCAGGTCGTTGATGCCGCAGTCGAAGGCGTCGGCGAGCGCGGAGGCGATGGTGATGGCCGAGTAGGTGTCGTTGCACTGGCCGATGTCCAGCAGCCGCGGGATGCCCCCGATGTCCCCGAACTGCCCGCCGTTGAAGCGGTACTTGGCGCAGCCCAGCGTCATCAGCACGGTGTCGTCCGGGGCGGCCGAGGCCAGTTCGCCGTAGTAGTTCCGCCCGACGGTCGGCCCGTCACAGCCGCCGATCAGGAAGAAGTGCCGGATCGCGCCCGCCTTGACGGCGGCGATGATCTGGTCGGCGACGGCGAGGACCGCGTCGCGCCCGAAGCCGACCGTGATCAGCTTCTCCGGCTCGTCCTCGGGGAAGCCCGGCAGCGCCCGCGCGGCCTGGATCAGCGGGCCGAAGTCGCCGTCCGTCAGGTGCCGTACACCCGGCCAGCCGACCGGCCCGGTGGTGAAGATCCGGCGGCGGTAGCTGACATGCGGCTCGACGATGCAGTTGGACGTCATCAGGATCGGGCCGGGGAACGCGGCGAACTCGGCCTGCTGGTCCTGCCAGGCACCGCCGTAGTTGCCGGCCAGGTGCGGGTACGCCTTCAGCAGCGGGTAGCCGTGCGCGGGCAGCATCTCGCCGTGGGTGTAGACGTTGATCCCGGTGTCCTTGGTCTGCTCCAGCAGCGCGGCGAGGTCGCGCAGGTCGTGGCCGCTGACCAGGATCGCCTTGCCGGCGACGGGGGCGGTGCGCACCGTGGTGGGCTGCTGGGCGCCGAAGG
This sequence comes from Actinomycetota bacterium, assembly GCA_048498775.1. Lineage (GTDB taxonomy): Bacteria > Actinomycetota > Actinomycetes > Streptomycetales > Streptomycetaceae > JBEHXI01. The sequence goes on along the minus strand of JBEHXI010000316.1, from coordinate 6,436 downwards.
TGCCGGTGTTGGCCGCGTCCAGCAGGCCCATCACCGACAGGTTGAGGTGGCCCAGGCCGATCGCGTGCTCCAGCAGGTCCTCCGGGTCGGTCGGGTCGCCCGCCAGGTAGGCCAGCGCCTCCTCGACCCCGGCGAAGACCTCCTCACTCTCCCGGCCGAGCACATGGGCGTGGTGGGCGTACGCGCAGATGCCCTTCAGCCCGTACAGGTTGAGGGCGCGCAGGCCGACCACGTCCTCGCCCACGGTGTCCCGGCCGGCGTCCACGCCCACCTCGGCCGCCTGCGCGGTGAGGCCCTCCAGGTCCGGCGCCGGAGCCCAGGCGGCGGGGCCGGCGAGCTGCTCGGGCACCAGGCCCTGGGCGCGTGCCGCCTCCTCGTAGCGCGCCCGGACCCGGTCGCGGACGGCCGCGGCCTCCTGGAGCAGGACGGTGAAGCGGGTGGGGTTGAAGTTGACGTTGGTGAGCGTGGTGAACATCGCGTAGAGGATGAACCCGGCCGCCTCGTCGTCGGCGGCACCCAGTGCCCGGGCCTTGACCGCGTACTGGGCGATGCCCTTCACGGCGTGGATCAGCAGGTCCTGCAGGTCCGAGGTCTCCGGGGTCTTACCGCAGTTGCCCAGCGGTCCCGCGCATCCGGGGACGGTGCCGGTGCGGTCGGTCTGCTCGCACTGGAAGCAGAACATGGTGGTCCTCCCTGGGACTCAGTCATCACCTTGCGTTCGTGACGTTAGGGAGGGCGGTGCGCCGGTTCCTTGACCCATGTCAATTCGCGGTCGTCTCCTGACGCTGTGTGACCAGCATCACGGCAGGTGCACTCAGTGCCACTCCAGCTGGGCTTCCAGCCGGGACGGGTCGAGCAGGGCGATCCGGCGGCCCTCGACGCTGATCAGCCCTTCGGCGGACAGCTCACGCAGCACACGGGAGAACGTCTCCGGCGCCAGATTCAGCCGGGAGGCGAGGACGTGCTTGGAGGTGGTCAGGTGCACGGTGGGCCCCGCCCCGGACCCCGCCCCGGACCCCGTCTCGCCCCCGGCGGCCTGGGCCTCGTGCAGCAGGAACCCGACGACCCGCTGGACGCCCGACCGCAGCGAGTACGACTCCACGTCGCGCACCAGGCGGCGCAGCCGGACGGCCATGTTGGCGAGCATCCGGCGCGCGAAGGCCGGGTCCCGGTCGAGCAGGTCCAGCACCGCCGCGCTGGAGACGGCCAGCAGGTCGGTGGCGACCAGCGCGGTCGAGGTCACCGGGTAGCGCAGCCCCTCGAAGACCACCGCCTCGCCGAAGCTCTCCCCGGCGGCGACGATCTCGACGACCTTCTCGGCGCCCTCCGCGCTGGAGACGGCCAGCTGGACCTGCCCGCGCAGGACGAAGAAGAACCCGCGCACCGGATCACCCTGGTGGAACAGCACCTCGCCGCGGGCCAGCGAGGTGAAGTGGGAGCCGGCGCCGATCACCTCGATCTGCTCGGGGGTGAGCCCGGCGAACAGCGGAAGCCGCCGCAGGACGTCGGACATCACTCGGTCACCTCTCGCCACGGCGTGAGACTACCGTGATCGACGCGTGATCGACGCGGGACCGCCGGGGACGGCGGGCAGTGGGCCCAAGGTCCCGCCGCGTCACCCGTCATCTGGGCCGTTCGGCCCTTCCGCGCGCGAAGAGGGCCTCGGTTCACTGGCGGCCGTCGGCGATCTGCGATGTGCCGGGAGAACGAGGATGAGGGATGTGCCGGTGACGGCGGCCGGAGGAGTGCGGTGATCGGCCTGGTCGGGCACACGGACCTGACCGAGGGGACCTGGGACCTGCTGGAGGCCGAGCTGCCCGCCACCCTGGCGGCGCTGGCCCCCGCGGGCGCCCCCGCGCTGGTGCGGGTGGGGGCCGGGCTGCCCCTGGCGCTCGGCCGGGCGGCGCACCGGGCCGGACGGGCCCTGGTGGTGCTGCTGCCCGCGGAGGGCGCCCTGCCGGTCCCGCTGTCCGAAAGCGACCGGGCGGCGGCCGGTGAGCTGCTGCTCCTGGCCGACCAGGCGCGGCTGCTGCCGTTCGCCCCGGCGGACCGGGACGCGTGCGTGCGCGCCGACGAGGAGTTGGTGCGCTCCTGCCAGGCGGTGGTGGCGGTGTGGGACGGGTCGCCGTCCAACGGCCGCGACGCGACCGCGCACCTGGTGGCGTTCGCCCGCGGCCGCGGCATCCCGGTGAAGGTCGTCTGGCCCACCGGGGCCGCCCGGTGCGACGCCGGCGCCGTTCCGGGGTCCGCCCGGGCCGGGGCCGGGCTCACGCCCTCCGCGGACCGGGGCGCATGACGGCCGGCGGGCCCGGGAGGGCGGACATGACGGACGTCCTGCGCGACCGGGACGGGACCGGTGGCGGGGAGCGCCGCCGGCCGGCGGTGGGGGCGTCCCGCGCGCTGGCCTGGCTGCTGGTGGTGACCGGCTTGCTGGGCCTGCTGGCCTCGTTCGTCATCACCGTCGACAAGATGAAGCTGGCCGAGAACCCCGCGTTCCACCCGGCGTGCAGCATCAACCCGGTGATCTCCTGCGGGAGCGTGATGCTCAGCCCGCAGGCGTCGGTGTTCGGCTTCGCCAACCCGCTGCTCGGCCTCGCCGCCTACGCCGTCGTCGTGGCGACCGGGGTGGCCCTGCTGGCCGGGGTGCGCTACCCGCGGTGGTACTGGCTCGGGCTGAACGCGGGCATGCTCCTCGGCGCCGCGTTCTGCATGTGGCTGATGACGCAGGCCCTGTACGAGATCGGCGCGCTGTGCCTGTGGTGCTGCCTGGCCTGGGCCGTCACCATCGCGATGTTCGTCTACACCACGCTGCACAACCTCAAGCACCGCGTCGTCCCGGCGCCGCGCCGGGCGGTCATCGGGCTGCTGGAGTTCCACTGGGTCATCCCCGTCACCTGGTACCTGGGGATCGTGGCGCTGATCGGTGTCCGCTTCTGGACGTACTGGCGGACGCTGCTCTGACCGGCGCCGCGTGACGACCGGCCGCGACCGCGGCTCCTCTGAGGGGAGGAGCCGCGGTCGCGGCTTTGTGGGGTGCTAGTGCCGCGTCAGCCAGGGTTTGCCCGTCAAGGAGCGGCGTCCGGTGCGGTAGCTCGCAAGGAGCCGGATCGGCCTCGTACTGGGCGTACTCGGTCGATTCGGCAACACAGCGAGATGCCGTGCCGGGCGTCGCGACGGGGCGAACCTTGGCTGATGCGGCACTAGGCCCGGTGCGTCCATGCGACTTTGTGAACTCATGACGCGCCACGCCTGGAATCCGGGCCCGCGCGCACGTAGGCTTGCCTGAGAGGCATGTTTCCGCGGCGTCTGACGGCTCGTCGGGCGTGGTCGGCCCGGCATGGCGCATCCGCATCGCGGGTATACCGCCACAGGGCCGCTGCGGCGACCTTATCCGGGCGGTTCACGGCCCCCCGGGCGGGGGTCGTCCGGCGCGCACGGCCGTATCGGGCACACCGCCGTGAAACGGTGTGAACCGCCCGCGGACTGACCGCACCGCACATGAAACCCCGCAGGACAAGGGCCCTTCGGCCCTGCCTTCGGGGACGTTCGGGTGCCTTCCGGCGGGAGAGGTGGCCCTACTCGCCGCACCCCCCTCTCCTGATCATGGAGCCGCGCCAAGGGGAGCCAGGTCCCGGTATCGGGGGACACGGACCGCTTCCGGCGACGGACGTTTTTCTGTGATCGTCGAGTTCGAAGGGTGCGGCCTGTGGTTGCCGTCGAGACATACGGGAAGAAGGCGGCGGCCCCGCCGTCCGTTCCGGCCGAGAGGCGGGCCGGCAACAAGGTGGTGAAGTGGCTCACCACCACCGACCACAAGTCCATCGGCACGCTCTACCTGGTCTCCTCGTTCGCGTTCTTCATCATCGGCGGCGTGATGGCGCTTCTGATGCGCGCCGAACTGGCCCGCCCGGGCCTGCAGATCATGACGAACGAGCAGTTCAACCAGGCGTTCACCATGCACGGCTCGGTGATGCTGCTGCTGTTCGCGATGCCGCTGTTCACCGGCTTCGCCAACTGGATCATGCCGCTGCAGATCGGCGCCCCCGACGTGGCGTTCCCGCGGCTGAACATGCTGGCCTACTGGCTGTTCCTGTTCGGCTCGCTGATCGCGGCGGCCGGCTTCCTCACCCCGCAGGGCGCCGCCGACTTCGGCTGGTTCCTGTACGCGCCGCTGTCGGACGCCATCCACTCACCCGGTGTCGGCGCCGACATGTGGATCATGGGCGTGGCGATGTCGGGCTTCGGCAGCATCCTGGGCGCCGTCAACTTCATCACCACGATCCTGTGCATGCGCGCCCCCGGCATGACGATGTTCCGGATGCCGATCTTCACCTGGAACGTGCTGCTGACGGCCGTGCTGATCCTGCTGGTCTTCCCGGTGCTGGCCGCCGCGCTGTTCGCCCTCGAGTTCGACCGCAAGTTCGGCGCGCACATCTTCGACGCGGCCAACGGCGGCGCGCTGCTGTGGCAGCACCTGTTCTGGTTCTTCGGCCACCCCGAGGTCTACATCCTGGCGCTGCCGTTCTTCGGCGTGATCAGCGAGGTCATCCCGGTCTTCTCCCGCAAGCCGATGTTCGGCTACCTCGGGCTGATCGGCGCGACCATCACCATCGCCGGCCTGTCGGTGTCGGTGTGGGCCCACCACATGTACGTCACCGGCGGTGTGCTGCTGCCCTTCTTCTCCTTCATGACCTTCCTGATCGCCGTGCCGACCGGTGTGAAGTTCTTCAACTGGATCGGCACCATGTGGAAGGGCTCGCTGAGCTTCGAGACGCCGATGCTGTGGGCGATGGGCTTCCTGATCACGTTCACCTTCGGCGGCCTGACCGGCGTCATGCTCGCCTCCCCGCCGCTGGACTTCCACGTCTCCGACTCGTACTTCGTGGTGGCGCACTTCCACTACACGCTGTTCGGCACGGTGGTGTACGCGATGTTCGCCGGCTTCCACTTCTGGTGGCCGAAGTTCACCGGCAAGATGCTCGACGAGCGGCTCGGCAAGATCACGTTCTGGACCCTCACCATCGGCTTCCACACCACCTTCCTCATCCAGCACTGGCTGGGCGTGGAGGGCATGCCGCGCCGGTACGCCGACTACCTGGCCACCGACGGCTTCACCACCCTGAACACCATCTCCACCATCGGCTCGTTCATCCTCGGCCTGTCGATCCTGCCGTTCTTCTACAACGTCTGGAAGACCGCGAAGTACGCGCCGAAGGTCGAGGTCGACGACCCCTGGGGCTACGGCCGCTCCCTGGAGTGGGCGACCTCCTGCCCGCCGCCGCGGCACAACTTCGTCCGCCTGCCGCGGATCCGCTCCGAGTCCCCGGCCTTCGACCTGCACCACCCCGAGATCGTCGCCCTCGAAGCGGCGGAGCGCTGAGGCCCCAGCGCCCCTTTACGGGTGCGGCCCGCCGCATCCGGGGCACCCGCCGCGGAGAACGGCCGCGCGCTTGAGGAGGAAACCCGTGTCACACACCATCCTGGGGCTCGGCATGGCAGCCCTGACCGCCGCCGGCGCCGTGTGGTACCTGCCGGCGCTCGTGGACCTGCGGGCCGGTGCCGACCGTCCCGTCTCCACCCGGATCGCGGCCTCCGCCACCGTCGCAGGGTGGGCGACGGCGGGCGCCCTGGCCGTGGCGTTGTTCGCCACCGGCGCCTGGCCGGTCCTGGCGGCACTCGCCGGGGCCGGGGCGGCCGCGGTGGTCGCGCTCAGCGGCTGGGCACTGCTGAGCAGGCGTGCCGAGGAACGCGAGGAGATCGCACGCTGGGCGGCGCTGCGCAGCGACGGGCGCGCCCCGGACCGCGGCCGGGCCCAGCGGTCGTTCGCCACCTGGACGCTGTCCGGGGTGGCGGCGGGCTGGGTGGTCGCGTCCGCCCTGCTGCTGGCCGCGGACGGCGGAGGCGGCGCCGGGACGGTGACGGCCGTCTCCGCGGCGGCCACGGTCTGCGGGGTGTTCCTGCTGATAGCGCTGCTGCGGTCGCACGCGCTGCGGCACCACTGACACCGCGTCTGTTCGAAGGTCCGGCCCCTCCCGGGTGGTGTACGGGAGGGGCCGGACCTTTTGCGCGGTGGGCGCGCCACGGCGCACTCCGGTCGGGTGCGGTCGTGCGGGATGTGCGAGCGGGAAAAGGTGGTGTGAAATCCGTTCCCTTGAATTGCGGGAATGCTGCGGATGGAGTGTGTCGGCGGGTTTTTCCGGGGTGGAGTGAGGGGATTCGGCGACATTCCGGAGAATGCGGTGTGGGCGCACCGGGGCGCAGGCCGGAGTGAGCGGTGACGGGCCGAGTAGTTGCTGGTCACCGGGTGGTACGTGGGGGTGCTGGACATTTCGCGGCGTCAGTGATTAACAGAAATTGGGCGCTGCTCCGTACGGGGTAATTCGGAAGCGGGCTATGGCGGCTTTCCGGATGGCGTGGTTGTAATGGTTGCACCGAC
>JBEHXI010000315.1:0-7481 GCA_048498775.1 Actinomycetota bacterium | reverse complement strand
CCGACCTCGGTGCCCCACGGCCTGGTCGTCATCCGCACGGTGGCCCGCACCCCGCTGGCCGGGTCGGTGGCGGTGCGCTCGCTGCCCGCCGACTGCACCACCGGCGGGCGCAGTTCCTCGGTGGCGACCACGGCGGCCACCGGGCCCGCGACGACCAGGACGGCGGCGGCGACCGAGACCAGTACCCGGCGGCGGTGGCGGGTGCGGCGCTCGGCGGCCACCTGGCCGAGGAGCCGGTCCAGCATCGGGCCGTCCCGCAGCCCCGGAGCGCCGGCCTGCCGCAGCTCCGCCAGGATGGGCCCGATCACCCCCAGCTCGTCGAGCTGCCGCGAGCACGTCGCACAGGCCGCGAGGTGCCGCTCGAACCGGTCCATGTCCGCGTCGTCCAGCACGCCCAGCACGTAGGCGCCGACGTCCACATGCGGTTCCCGGGGGTCGTACACGCTCAGGGTGTCACCCCCCGTTCCTCCAGCGCGATCCGCAGGCTGCGGAGAGCGTAGAAGATGCGGGACCGCACGGTGCCCGGCGGGATGCCCAGCTCGGCCGCCGCCTCGTTGGCGGTGCAGCCCTTGAAGTACGTCTCGACCAGGACCTCGCGGTGTGCCTCGCTGAGGTCGTCGAGGGCGTCGTGGATCGTCATCAGGCGCAGGGCGCGGTCCAGGTCGTCCTCGGCCGGCAACTGGTCCAGCACCGCGGGACCGGACTCGGCGGGACGCGACAGGCGGCTGCGGTGGCCGTCTATGACGACCCGCCGCGCCACCGTCACCAGCCATGGGCGCAGCGGCCGGGATTCCGGGTCCAGGTGGGCGGCGTTGCGCCAGGCGCGGAGCAGCGTCTCCTGGACGACATCCTCGGCAAGATAACGGTCCCCACCGACCAGGCGCAGAACATACGCGAACAGGGGACCTGCGTGTTCGCGGTAGAGCGCCCGCATGAGCTCTTCTTCCGGACCGAAGCCCGGAGGGCGGTGTTCGGCCACACTGGAATCGTCGCGCACGAGCGCTCCCAGGTCGAATCGAACGGCTGGCCGGTTCAGGAGTGACCTCCTCCCACCGGGCGTCCGGCGGGAGGCGCACTCGTAGATACGGCGGGTGGCGCCGATTCACTCATCCGGACGCGAAACTCGCCGGGGACACGTGTGCGGGCCCGGCCGGAGCCGGGCCCGCACACGAAAGGGGCCGTCAGTGGAAGCTGTGCTCGGCGGCCGGGTAGGCGCCGCCGACCACGTCCTCGGCGAACGCCTTCGCGGCGCCGCCGAGCGCCTCACGCAGCCGCGCGTACTGCTTGACGAACCGCGGCACGCGGCCGTCGGTCATGCCGGCCATGTCCGTCCAGACCAGCACCTGCGCGTCGCACTCGGGGCCCGCGCCGATGCCCACGGTGGGGATGTGCAGCATGGTGGTGACCTCGGCGGCCAGCTCGGCCGGCACCAGCTCCAGGACGACGGCGAAGGCGCCCGCGTCCTGCACCGCCTTGGCGTCCCGCAGCAGCTGCTGGGCCGCCTCCTCGCCGCGGCCCTGCACGGGGTAGCCGCCGAAGGCGTTGACGGACTGCGGGGTCAGGCCGATGTGGGCCATCACCGGGATGCCGGAGGAGACCAGCAGCTCGATCTGGTGCGCCGAGCGCTCGCCGCCCTCCAGCTTCACCGCGCCGACCCCGGCCTCCTTGACCAGCCGGGTGGCGCTGCGCAGCGCCTGGGTGGGGCCCTCCTGGTACGAGCCGAAGGTCAGGTCGGCGACGACCAGCGCGCGGCGGGTGCCGCGTACCACGGCGGCGGAGAGCACGGCCATCTCGTCGAGGGTGACCGGGACGGTGCTCTCGTAGCCCAGATGGCAGTTGCCCATCGAGTCGCCGACCAGCAGCACCGGGATGCCGGCCTCGTCGAAGACCGAGGCGGTCATGGCGTCGTAGGCGGTGAGCATGGGCCACTTCTCGCCGCGCTCCTTGGCGGCGGCGATGTCCCGGACGGTGATGCGGCGGGTGCCCTTGCCCCCGTAGAGCGCCTTGTCGGCGGGTGCCTTGGCCGCGGTCTGCTCGTGGGCAGCCGAAACGTGCGTCATCGCAACGCTCCTGTTCGTCGTCTCGAGGCGCCCTGACGGCGTCCCCGGATCGGCTTCCATGCTGACACGACCGCGGCCCGACCGAAACCCCGTGGCATGCGGTCCCGGCCTCCCGAACGGCGTTACGAAACGAGACGGGTCCGTATCGTAACGGCTAGCCTGAGGCCATGTCCGAGCCCCCGCCCCCCGCCGGCGCCATCCACCGCCGCCGCTGGCTGATCCTGTCCGTCCTGCTGTTCAGCGTGCTCGTGGTCGTGCTGGACAACTCGATCCTCAACGTCGCGATCAAGACGATCGCCCAGCCCGCGCCCACCGGCCTGGGCGCCGGCCAGAGCCGGCTGGAGTGGGCGATCAACGCCTACACCCTGGTCTTCGCCGGGCTGCTGTTCACCGCCGGGCTGCTCGGTGACCGGCTGGGCCGCAAGAAGGTCCTGCTCAGCGGGATGGCCGTGTTCGGGGCGGGCTCGGTGCTGTCGGCGTTCGCCGGCTCCTCCGGGCAACTCGTCGCGTTCCGCGCGGTGATGGGGTGCGGTGCGGCGATGGTCCTGCCGTGCACCCTGGCGATCATCATGAACGTCTTCGAGCGGGACGAGCAGCCCAAGGCGATCGGGGTGTGGACGGGCGCCGTCGGCTTCGCGGTGGCGCTCGGGCCGATCATCGGCGGCCTGCTGCTGGCGCGCTTCTGGTGGGGCTCGGTCTTCCTGGTCAACGTGCCCATCGTGGTGACCGCGCTGGTCACCATGGGCCTGCTGGTGCCGGACTCCAAGGACCCCGCGCCGGGCCGCCTGGACCCGCCGGGCGTGCTGCTGTCCATGGCCGGCCTGGTGCTGCTGGTCTACGGCATCATCAAGGGCGGCCAGCTCGCGGACTTCACCACCGTACGGTCCTGGGGGCCGGCCGCCGCGGGCCTGGCGGTGCTGGCCGCGTTCGTCGTGCACGAGCGGCGCAGCGACCACCCCGCCTTCGACATGGCGTACTTCTCCGACCGCCGCTTCGCCGCCTCGGTGGCCGCCATCGGGCTGGCGTTCTTCGCGCTGCTGGGCGTGACGTTCTTCTTCGTCTTCTACATCCAGAGCGTGCGCGGCTACTCCCCGCTCCAGTCCGGTCTGCTGCTGCTCCCGCTGGCCGTCGCCCAGATGATCTTCGCGCCGCGGGCCCGGCTGGTGGTGCGGCGCTTCGGGGCGCGCGCGGTGTGCACCGGCGGGCTGCTGCTGGTGGCCGTCGCGTTCGGCGGCTTCCTGGGGCTCGGGCAGCACACTCCGCTGTGGGTGCTGGAGGTGGACTTCTTCGTGATGGGCACCGCCATGGCGCATGTGATGCCGCCGGCCACCGTCATGATCATGTCGTCGCTGCCGCGCGAGCGGGCCGGATCGGCCTCCGCGGTGACCAACACCTTCCGGCAGGTCGGCGGGGCCATGGGGGTGGCGGTGCTGGGCTCGCTGCTGTCCACCGTCTACCGCGACCGGGTCGCCGGGCGGCTCGCTGCAGTCCCGGGCCTGACCGAACAGGCCCGCCGCGGCGCGGGGGAGTCCATCGAGGCCACGCTGGCCGCCGCCGGCCGGATGGGCCGCGCGGGGCAGGCGCTGGTGCAGCCCGCCGACGACGCGTTCATCCAGGCCATGCACGCCACCGCGGCCGGCGCCGCGCTCATGTGCCTGCTCGGCGCCGCCGTCGCGGCCGTCTTCCTGCCGGCCCGCGCGGCGGCGCACCGGCCCGCCGCGGAGCCCGAGGCGGCCGGCGCAGGGAGCGGCCGGTGACCGCCGGGGCCGGACGCGGCCGCCCGCGCAGCGCCCGGGCCGACGCCGCCATAGTGGAGGCGGTGCTGCGGCTGCTGGAGGAGGGGGTGCCGGCCGGCGAGCTGTCGATGGAACGCGTCGCCCGCACCGCCGGGGTCGGCAAGGCGACCGTCTACCGCCGCTGGCCCAACCGGGACGCCCTGCTGCTGGACGTGATGCGCGCGCTCGACGAGCCGCTGCCCGAACCCGCGGGCGTGTCGGTGCGCGACGACCTGGTGGCGCTGCTGGAGTTCCTGCGCCGCCGCGGCACCGGCAGGCGCTCCGGCGCGCTGATGCGCGGGATGCTGGCCCGGTTCCAGAGCCAACCGCGCCTGTGGGACGCCTACCAGGAGACGGTGATAAGGAGCCGTCGCGAGGCGTTGTGCGCGGTGCTGCGGCGCGGGATGGCCACCGGGGAGATACGCTCGGACGCCGAACCGGCCCTGCTGGCCGACCTGTTCGCCGGCCCGGTGCTGATGAGCGCCCTGCTCCAGGAGGGTGAGCCCGCGGGCGCGGCGGCCCGGCCGGAACACGTCGTGGACCTGCTGCTTGAGGGGGTACGCGGCCAGACGCGGGATGCGCGCGCACCGGACCGAATATGAGCGTCTTGTCACAGGCGCAACCCGCCCCGGGCAGGGTCCGTCCCTCCGGGTGGCAGGAACGTACGGTGGACCAGCGAGGACGACGGATGGCTCAGGCGCACACCACGACCGGACGGTACGGCACGGCATACGAGGACGATGGTGATGACGGCGGCCGGGCGGGCAGCCGCTGGCGCGACGGACGCACCTGGCGGCGCGGCTGGGTGCTCGCGGCCCTGGCGGTGGCGGCCGGGCTGCTGATGCTGCTGCACCGCCAGGTGCCCAACGCGGTGGGCAACCTCGGCAGTCTGCTGGAGACCTTCCTGCCCTGGGTGGGGCTCGCCGTCCCGGTGCTGCTGATCCTCGCGCTGCTGCGGCGCTCGGCGACGGCCCTGGTCGCGCTGGTGGTGCCGGTCGCCGTGTGGCTGTCCCTGTTCGGCTCGCTGCTCGGCGCCAAGTCCGCCGCACCGGCGCCCGGTGAGCTGACCGTCCTGACCCACAACGTCGACGCGGGCAACGCCGATCCGGCCGCCACCGCCCGGGCGATCGCGCACGACGGCAGCGACCTGGTGGCCCTGGAGGAGCTCAGCCCCGCCGCCCTGCCGGTCTACGAGCGCGGACTGGCCGCCGCGTACCCCTACCGGGCGGTCGAGGGCACCGTGGCCCTGTGGAGCCGGTACCCCCTCAGCGGGACCAGGCCGGTGGACATCAAGCTCGGCTGGACGCGCGCCCTGCGCACCGACGTCGCCACCCCGCACGGCCGGCTGGCCGTCTACGTCGCCCACATGCCCTCGGTGCGGGTGCAACTGCACGGCGGATTCACCGCCGACCAGCGCGACGTCAGCGCCACCGCCCTGGGTGACACCATCGCCGCCGAGCCGCTGCCGCGGGTGCTGCTGCTCGGGGACCTCAACGGCACCATGAACGACCGCAGCCTGGCGCCGGTCACCGCGCAGCTGCGGTCGGCCCAGGGGGCGGCGGGCGACGGGTTCGGCTTCAGCTGGCCCGCGACGTTCCCGATGGCGCGGATCGACCAGATCATGGTTCGCGGGGTCACGCCGGTCAGCTCCTGGGTGCTGCCCGCCGACGGCAGCGACCACCTGCCGGTCGCCGCCACCCTGCGCCTGTCCTGACCCCGGGGCCGGCTTTCCCGTTGCCGTAGCACGGCGTTCACCTGCTGGAATCATGCGTGGGTCAGACTTTGTTCCGGAGTAGAACATAATAGGGACCGTACGCCCAGATGCGCCCCCAACCTCCGGAAGGTAACCCTCCATGCCTCTGGCCCTGCTCGCCCTCGCAGTGAGCGCCTTCGGTATCGGCACCACCGAGTTCGTGATGATGGGCCTGCTGCCCAACGTCGCGACCGACCTGGCCGTCCCGATACCCACCGCCGGCTGGCTGGTCTCCGCCTACGCCATCGGAGTGGTCGCCGGCGCGCCCCTGCTGACCGCCCTCGGCTCCCGGCTGCCGCGCCGCCGGATGCTGATCGCCCTGATGGGCCTGTTCACCCTCGGCAACCTGGCCTCCGCGCTGGCGCCCGGCTTCGCCACGCTGCTGGCCGCCCGCTTCCTCGCCGGACTGCCGCACGGCGCGTTCTTCGGCGTCGCGTCGGTCGTCGCCGCCCGCCTGGCCGGTGAACGGCGCGAGGCCCGCGCGATCGCCACCATGTTCCTCGGCCTGACCATCGCCAACATCCTGGGCGTGCCCGCCGCCACGCTGCTCGGCCAGCACCTCGGCTGGCGCGCCACCTTCGCCGTCGTCACCGTGATCGGCCTGCTCGCCATGGCCGCGATCCGCGTCCTCGTCCCGCAGCTGCCGGCCGAGGCCCGCGTCGGACTGCGCCGGGAGGCCGGCGCGCTGCGCGACCGCCAGGTCCAACTCGGGCTGCTCACCACGGTGTTCGGCTTCGCCGGGGTCTTCGCCGTCTACAGCTACCTGGCCTCGATGCTGACCCGGGTGACCGGCCTGTCCGCGTCGATGGTCACCGTCGTCCTCGCGCTGTTCGGTGTCGGGATGACCCTCGGCGCGCTGGTCGCCGGACCGCTGACCGACCGCGCCCCGCGGCCCACCCTCTACACGGCCCTGGCCGGCCTCGCCGCCGTGCTGGCCGTCTTCCCGTTCGCCGCCCAGGACCGGGCCACCGCGCTGGCCGCCGTCGTCCTGCTCGGCCTGGTCGGCTTCGCCACCACCACCCCGCTGCAGATGATGGTGATGAACAGGGCCCGCCACGCGCCCACCCTGGCCTCCGCCTCCAACCAGGCCGCGTTCAACCTCGCCAACGCGGGGGGCGCCTGGGCCGGCGGACTGGCCATCGCCTCCGGCTGGGGCTGGACCTCGCCCGCCTGGGTGGCCGCCGCGCTCGCCCTGACCGGCCTGCTGATCGCCGTCCTCGCCGGCCGCCTGGACCGCGGCACCCCCGGCACCTCCCGCCTGATCGCCGCCGGCGGCCCCCGCGCCCGGCAACCGGTCCGCTGACCACCGGTCGCCGCGCGGGGTCCCGGCGCGGAGCGGTGAACACCTCGGGCCCGGAATCCGGTGGATGAAGGCCCGCGAGAAGAAAGTTGCCACCGATCCTGCTCGCGGCTTCCGCCAGTATCACGCGATGGCCGCGCTCCGCCGCTGCCCGGGCCGCCTCCAGTCCGGCGGGGCCGGCACCCACGACGAGAACACGTTTGGGGGTCGATGCTGGCGTGAAGCGGTCGCCGCCCCATTGATGTTCGCGGCCGGCGGATGGGTTGATAAGACAGCTGATCCAATAGTCTCGCGATCGTCGCCCCCAGCACATCTGGTTGCAGGATATGCACCCGCGGATGTCGTCGGCGCGATCCTCCGACGCTTTGCGGGCAAGATACGGATCGGCGATCTGGCCACGCACGATCGAAACGAGATCGGCCGCGCCTTCGCCAAGCACGGTCTCGCCATTCTCGGGCGTTCTGATGTGGCTCTCGGCGGTCACCAGTGCTGTCGTCACCGAACGCTTGATCACCGCGGCAAGGTCGACCCCGAGCTTTTCCGGATAGACAAAGGTCGGCATCAGCTTGTGGAAGTCGAGATAGCCACCGGAC
>JBEHXI010000314.1:0-7601 GCA_048498775.1 Actinomycetota bacterium | reverse complement strand
CGGGACGACGTGGGACCGGGATTCGTGCGGCGGCCGGGTTGATCGATAGGCTGCCGGGTCACGACCGCACCCGTTCCACTCACGGGCCGGTCAGGGCTCTGCCGCGGCCGGTGGCACCTCCACGGCCGCCGTGCCGATCTCTGCCTGCCCGGGCCCTGGGACACGGGGGCGATCCTCACGGCGGGGCAGTCGGGCCCGGCCGACGGGCTGGAGGAACGAGTGGCACAGATCATCGCCGAGGTCTCGCGGACGTTCAACGAGTTCCTGCTCCTGCCGAACCGGACCCGGACCGACTGCTCGGCCGAGACGGTCGACCTGCGCACGCCCCTGGTGCGGCACACCGCGGGCGAGGCGCCGGCGATCGAACTGCGGTCCCCGTTCACGTCGGCGATCATGCAGGCCGTCGGCACGCCCGAGCTGGCGATCGCCCTCGCGCGCAACGGCGGTCTCAGCTTCCTGCACCACAACCAGCCGATCGCGGACCAGGCCGCGGCGGTCCGCCAGGTGAAGAACTTCAAGGCCGGATTCGTCACCAGCGACACCAACGTCCGCCCTGACGACAGTCTGCGGCTGCTGGCCGACGTCATGCGCCGCACCGGCCACAGCACGGCCGCGGTCACCGACGACGGGACCGCCACCGGCCGCCTGCTCGGCCTGGTGACGTCCCGTGACTTCCACCCGGACCGTCATGACCTGGACGGGCCGGTCAGCGGGCGGATGACCGCCGTCGCCGACCTGCGCCACGCCGGGCCGGACATCACCCTCTCCGAGGCCAACGCGCGGCTGTGGGACGAACGGCTGGACTGCCTCCCGGTGCTGGATGCGGAGGGCCACCTGCAGCACCTGGTGTTCCGCTCCGACTACACGGACAACAAGCGCTTCCCGAACCAGCTCGTCGACGCCGCCAAGCGCCTGCGCGTGGGCGCGGGCATCAACACCCACGACTACCGGGAACGCGTCCCGGCCCTGCTGGAGGCGGGCGCGGACGCGCTGTGCTTCGATTCGTCCGACGGCTACAGCGACTGGCAGGCACAGGCCCTGACCTGGGTGAAGAAGCACTACCCGGAGATCCCCACCGGCGGCGGCAACGTCGTCGACGGCGAGGCGTTCACCTTCCTCGCCGAGGCCGGTGCCGACTTCGTCAAGGTCGGGGTCGGCGGTGGCTCCATCTGCATCACCCGCGACCAGAAGGGCATCGGCCGCGGCCAGGCCAGCGCCGTGCTGGACGTCGCGGCGGCCCGGGACGCCTTCCGCGAACGCACCGGCGAGTACGTGCCGATCTGCTCCGACGGCGGTTTGGTGCACGACTACCACGTGGCACTGGCGCTGGCGATGGGAGCCGACTTCGTCATGATGGGGCGGTACTTCGCGCGCTTCGACCAGGCGGCCGGCGCGAAGCTGCCCACCCGCGACGGCTTCGTGAAGGAGTACTGGGGCGAGGGCTCGAACCGGGCCCGCAACTGGCAGCGCTACGGCCAGGGAGGCCAGGGGCTGGTCTTCGAGGAAGGCGTGGACGGCTACGTCCCCTACGCGGGCGACCTCACCGAGGGGCTCGCCCTGACCGTCGCCAAGCTCAGGACCACGATGGTCTCCTGCGGGTCCAGGACCCTGCCGGAGTTCCAGTCCACAGCCCGGCTGACCCTCGTCTCGGAGCAGAGCTTCC
Source organism: Actinomycetota bacterium (assembly GCA_048498775.1). Classification (GTDB taxonomy): domain Bacteria; phylum Actinomycetota; class Actinomycetes; order Streptomycetales; family Streptomycetaceae; genus JBEHXI01. The sequence continues at coordinate 5,938 of JBEHXI010000314.1, read as the reverse complement.
AGGAGAGCCACGCCAACGTCACCCTGCGGGACGCCCCGGCGACGGTCTCCTGACACCGTCGCGCTCTACAACTCGCTCGCGAGTTCCGGGGTGACGGCCTCCAGCCACCGCAGCTCCCGGGCGCACATCTCGAGGGCGTCGGCCGCCTGCGCCGCGGTGAGCGGCCAGTACCGGACACGTGCGGCGCCGAGCAGCCGGCAGCGTCGCAGCGCCGGCAGCACCGCCCGCCGGTCGGCCAGGCCATAGGCGTCCACGAACAGCCGCAGCCGCGCGGGCAGCTCCGGTACGGGGTCGAACCCGGCCTCCCGCAGCTGCTCGGGCGGGGCGAGCGGCACGAACGCCCAGGCCGCGGCGGCGAGTTCGACGACAGGCTCGACCGGGGCGGCAGCGTCCCAGTCGATGAACGCCACCGGCACGCCGTCCCGGTAGACGGTGTTCCACGGGCCGAGGTCGCCATGCGAGACGATCTCCCCGGCCCGCGGCGGGTGCGGATGGAAGCGGTACTCCGTCCGGGTGGGCGCGTAGCCCCGGGCCGCCTCGTGAAGCTGCCGCACGAGTCCGCCGGCGGCGACCAGGGCCGCCTCGGAGCGGGCGTAGGGCGGCAACCGGTGCCCATGGCCGGGCTGCCAGGCGGGATCCACGGCCACGTCCCCCTCGACGAAGGTGAGGACCTCGCGCCTGCCCTCGGTTCCGAGGAAGCGCGGCGCCCCGGCGAACCCGGCGGACTCCAGGTGCCGGAGGTACTCGTGCACGGACGCGGACCAGGGGCCCATCGGCCGCAGGACCTGCCCGCCACGCCGGGTGACGCCCCGCGTCATCCGCCCCGCCGGAAGCGGGATCTCCTCGGACCCTCGCGGCTCGTCACGGCTCATGGGACAAGTATCGGCGGGATCGCCCCGCCGGCGGCCTGCTCCGGGCCGCCTGCGAGGCTGGCGGCATGAGCACTCCGGACCACTACCGCGGGCTGCGGATCCACCGGGACCTCTCCCCCGCGCGGTGGCTGGACCGCCCCGCGGAAACCTTCGACACGGTCGCCGCCGTCTGCGCGCCCGGCTTCCCCGCCTACGCGCGGATCTTCCACCCGGCCCGGCTGGACGACGCCCCCGTGCGCTGGTCACTGATCGCCGAGGCCAACGGCAGGCTCGTCCATCCCGGCATGCAGTGGCCCCACCTCACCGGTGCCGACGAGCAGCCCGGCCTGTGGGACTGCCCGCCGCAGCAGGGCCCGACACCGCCCGACGTGGCGCGCCTGCTCGCCGGCGTCCTCACCCGGCACACCCGCACCCCCGACCGGTGCTGGTTCGGCCTGTGGCACGGTTACGGCGGCCTCCCCCGCGCGCTCTCCTCCTCGCCCACCTTCAGCACGCCCGGCCGTGACGAGATCCTGCTCAGCGGGCGGCTCGCCGACATCACGACCCCCGGGGACGACGAACTGCCCGATCTGTGGTGGCCCGATGACCGCGCCTGGTGCGTCGGCAGCGACACCGACCTGCACAGCACCTATGTCGGCGGCAGCACGCGCTGCATCGCCGAGCTGCTCGCCACGCCCGGCCTGGAAACCGCGCCAACCAGCGAGACCGCCTCGGCCGCCTTCGCCGCGGACCTCCTGAACGGCCCTAGGGAGACGCCCTCCGACTGACTCTTCCGGGCCCGGCTACCGCCTTCGCGGTGGTGACGCCGCTGGGCAGCCGGGCCGCACAGATACCCACTCCTCGGCCGCTGACCACCCACGTCCATCCGAAGCACCCTGTGCCCGACCCCACGGTGGCTGCCTGACGTCGTTCACTCTCGCCGGCAGGATGTGCCGGTGGGTTCCGGCAATACTTGGCAGGCGCCGGACTCGCGAATGTTCACGGGAAGTGACAGCAGGGGCGCGTCGCCTGTGTCAGCCGGTATTGCCGGCGGTGGCCACGCCGATGGCCGCCAACAACACGAAGGCCCCGAACGCTACGAAGCCCCAGCCCACGACCAGATAGGCCGTCCGGGTAGCCGCGAGGCGCGGCCCGGCCACAAGGCGGCCGAGGCGCGGCTCGGCATCCAGCTTCTTCCACCGCCGAGCCATGACAAGGAGGTAGTAGCCCGCGAGAACGAAGAACGCACCCATCGCGGCGAGCCCGCCCGCGGGTGGGGAGCTCTGTGTCTGAGTCGCGAGGTTGACCGCGAGACCGCCGTGCATTGATTCCACCCTAGAGCGATGTGATGAGCGGAGAAATCAGACACCGTGCCGTCACTGACGTCAAGTAATCCTGAAATGGCGGCCGTTGACCCAACTCTCTTCCCCATGCACGCGCTCGCAGCGAGGGCTGCACCTGCCCGAGAACAGGGCACACCCGACTCGCTCAGTTGCGTTGGCCAGGGCACGGTCTCGAGAGTGGGAGCAGCCGGTCCCAGTTCGCCCGGTCGCGCGGAGAGGTTTGCGCATCGCACTCGAGGACCGCCTGCCGGATCGCAGCCGAACGCGACAAGCCGCCTGGGTGAGGACCTCAGGGCGTGTTCCGTCTCCGCATCACTACGTATGGTGATGGCTTCAGCCATAGCGGCAGCGGCGTATGACGGATCGTCTTACAGGGGCAATGTCATGTGGCCGCTCCATGCAGGCCAGCGAGCACACCGAACATACGGGAGCGGAGTCCGACCCCGCCGCGGATCCTCTGCACTCCGCGCTGTTCCCACAGGCAGCCCAGGCCCATGGGCGCTTCACTAGTACTCGAACGGGGGCGGCACCACCAGCACAGTGACGAACGGCTGCCCCTCAGGCGGCGGGACAGCCTTCTTCTTGCCGCCGGGATACGGGGCCGGCTCGTAGTCCGGACCGGTGACGACATCACCGCCGCCGGTCAGGTGGACCAGCACCGTGGCGGGGTCCAGCACTTCGTAGCCGCGGCAGTTGGGGAGTACGCCATCGGCGGAGCCCTCCACACCCACGTCCGTGAGGAACGTCGCCCCCTGACCGGCCTCGGCCGGCAGGGTCACCCGCACGGCCGAGGAGTCGGAGCCGATGGGGCAGCGCACCGAATACGGGAAGGGGCTGGCGCCGGCCGGAGTGGGCGGCTTTCCCCCACCGCCGGCCCACTTCGTCCAGTCGCCTGCGGATTCCGCCGGAGAGGTGCCGCCGGATCCAGCCGGAGAGGCGCCGGGGGCCGACGGCGTGGCGCCTCCTGCCCACTGCGTCCAGTCGCTCGATGGAGTCATGGATTTCCGCCTTCCAGTTTCGCCACCCGTTCGCTGAGCTCCTTGATTTGCTCGTCGAGCGAGTTCGTCTGCTGACTGCTCTGCTGGTATTTCTGCTGATACTTCTGCCAGTCCGCGGGTGACTGGCCGCCAGCCCCAAGGGCACCCTGGTTTCCCTGGACCTGCTGGTCGGCCCCGGCCCCGTACTGCCCGGCGGCGGCGCCACTTGACCCCTGGTTCATACCGCCGCCCGCGCCGCCGCCACCTCCGGAGTCGTTCTCCCACTCGAAGCTCACGCGGAACTTCGTCGTCGCGCCGCCACCACCGCCGCCCCCCGCGCCGCCCCCGGCCCCGACTGTGCCCGTGTCGGCCTCCGTTTCGGCCCTGGACGTGTCCCTGTCGATGGTGGTGGAGCCCGGCCAGGTGCTTTCGTCGGCCTCGCGGCTCTCGCCGTCCACCACGGCCGCCATCAGCGCCAACGGCGCCTGGACCCTGCTGCCGTCGGCGGCCTTGGCAGTGAACCGAGCGGCTGTGGGAGCGTGCGTGGTGCCGCGCACCTCCACGGCCGTCGTCTGACGCTTGGACGGCGCGAGCGGCGTGCTCGGCTCCGGCCGCACTGTGTAGACCTGCGTCCCGGGGACGCGGGCTACGGCCGCGCCCTCAAGGGCGAACACACTCGCATCCTCAGGCATCGTGATCGTCGACTGCCACGAGGTCAGTTCGAGTTCGCCCTTGTTAAGAAGCCCCAACTCCATCCTGTAGGCGTCAGGCTCGCCGCCGGCCCGGCGCAACGCTCCCGACGCCAGAGCTGTGTCACCCATCAGTTCTCCTTCGCGCCAAGGAGTTTTCGTCGTCGCACCCGGAAGGGCAAAGCGGCGTTGCACACCAGCGGCAGCGCACCCGAGATGACCTCCGAGACGGCTCACTCGCCGGACGAGAGTCACCTTTTGCCGTCTTTGTCACCGATTGCTAGCCTAGTTGATGTGAAGACCATGGCAACCGGTGGGCGTGAGAGTGCCACCGTGGTCCTTACACAGAAGGTGCGAACGGGCCGCGAGAGCGATTACCAGCGTTGGCAGGACAGGCTCACCGCGCTGGCGAGGGACTTTCCCGGCTTCGACGGCCAAGAGGTCTACCCGCCCAGCGAGGGTGCGAAGGGTGAATGGATCGTCACTTACCGTTTCGCGCATACTGGCCAGCTCACCACGTGGCTGAACTCCGCCGAACGCCAAGGGCTGCTGGAGGAGGGTCGCTCCTTGTTCGAGGGGCCGGAAACCCAGGAGGTGTTGGTCGGCGAACCACCGGTACAGAAAGGCGTTACGGTGGTCGTCTCCCACCACATCACCCCCGACCGCGAGGCCGACTACCTTCAGTGGCAACACAAACTGGAGAAGGTTCAGGCGAAGTTTCCGGGATTCTTGGGGCTCGAACTCTTCAGGCCGGTACCGGGGATCGAGGAGAACTGGGTTGTCGTCTTCCGGTTCGACACTCGGGAAAACCTCGAGAACTGGCTCGGCTCCGAGGCGCGTAGGAAGCTACTCGACGAGGGACACGACGCGGTCGGCTCCTACGAGGTGCGCCGGGTCGGCTCGGCCTTCAGCGGATGGTTCGGTGTCGAAGGCGACACCGAAAAGGGGGCCGTCCCACCCAACTGGAAACAGGCCATGGCCGTGTTCCTGGCCATCTATCCAACCGTAGTCCTACTGTCGCGGACGGTGAACAACTGGCTTATGGCCGCCGGACTCCCCATATTCGCAATGCTCTTCATCAGCAACATCGTCAGCGTCGCCCTCCTGAGCTGGGCCCTGATGCCACTGGTCAACCGGCTCCTGCGGTTCTGGCTGGCGCCCGCACCGACGGCCGGGACACGTACCGATGTGCTGGGCGCCGTGGTGGTCGCGGTCAGCTGCATGGCGCTGCTGGCACTGGCACCTCTCGCATGGAAGTACTGATCCAGCTTGCGTCGCGCGGCCGGGCAGAGCGGGCCGAAGCGCGGGGCGGAGACCGGCGTCGACTCACCGGTTACCAACCATCCCCAGGACCCTGCGTCCCCATGAGGGGCCGCGGCACCAATCACGTCAGCGGCCCGACACCATCGCACCTCAGGCACAGGGCCTGCGTCGGCCTGCTGGACCGGCGGATCCCAGTGTTCGTTGGGACACCAAAGGAAATGCAAGAGGTCGATACCAGCGGGCCACCAGGGTCCCGGTGGGTTGCGCCGAAGATCTGTGCGACCGGCGCCATGGCCGTGGCATGCACGCCGGCAGGGTTCTTCTCGTCGGGCAAGGAATGCTCGTTTTCGGGCTGGGGGGCGGGGCATCATGCCTTCCGGCCTACTGGTTGTAGATCGCCCCGAGCGCATCGGCCAGTTGTGACAGCCGTTCCGAATCGGTCGATGGCGTCCGTGCCCGGTCTATTGGATCCGCACAGCCGCGGCCACGCCGAACAGGTGGCCCTTCGTGGGCCAGGCGGACCGCCGCCCGCAGCGCCCGTGCAGCGCCGTCCACCGCTCGTCCACCGGAGCCCCGCAACGAGGGCGGTCCGGAACCGCGACTGTCAAGGAATGGCCAGGTCAGAGCTCTGAGGGTACGGCTTCACCACAGAAGCGAAACCCCCGACCTACGCAACGTGATGCACAGCGCGCAAGCGTCCAATTTACCCGATCGCAAGGCCACCACAACAAAGAAACCCCAGGTCAAAGGCTTGACCTGGGGTTGACCATGAAGCCCCCTGTCGGGTTCGAACCGACGACCCCCGCTTCACAAGA
>JBEHXI010000313.1:0-7625 GCA_048498775.1 Actinomycetota bacterium | reverse complement strand
ACGCTGAAGAGAGCGCTGAAGAGAGCGCCGAAGAGGCGGACGGCGAGAGGCGACCCCGGTGGACGATCCCGAAGTGCTCTGCGTCGGCGAGACGATGGCCCTGGTCACCCCGGTGGTCACCGCCCCGCTGAGCGAGGCGGAGCTCTTCCGGCTCGACATCGGCGGCGCCGAGTCGACCGTCGCCCTGTACCTGCGGGAACTCGGCCACCGCACGGCCTGGGCGAGCCGGGTCGGCGACGATCCGCTCGGGCGGCGGACCGTGCGCGCCATCGCCGGGCACGGCGTGGACGTCCGCTGGGTGGCCACCGACCCGGCGGCGCCCACCGGCGTGTACTTCAAGGACCCCGGGCCGGACGGCACCCGGGTCCACTACTACCGCTCCGGTTCGGCCGCGTCCCGGATGACGCCCGCCGACCTGGCGGCGCTGCCGCTGGACCGGGTGCGGCTGCTGCACCTGACCGGCATCACCCCCGCGCTGTCCGCGTCCTGCCGGGAGTTGGTGGAGACGGCGCTGGCCGCCCCCCGCACCGCCGGGCGGCTGGTCTCCTTCGACGTCAACCACCGGCCCGGGCTGTGGGACGCGGCCGACGCCGGCCCGGTGCTCGCCCGGCTGGCGCGCCTGGCCGACATCGTCCTCGTCGGGCAGGACGAGGCCCAGGCGCTGTGGGGGACGGCGACCCCGCGGGCGGTGCGGAAGCTGATCGACGGTCCGGAGCGGCTGGTGGTCAAGGACGGCGCGGTGGGCGCCACCGGGTTCCTCGGCTCGTCCGCCACCTTCGTGCCCTCCCCGCGGGTGGAGGTGGTCGAGGTGGTGGGGGCCGGGGACGCCTTCGCCGCCGGATACCTGTCCGGGGTGCTGCGTGGGCTGGACGCCGCGGAGTGCCTGGGCGCCGGGCACCGGCTGGCGGCCCGCGCCCTGTCCAGCACCGTCGACTTCGTTCCCGAACGGCAGGGCTGAGCCATGTCGCAGACCGTCGCGCGGGCCATCGAGATCCTGGAGTTCGTCAGCCGCCGCCCGCGCACCGCCGCCGAGGTGGGCGAGCACCTCGGCGTGCACCGCTCCACCGCGCTGCGCCTCCTCCAGACCCTCACCGAGGGCGGCCTCGCCCGCCACCACGCGGACGGCCGCTACGGCGTGGGGTTCCGGCTGGCCGGGCTCGCCCAGCTGGCGCTGGAGCAGTTCGACCTGGTCAGCGTGGCCCGGCCGTATCTGGAGGCGCTGGCCGAGAGGTGCGGTCACACCGTCCACCTCGCGGAGCTGACCGCGGACCGCATCGTGTACGCCGACAAGATCGACGGCATCGGGACGGTGCGGATGTACTCCCGGATCGGCGCGCCGGTCAGCCTGCACACCGCCGGGGTCGGCAAGGCGATCCTGGCCCGGCTGCCGGCCGAGCGCGTGGCACGCCTGCTCGCGGGACACGCCTTCGACCGGCACACCGCCACCACCCTGACCACGCGCGACGCCTTCCTGGCCGAACTCGGGGCCACCCGGGAGCGCGGATACGCCGTGGACGACGGCGAGTTCGAGGACTACGTCAACTGCGTCGCCGCGCCCGTGCGGGACGCGAGCGGGCAGACCGTCGCCGCCGTCTCGGTCACCGCGCTGAAGGCCCGCGCCGACCTGACCGCACTGCGGGACCTGGTGCCCGCCCTGCTGGGCACCGCCGACTCGATCTCCAAGGAGCTGGGGCACCGACCATGAGCGACTGGTTCACCGACACCTTCACCGGAACGAACGTCATGGCGATCCTGCGGGGCTTCGACACCGAGCGGACGGTCGAACTGGCCCGCGCCGCCTGGGACCTGGGGATCGGCTGCGTCGAGGTGCCGGTGCAGAACGCGCGGGCGGTCGAGGCGCTGGCCGCCGCGGTCGAGGCCGGGCGGGCGGCCGGGCACCAGGTGGGCGCGGGCACGGTGACCACGCTCGCGCGGCTGCGGGCCGCCGCGGACGCCGGTGCCGCGTTCACCGTCGCCCCGGGACTCGACCCTGAGGTGGCCGCCGCGAGCGCCGCGGCCGGGCTGCCGCACCTGCCGGGCGTCGCCACCCCCAGCGATGTGCAGCAGGCCCAGCGGCTCGGGCTCACCTGGGTCAAGGCGTTCCCGGCGACCGTACTGGGGACGGGCTGGTTCGCCGCGATGCGCGGGCCGTTCCCCGAGGTGCGGTTCGTCGCGACCGGGGGCATGGACGCCCGCAACGCGCGCGAGTACCTGGCGGCCGGCGCGGCGCTGATCGCCGTCGGTTCCGCACTGGAGGACCCGGCGCAACTGCCCGCCCTGGCCGCGCTGGCCACCGCCTGACCCCTGGCCCTTCCGGAGACCCGCTGATGAAGATCGTACGGATTCAGACCTATCTCGTCCCGCCGCGCTGGCTGTTTGTGAAGATCGAGACCGACGAGGGCGTGACCGGCTGGGGCGAACCCGTCGTGGAGGGCCGCGCGCACACCGTCGCCGCCGCGGTCGAGGAGCTGTCGGACTACCTCGTCGGCAAGGACCCGCTGCGCATCGAGGACCACTGGCAGGTCCTCACCAAGGGCGGCTTCTACCGGGGCGGCCCCATCCTCTCCAGCGCGGTGGCCGGCATCGACCAGGCGCTGTGGGACATCGCCGGCAAGGTGCGCGGCGTGCCGGTCCACGAACTGCTCGGCGGGCCGGTGCGGGACCGGGTCCGGGTCTACTCCTGGATCGCCGGGGACGACCCGAGCGGCGCCGCGGAACACGCCGCGCAGCGGCTCGACCAGGGCTTCACCGCCGTCAAGATGAACGCCACCGGGGCGCTGGGGCACCTGGCGACCAGCAGCGAACTCGACGGCGTGGCCGACCGGGTGGCCGCCGTGCGCGAGGTGCTCGGCCCGGACGGCGGGATCGCCGTGGACTTCCACGGCCGGGTCTCCCCGGCCGCCGCACGGCAGCTGTGCGCGCTGCTGGAGCCGCTGCGGCCGATGTTCGTCGAGGAGCCGGTCGTCCCGGAGCTGTCGGCTGACCTGGGCGCGATCTGCCGGTCCACCACCGTCCCCATCGCCACCGGCGAACGGCTCTACTCCCGCTGGGACTTCCGCGACGTGCTCCCGGCGGGCATCGCGGTGGCCCAGCCCGACCTGTCGCACGCCGGCGGGATCTCCGAGTGCCGCCGGATCGCGGCGATGGCCGAGGCGTACGGGGTGACGATGGCCCCGCACTGCCCGCTCGGCCCGATCGCGCTCGCCGCCTGCCTGCAACTGGACTTCGCGGTGCCCAACACCCTCATCCAGGAGACCAGCCTGGGCATCCACTACAACGCGGGCGCCGACGTGCTGGACTACCTGATGGACACCTCGGTGTTCCGGTTCGCCGACGGGCACGACGGATACGTGGAGCGGCTCACCGGCCCCGGCCTGGGCATCGAGATCGACGAGCGGGCGGTGGCGAAGGCCGCCGAGACCGGGCACCGCTGGCGCTCCCCGGTCTGGCGCCACGCGGACGGCGGCTTCGCGGAGTGGTGAACCGCCGGATCGGTTCCCGCGGATCCGCTCGGTGACGCGTGAGGATCCTCACAGAGAATCCTCAGGAAGTGCGGGCAACTGCCCCGGTGCGGCCCGGTACGTCCGCCCGGGGCGCGCCGGGCGGCGGGTGAGCGCCGCGGACGGAGACTCCGCAGGCGGGCGGCGGACGCATACGATCAGCGCCTGCCGCACCTCGCGCCCACCCAGGAAGCGGTCCCACCTGGGGCGTTGCGCGCGCCGGTGACCGGGTCACGTGCGGCACCCTCTCCCGTACGACCGATTGGGTTCCCGCATGTCCACCCGGAGTTCCGCCCTGCTGCGGCACGGCGCCCTGCTGGCGCTGCCGTTCACCCTCGCCGCCTGCTCCGCCTCCACCACCACCGCTTCCGCCGGCGGCACCGACGCCCCGGCGAAGGCCGCGTCGTCGCCCGCCGACCCGGACGCCGGGCTGCTCAAGGGCGGCCAGTTGAAGAAGGCCCTGCTGTCCGCCGCGGTGCTGCCCAAGGGCTACAGCGCGGTCAAGGACGGGACACTGGACACCGGTGACTCGTTCCAGGACGCCTCCAACGGGCCGACCGGCACCTGCGAGAGCCTGCGGTCGAGCGCGTGGATCCAGGTCACCGGCGTCGGCTCGGTGGCGTTCGCGCAGGCCGACTTCATGAACTCCCGCCAGGAGGAGTTCAACGAGGAGGCCGACACCTTCCGGGGCGGCGCCGCCCAGACCGCCATGGCGGACCTGGCGAAGGCCTTCACCCGCTGCGCGCTGTTCACCGACACGGGCGGCGGCGTGACCGCCCGGATCAAGCTCACCATGACCAAGGTGCCCGGGGTCGGCGACGAGACCATCAAGGCCGTCATGACCTCGCCGCAGCTGGAGGGCGGCGACACCATGGTCGCCACCCGGGTGGGGAACACCGTCATCACCACCTTCTACAACGTCCAGAGCAGCGATCGGGGCGCGGCCGGCCTGAAGCTGACCGAGAAGATCGCCGCCAACGTGAAGGCGGCACAGGCCGGCACCGGCGCCTGACCCGTCCGGTCCGGGCCACCCCGGGGTGCGGGACAATCAGCGCGCGGGGATACGGGGGCGCCGGAAGAAGGCGCGGTCCCCTCAGGAGGCGCGGATGACGTCCCGTGACGGGGGTGGCCCGGCGGCCGGTGCGATGGGCCGGGTACGGGCCTGGGCCGCCGGGATGCTGCCCGGGCTCTCCGGGCTGTGGCGGCCGGCGCCGTCCGGCCCGGACACACCGGGCGGCCCGCGCCGCCGCCCGCACCTGACGAAGGACCAGCAGGAGCGGATCCTGCGCGAGTGGCGGGTGCTGCACGACCGGCTGCGGAGCGCCGCGCAGGCCCATCTGGCCGACGTCGGGGACGTGTTGCGCGGCGCCGAGCTGACGTTCGCCCCCGGGGAGGGGGCCGGGGCCGCGGAACGCGACTGCCTGTGGGCGATGGAGGCGTACCAGGCCGCCGGGAAACTGCTGGACGAGGCGGTGGACCTGCCCGACCTGGCCGCCGCCGTGGTGCTCGGCGACCGGGCCGTGGAGCGGCTGGCCGCCGCGCACGCCCGCCGCGCGGGACACCGCCCGCCCGCCGCGATCGTGCGCTGTTTCTACAACCCGCTGCACGGCCCGGCGGAAGCACCCTCCGTGACCAGGACGGCCGGGAAGCGCCGCGGCAGACCCGCGCGCCGCTCCCGCCCGCCGACGCCGCGGCAGGCCGCCGCCGACCGCCGGCCGGCCTGCGGCCCGTGCCGCCTGGCCATCCTGTCCGGCCAACTCCCCGACGTGCTGCCCGCGTTGCTCACCGTCCGGGTCTCCCGGCTGCACACCGCCCGCCTGCTCGTCCCCTACTACACCGTTCCCCAGCAGGACTCGCTGTGGTCGGCGAACGGCTGCGGCGGCTACGACGACGAGGCCCCGGCGCGGGTGCTGCGCGGTGAGCACCGCCGCGGCCCGCGCCCCTGAACCGCCCCGGTCAGCCGCCGCCCTCCACGGTCAGCAGGTGCCCGTCCAGGCGGGCGGTCGCCATGCCGAACAGCCCGGCCAGCCAGACGGCGGTGCGCACATGGTCCCCGACCGCCGCGAGCAGGGCCGTGCTGCGGCCCGGGACGGCGGCCGCGAACGGGACGATCTGGTCGGCGGCGAACCGGTCGAGCGCCGCCCCGGTGCGCACATCCGCGAGGAGCCGCCGCGCCGCGCCGGTGCCGATCGCCTCGGCCGGGCGCCCGGGCGCCCCCGCGCCGTCCGCGCCGAGCCGGAAACCGCCCGCCAGATCGGCGAAGAGCGCCAGCCCGGCGCCCGGCTGGAGGGCCGAGGTGTCGTCGCGCTCCTCGATGCGCGGCCGGTATCCCGCGGCGCCCAGCACCTGACGGGCACCGTCCGCCATCCGCCGCGCGACCTGGCGTTCCCGCAGGTGGGAGGCGAGCGCGATGCCCCAGACGGCGTCCACCGCACCGGGCCGGCCGGCCTGGAGCGCCGCCCGGCGGCCCGCGCACCGCACCTCGATCCGCAGCACTCCGCCCCCGGCCGGGACATAGCCGGGCCGCACCGGCGTCACCGCGACCGCCGTGCCCATCCGGCCCAGCAGCGGCGCCAGGACGTGCTGGAGATGGAACGCGGAGGGGGCGTGGTCCTGGAACAGGCCGCCGGTCAGCTCCAGCGTGACCGGCTCCGGCACCCCGGCCAGGACCGGCAGCAGCGCCAGCGACAGCGCCGTCGCCGAGCCCGCGGTGCCCACGTCGAACGCGTACCGCCCGCGCGGGGTGGCACCGCCGGGCCGGAAGGTGAACTCCCGCGACCCCGCCCACGCCCCGTCCACCTCGCCGCCGACCAGGGTGCGCACCGCTTGCACCGCGCACAGGTGCTGCATGCGCAGCCCCGGCTTGGGGCGGTGGGCCCGGACCCGCCGCAGCCGCACGGGCGTGCCGGTCATCGCCGCGTACGCCACCACCTGGCGCACGATCATCCCCGAGCCGGAGAAGGCGGCTCCGTCGATCTCCAGCAGGGCGCTCATCGCGCCGGGCCGGCCTCGCGCAGCTGCTCGTACAGCCGCCGCTCCCGCTCGCCGAGACGGTCCGGGACCCGGACGGCCACCGACACCCGCAGGTCACCGCGGCCGGGCCCGCCCCAGCGGGGCAGTCCGCGGCCCGCCACCCGCAGCACCGTGCCCGGCTGGGTACCGGGCGGCACGGTCAGCGGGGCGTCACCGTCCAGGCAGGGCACCGTGCGGGTGGTGCCGAGCACCGCGTCGGTCACCGGGACCTCCTCGTGGCACCACAGGTCCGGGCCGCGCCGCGCGAAACGGGAATCGGCGGCGGTGCGCACCACCACGTACGCGTCGCCGGGCGGGCCGCCCGCCTCCGGGCTGGGCGCCCCGTAGCCGGGCACCCGCACGGTGACGCCCTCGTCGATGCCGGGCGGGATGCGCACGGTCACGGTGTCGCGGCGCTCCACCTCGCCCAGCCCGCCGCAGTGCGGACAGCGTTCCTCGACGACCACGCCCTGCCCGCCGCACGGCGCGCAGGTGGAGATCTCCCGCAAGGTCACGCCCCGCTGCCGGCGGGCGGCGACACGCTGCCCGGAGCCCTCGCACGCCGGGCAGGGACGCGGCCGGGTGCCGGGCCGGGCACCGGAGCCGTCGCAGTCGCCGCAGCGCCCGGGCCGGCGGATGGTGACCGGCTCCGGGCCGCCGTCCAGGACCCGCCGCAACGGCACCGTCAGCGCCGTCTCCACGTCGGCGCCGCGGGCCGGCTCCCGGCCCCCGCCGGACGGGAGAAGGCCCAGGTCGGCCAGGACGGCGTCGATCTCGGGGAACGCGCGCACGGCGGCCGTGACGGGCTCGCCCGCGTCGTACGCGGCCCGCCGGCGCGGATCGGACAGCACCGCGTACGCCTCGGCGATCCGCCGGAAGCGCTCCACGGCGTCCGGGGCGGGACTCAGGGCCGGGTGGTGGCGCAGCGCGAGCGTGCGGAACGCCTCCCGGATGTCCTGCTCAGCGGCGTCCCGGGGCACGCCGAGGATGTCGTAGTGGTCCCGCTGGGCGGTGCGCGCCATCGGCCCTCCTCACCGGCATCCCCCGCCCCCGTCCTTCTCAGGCTCGGCCCGGCGCGCCCCGGGGGGCCAGGGGCTTTCGGCCCACTTTTTT
>JBEHXI010000312.1:0-7632 GCA_048498775.1 Actinomycetota bacterium | reverse complement strand
GACAGTGAAAAAACACTGAGGTCAGCTGCGCACCGCGGGGAAGCCGCGGACCGGGCCCACCGTCGGGCCGCGCCCGTGCCGCACATACCCGGGCGGGCGGCCCTGTTCAGCTGGTCCGATGGTCAGCCGAGGCGCTCGACCAGCGCGCGGTACTCGTCCCACAGCTCCTTGGGCGTGTGGTCGCCGAAGGTCTCCAGGTGCTGCGGGATGAGCGCGGCCTCCTCACGCCAGACCTCGGGGTCGACCGAGAGCAGCAGCTCCAGGTCGGCCTCGGGCAGGTCGAGACCGTCGGTGTCGAGGGCCTCGCGGGTCGGCAGGACGCCGATCGGGGTCTCGACGCCCTCGGCCTCGCCGTTGAGGCGCTCGACGATCCACTTCAGCACCCGGCTGTTCTCGCCGAAGCCCGGCCACACGAAGCGGCCGTCGGCGTCCTTGCGGAACCAGTTGACGTAGTAGATCTTCGGCAGCTTCGACTCGTCACCCTTCTGCTCCGCGGCTTGGCCGATCTTCACCCAGTGGCCGAAGTAGTCGCCCATGTTGTAGCCGCAGAACGGCAGCATCGCGAACGGGTCGCGGCGCAGCTCGCCGACCTTGCCCTCGGCGGCCGCGGTCTTCTCGGAGGCGACGTTGGCGCCCAGGAAGACGCCGTGCTGCCAGCCGAAGGACTCGGTGACCAGCGGGACCGCGGTGGCGCGGCGGCCACCGAAGAGGATCGCGGAGATCGGGACGCCGCGGGGGTCCTCCCACTCGGGCGCGATGATCGGGCACTGGGAGGCGGGCACGGTGAACCGGGCGTTGGGGTGCGCGGCCGGAGTGTCGGACTCCGGGGTCCAGTCGTTGCCCTTCCAGTCGGTCAGGTGGGCCGGGGGCTCCTCGGTCATGCCCTCCCACCACACGTCGCCGTCGTCGGTGAGGGCGACGTTGGTGAAGACCGCGTTGCCGTACATGGTCTTCATGGCGTTGGCGTTGGTGTGCTCACCGGTGCCGGGCGCCACGCCGAAGAAGCCGGCCTCGGGGTTGATCGCGTACAGCCGGCCGTCCTCGCCGAACCGCATCCACGCGATGTCGTCGCCGATGGTCTCCACGGTCCAGCCGGGGATCGTGGGCTCCAGCATGGCGAGGTTGGTCTTGCCGCAGGCGCTGGGGAAGGCGGCGGCGACGTACTTCGGCTGCCCCTTCGGCGGGGTGAGCTTCAGGATGAGCATGTGCTCGGCCAGCCAGCCCTCGTCCCGGGCCATGACCGAGGCGATGCGCAGGGCGTAGCACTTCTTGCCGAGCAGGGCGTTGCCGCCGTAGCCGGAGCCGAAGGACCAGATCTCGCGGGACTCGGGGAAGTGCGAGATGTACTTGGTGGAGTTGCACGGCCACGGCACGTCCTCCTGGCCCTCCGCCAGGGGGGCGCCGAGGGTGTGGACGGCCTTGACGAAGAAGCCGTCCTCGCCGAGCTCGTCCAGGACGGCCTGGCCCATGCGGGTCATGGTGCGCATGGAGACCGCCACGTAGGCGGAGTCGGTGATCTCGACGCCGAGTGCGGACAGCGGCGATCCCAGCGGGCCCATGCAGAACGGCACCACGTACATCGTCCGGCCGCGCATCGAGCCGCGGAACAGACCGTTCTCACCGGTGAAGATCTCCCGCATCTCGGCGGGGTCCATCCAGTGGTTGGTGGGGCCGGCGTCCTCCTCCTTCTCGGAGCAGATGAACGTCCGGTCCTCGACGCGCGCCACGTCGCGGGGGTCGGAGGCCGCGTAGTACGAGTTCGGCCGCTTGACCGGGTCGAGCTGCTTGAACGTCCCCTTGGCCACAAGCTCGTCGCACAGGCGCTGGTACTCCTCCTCAGAGCCGTCGCACCACACGACCTCGTCCGGTTCGGTCAGGGCGGCTATCTCGCCGACCCACGCGATCAGGTCCTGGTGTTTGGTGGGAGCCGCATTGCTGCGTGCCACGATCGCTCCGTTCCGCCCGATTCAGCACCGCTTCAGGCGTCAAGTTGTGAGGGTTTTGGGTTATGGCCCCTTGGGGGCTGCGACCCGGATGCTTCATGGCGCTCATCCGGTGCCGACCGCACTCATATGAGTGTCAAGGGCGGCGCGCGATCTGTCCAGACCCGGGCCAGTGAGCATTGCCACTTCCAGTGCCATTTATTACCTACACGTAACCTACGGTTGCGTAGCTAGCATGTTGGCCATGACTGCCGTCGAGGACACCTCCGTCGCGCCACCGGACGCCGCGGAGCTGCACCTTTCCACCCCCATCAAGCCGAGGTTGCGGGGCTGGCTGCACGCCGTCATGTTCCCCGCGACCCTGTTCGCCGGAGTGGTGCTCACCGCCCTGGCCGACAGTCCGCGCGGCCGGATCGCCTGCGCGGTCTACACGCTCAGCGCCTGCCTGCTGTTCGGGGTCAGCGCCCTGTACCACCGGGGCACCTGGGGACCGAGGGCGACGGCCATACTGCGCCGCCTGGACCACGCGAACATCTTCCTGATCATCGCGGGCACCTACACACCCTTCGCGATCCTGCTGCTGCCCGGCGGCACCGCCTCGGAGCTGCTCTGGTTCATCTGGGCGGGCGCGCTGGCCGGGATAGCGTTCCGGGTCTTCTGGGTCGGCGCGCCGCGCTGGCTGTACACGCCGTGCTATCTGGCGCTCGGCTGGGCGGCCGTGTTCTTCCTGCCGGACTTCCTGCACGCCGGCGGGGTCGCCGTGCTGGTCTGCGTGGCCGTCGGCGGGCTGCTCTACAGCGCCGGCGGGGTGATCTACGGGATCAAGCGGCCGAACCCGTCGCCGCGCTGGTTCGGCTTCCACGAGGTGTTCCACTCGCTGACGCTGGCCGCGTTCATCGTCCACTACGTCGGCATCTCGCTCGTCGCCTACACCCACGCATAGCCGCCCTCGCGGCCCCGGGAGCCCCCGGCACGGATCCGTCCGCGCCGGGGGCTTTCGCATGCCCGGAACATCCCGAACATCCCTGGCATACGGCGCCGGGAGGCGCGCACGAAAAAACGAAGAGACGGTTACCATCTTTTGAGAGACACTTTCATTTGATGGAGGCTTCCGGATTGGCGGAGGCCCGTCCCCAGGAGGAGGCGCCGCCATGCACACCCCGGACACCCCGCAGGCCATCCGCCCGGCACCCGACCCCCGGCGCTGGTGGGCCCTCGGCGCCCTCGTCGCCAGCATGCTCGTGGTGGGCTTCGACGCCACGATCCTCAACGTCGCCCTGCCGACCATGGCCGCCCAGCTCGGCGCGGACACCAGCCAGCAGCAGTGGATCGTGGACGGCTACTCCGTCGTGCTGGCCGCCGCGATGCTCCCCGCCGGCCTGCTCGGCGACCGCTTCGGCCGCCGCCGGATCCTGGTCGCCGCGCTCGCCCTCTTCCTCGGCGGCTCCCTGCTGGGCACCCTGGCCACCTCGCCGGCCCTGGTGATCGCCGCCCGTACCGTCATGGGCTTCGGCGCCGCCGCGATCATGCCGCTGGTGCTGGCCATCCTCCCGGCCTCGTTCGGGCCCGACGAGCGCAGCAAGGCGGTGGGCGCGGTCACCGCCGCCTCGGCGCTGGGCATGCCGCTCGGCCCGATCATCGGCGGCTGGCTGCTGGACCACTTCTGGTGGGGCTCGGTCTTCCTGATCAACGTCCCGATGGCCGGCCTGGGGATCGTCGCCTGCCTCCTGCTGCTCCCCGAGAGCCGCGACCCGTCGAGCCCGCGCATCGACGTGCTCGGCGTCGCCCTGAGCGGCTTCGGCCTGGGCGCGCTGATCTACGGGATCATCAAGGCCCCGGACAACGGCTGGACCGACCCGGTGGTGCTGCTCTCGCTGTTCTCCGCGGCCGCCCTGCTGACCGGCCTGGTCCTCAACGACCGGCGCACCGAGCGCCCGATGCTCGACCTCGGCCTGCTGCGCCACCCCGCCTTCCTGTGGAACTGCGTGATGGCGACCCTGGTCACCTTCGTGCTCATGGGCCTGCTGTTCGTGCTGCCGCAGTACCTCCAGGTGGTGCTGGGCAACGACGCCCTGGGCACCGGGGTGCGGCTGATGCCGATGATGGGCGGCCTGCTGGTCGCCGCCCGCGGCGCGGCCCCGCTCACCCGGCGCGTCGGATCGCGGCCGGTGGTCGCGGGGGGTCTGCTCGTCCTGGCCGCCGCCGCGCTGCTGGGCAGCCGCACCACCCCCGCCTCCGGCTACGGCGCCACCGCGCTGTGGCTGTCCATCACCGGGTTCGGGTTCGGCTTCGCCATGGTCCCGGCCATGGACGCGGCGCTGGGCGCCCTGCCGCGCGACCGGGCCGGATCGGGCTCGGGCCTGATGATGACGATGCGGCAGACCGGCGGCGCCATCGGCGTGGCGCTGCTCGGCAGCGTGCTGGCGTCCGCGTTCACCGGCCGGCTGTCCACCGCGCACCTGCCGGCGGCCGCCGCCGCGGTCGCGGACCGGTCGGTCGTCGCCGCCCACGCGGTGGCCGCCCGGCTCGCCGACCCGGCGCTGGCCGCCTCGGCCGACGCCGCGTACGTGCACGGCATGGACGTGGTCCTGTTGGTGTGCGCGGGCGCCGCGGTGGCCGCCGCGCTCCTGGTCGCCGTCCTCCTCCCGGATGCCCGGGGCGCGTCCGGCCCGGCCCCGGACATGGCCCCGGAGCCGGTCGATGCATGACAATGAGCCGCATGGCCCCTGCAACGACCTCCCGCCTCGACGCCGCCACCGCCGGCCTCGGGCTGCGTGAGCGGAAGAAGATCAAGACCCGTCAGGCGATCCGGGCGGCGGCCTACCGGCTGTTCCAGGAGCAGGGCTACGACGCCACCACCGTCGAGCAGATCGCGGCCGCCGCCGAGGTCTCGCCCAGCACCTTCTTCCGGTACTTCCCGACCAAGGAGGACGTCGTCCTCACCGACGAGTACGACCCGCTGATGGAGGCGGCACTGCGGGCCCGCCCGGCGGACGAGCCCGTGGTGCGCTCGGTGCGGGAGGCCGCCACCGTCCTGGTCCGCGAGATGGTGGAGGAGCCGGGGATCCGCGAGGAGATGCTCCAGCGCCTGGACCTCGTCCTCCAGGTCCCGGCGATCCGCGCCCGGATGGGCGAGAACATCCAGGCCACCTGCGACCTGCTGGCGCAGTGCCTGGCCCGCCGCTCCGGCCGGACGGACCCGGACCTGGAGACGAGGGTGCTGGTCGGCGCGATGCTCGGCGGCTGGCAGCAGGCCATGCTCCACTGGGCGGCCGACGGCGGGAGCGGCGACCTCCTGCGGATGACCGAGGACACCTTCGACACCCTGGTCCGGGGCTTCTCGGCGGCGTCGGCGTAGACGTAGGCCGGCCCGGCACTTCGCGCCGGACCGGCTCGCGGGGCCCGGCGCGGGGGGCACCTCCCGCCGGAGGCTGACGGACCCGGCCCGGGCCCCGCTACAGCTGCTCGGACAGGCGCTCCGGGTCGTTGGTGGGCGCCGCGCACACGAAGTGGCGGCAGACGTACGCGGCCGGGCCGCCGTCGATCAGCGGCCGGTCGCGCAGCAGCGGGAACTCCGCGCCGTCCGGCTCGCCGACCGCGACCACCGCGCCCGGGGCGGCCCCCAGCAGCGCGGTGCGGTGCAGCACCGCGGTCGCCGGATCGCCGTCCGGGCCCACCACCGCGACCTCGCGCGGGCCGTCCACCGCCGCCTCGGCCACCGCCAGCCCCCAGCCGATGAAGCGCGGCGCCCGCCGGGCCAGCACCCCGACGACGCCCAGCGCTTGCTCGGCGGCCTCCCGGTGCTCCGCCGAACCGGTGTGGGCGGCATAGGACAGCAGGGCGCCCGCGGCGGCCGTCCAGCCGGACGGGGACGCGTTGTCGGTCGGGTCCTGGGGGCGGCGGATCAGCGCCTCCGCGTCGTCCGCGGTGTCGTACAGCGTCCCGTCCGCGGCCGCGAAGTGCCGCCGCACGGTGTCCAGCAGCAGCCCGGCGAACTCCAGCCAGGCCCCCTCCCCGGTCACCGAGGACAGCGCCAGGAAGCCCTCGGCCACGTCCCCGTAGTCCTCCAGGACCCCGGCGTTCGCCCCCGCCGCGCCGTGCCGCGAGGTGCGCGCCAGCCGGCCGTGCTCGTCGAGGTGGACGCGGACGATCAGGTCGGCGGCGTCCAGCGCGGCCGCCACCAGGTCGGGACGGTCGAAGTAGGCGCCGGTCTCGGCGAGCGCCGCGATGGCCAGGCCGTTCCAGGCGGCGACCACCTTGTCGTCCCGCCCGGGGCGCGGGCGCTCCTCGCGGGCCGCCAGCAGCCGCGCCCTGATCCGGGCGATCCGCTCGCCGTCCCGCAACTCCCCGTCGATCAGCCGCAGCACCGAGGCGCCCTCCTCGAAGGTGCCCTCCTCGGTGACCCCGAAGTACTCGGCGGCGACCCGGGCGTCGTCCTCGCCGAGCACCTCGCGCAGCTCGTCCGGCGTCCACACGTAGAAGGCGCCCTCGGCGTGGCCGCCGGCCTCCTTCTCCTCGCCGGGCCGCCGCGGCCGTTCGCTGTCGGCGTCCAGCGCGGAGGCGAACCCGCCCTCGGCGGTGCGCAGTTCACGCACCATGAAGTCCGCCGTCTCCAGGGCGACCCGGCGGGCCAGGTCGGAGCCGGTGGACCGCCACAGATGCGCGTACACCCGGCAGAGCAGGGCGTTGTCGTAGAGCATCTTCTCGAAGTGCGGGACGATCCAGTCGCGGTCCACCGAGTAGCGCGCGAAGCCGCCGCCGAGCTGGTCGTAGATCCCGCCGCGCGCCATCGCCTCGCAGGTGTCCTGCGCCATCTGGAGCGCGGCGGCCGAGCCGGTGCGGGCGTGGTGGCGCAGCAGGAACTCCAGCACCATCGACGGCGGGAACTTCGGCGCGCCGCCGAAACCGGCGCTGCGGGCGTCGTACTCGCGGGTGAGGCCCAGCAGCGCGGTGTGCAGCTCGGCGTCGCCGGGCACCGGGATCCCCTCGTAGGCGATGGTGCGGCCCGCCAGGTCCCGCACGATCCGGCCCGCGGCCTCGCCGACCTCCGCGCGCCGGTCCCGCCACGCCTCGGCCACCCCCTGGAGCACCTGGTGGAACCCGGGCATCCCGTGGCGCGGCCGGGGCGGGAAGTAGGTGCCGAAGTAGAACGGCTCGGCCTGCGGGGTCAGGAACACCGTCATCGGCCAGCCGCCCTGGCCGGTGGCGGCCTGCACCGCCTCCATGTAGACGGCGTCGACGTCCGGCCGCTCCTCGCGGTCCACCTTCACGGCGACGAAGTGCTCGTTGAGGAACTCGGCGATCCGCTCGTCCTCGAAGGACTCGTGGGCCATCACATGGCACCAGTGGCAGCTCGCGTACCCCACGCTCAGCAGCACCGGGACGTCCCGGCGCCGGGCCTCGGCGAACGCCTCGTCACCCCATGGCCACCAGTCCACGGGGTTGTCGGCGTGCTGCAGCAGATACGGCGAGGTGGAGCGGCTGAGTCGATTGGCCATGACCCCACCCTCACACACCCCGGCGCGCCGGAGCGTGTGGCGGTGCGCCGCCGCGGCGCGCGGCGGCGGCCGTGAACCCCGTCACACACCCGCCGGAGCGCTCTTGAACAGCAGCTCGAACTTCATCGTGCCCTCGTGGGTCTTGATCTCGGCGTACATCTTGTCCGTCTTCGAATAGTCGCGGTGGTAAA
>JBEHXI010000311.1:0-7674 GCA_048498775.1 Actinomycetota bacterium | reverse complement strand
GCCGGAGGTGCAGTTCCCGTGGCGTCCAACGTCAATCCCACCGTCAGGCGGCGCCGACTGGGCTCGGAATTGCGCAAGCTGCGCGAGCAGAAAGGAATGACGGCCGAGGAGGTCGCCGCCCGGCTGCTGGTGTCCCAGTCCAAGATCAGCCGGCTGGAGAACGGCCGGCGCAGCATCAGCCAGCGCGACGTCCGCGACCTGTGCGGCGTGTACGGGGTCGAGGACCGCCGGATCGTCGACTCGCTGATGCAGATGGCCAAGGAGTCCCGGCAACAGGGCTGGTGGCACGCCTTCGGTGACGTCCCGTACAGCGTCTACATCGGCCTGGAGACGGACGCGGCGTCCCTGCGGGTCTTCGAGCCGCAGATGGTGCCCGGCCTGCTGCAGACCAAGGACTACGCCGAGGCGGTCATCACCGGCAGCCTCCCGGAGGCGCCCCCGGACCAGGTCGGCAAGCGGGTCAGCGTGCGGATGCGGCGCCAGGAGCGCATCACCGACCTCGACGACCCGCTGCGCCTGTGGGCGGTCATCGACGAGGCGTCCCTGCGCCGCCGGGTGGGCAGCGCCGACATCATGCGCGACCAGCTCGCGCACCTGGTGGAGATGGCCGCGCTGCCGCACGTCACCGTTCAGGTGCTGCCCTTCTCGGCCGGCGCGCACCCTGGTCTCAACGGGCAGTTCGCCATCCTGGAGTTCGCCGACGCCACCGACGCCAGCGTGGTCTACCTGGAGGGCATCACCAGCGACCTGTACCTGGAGAAGGACAGCGACGTGCACAGCTACAGCGTGATGTACGAGCACCTGCGGGCCCAGGCGCTCAGCGCCGAGGAGTCCCGGCAGTTCATCCGCAAGGCCGCCGCCGACACGTACAGCGACCCGCAGTGAGAAAGGGGCGGTGACAACGGCGTTTACCGGCGAAAGGGCGGGACTTTACACCGTTACCAAGTGAAGGGGGAAGCTGCCAGCGGAATATGTCACCCAGTCGGGTGAACTGATCCCGTAGGCGACGATCGCTCCGAGTAGCGTCCGGTGCATCACACGACACACCCCCACAGGCAATGACGTGCCACCCCAGTGGTGCGTCGGCGCGGAAACTGGAGCGGTTATGGCAATCAAGCTCGGCAACACCCCCACCTGGACGAAGTCCTCGCGCTCCGGTGGCAACGGTGCATGTGTCGAGGTGGCCTCGTTCGCCGTCAGCGCCGTCGCGGTCCGTGACTCCAAGGACCCGCAGGGGCCCTCGCTGGCCTTCTCGCCCGAGTCCTGGGCGGCGTTCATCCAGGACGTCGACGCCGGCCGGTTCGACATCGCCTGATCCGGCGCGACGCCGCTTCGCAGAGCCCTCTCGCCTGGTCGCCGTCCTGGCCGAGAGGGCTCGGCCAGGGGGAACCCGGCACCGACGGCGCACCCTGCGCCCGGCCCCGGGGCGCCGTCCCGGATGACGGACGATCCATTGGACGGGGCAGCCGGTGTCCGTAGTCTCCGGTCATGACTCGTGCCGCCGTTCCCGCCCTCGCCGCCCGTGCCGCGTCCGTCGCCGGTTCCCCGGTACGCGAGTTGCTGGCCCTGACCGCACGGCCCGAGATCATCTCCTTCGCGGGCGGTCTGCCCGCACCGGAACTGTTCGACGCCGAGGGCCTGCGGGATGCCTACGCGCGAGTGCTCACCGAGGCGCCCCGGCAGGCGCTCCAGTACTCGACGACCGACGGCGATCCGGCGCTGCGCGCGGCGGTGGCCGGGCGGCTCGCGGCCCGGGGGCTGCCGACCGGGCCGGACGAACTGCTGATCACCGGCGGTTCGCAGCAGGCGCTCACGCTGGTCGCCCAGACGCTGCTGGAGCCGGGCGATGTGGTCCTGGTGGAGGACCCGGGCTATCTGGCCGCGCTCCAGTGCTTCTCCTTCACGGGCGCGCGGGTCCTGCCCGTCCCGGGGGACGCGGAGGGCCTCGATCCGTCGCGGCTCGAGGAATTGGTGCTGCGGGAGCGGCCCAAGCTGCTCTATCTGGTCCCCACCTTCCAGAACCCGACCGGGCGCACCCTGTCCCGGCCGCGCCGGGCGGCGATCGCGGCGGTCGCCGAACGGCACGGGCTGTGGATCGTCGAGGACGACCCGTACGGCGAACTGCGGTACGACGGCGAGCCGGTGCCGTGGATCGCCGCGCTCCCGGCGGCCGCCGACCGGACCGTGCTGCTGGGCAGCTTCTCCAAGATCATGGCCCCGGGGCTGCGGCTGGGCTGGCTGCGGGCGCCGGCCGCGCTGCGTCGTGGCTGCGCGATCGCCAAGCAGGCGGCCGACCTGCACACCTCGACGATCGACCAGGCGGCGGCCGCCCGCTACCTGGCCGACCACGACCTCGACGCCCATCTCGGCCGGGTCCGGGCCGCCTACCGGGAGCGCCGGGACGCACTGCTCGCCGGGCTGCCGGACGCACTGCCGGAGGGCAGCAACTGGACGCGCCCGGACGGCGGGATGTTCCTGTGGGTGACGCTTCCCGCCGGGCACGACACCACCCGGCTGCTGCCCGCCGCCCTGGAGTCGGACGTGGCCTATGTGCCCGGGGCGCCCTTCCACGCCGGGGAGCCGGACCCCGCGACCATGCGGCTGGCCTTCACCACCCACACCCCCGGTGAGATCACGGAGGGCGTGCGGCGCCTCGCCAAAATCTTCGGCCGCTGATCCAGGGCGAGGTGACGGGGCGTCAGCGCCACGCGCCGGGGTAGCCGCAGGGCATGGGGACCATCATGGTGGGCACCTGCTCGTGGACGGACGCCGAACTGGTCGGCAGCGGCTGGTATCCGCCCTCGGCCCGCGGCGCCGAGGAACGGCTGCGGCACTACGCGTCCCGGTTCCCGGTGGTCGAGGTGGACGCGACCTACTACGCGCTGCCGAGCGTGCGCAACAGCCGGCTGTGGGTGGAGCGCACCCCGGCCGGCTTCGTCTTCGACGTCAAGGCGTTCTCGCTGCTCACCGGGCATCCGACCCGGGTGGGCGCGCTGCCGGCGGCGCTGCGCCCGGCCGGTGGAGCCGGGCGGCCGGTGCGGCCGGGTGAGCTGCCGCCGGACGTCGTCGACGAGGTCTGGCAGCGTTTCCTGGGGGCCCTGGAACCGCTGCGGGAAGCCGGGAAGCTGGGCGCGCTGCTCCTCCAGCTCCCGCCGTGGACGGCGCCCGGGGCGGCCGCGGCGGACCTGCTGGCCCGTTGCCGGGAGCGGGTCGGGGACCTGTCCCTCGCGGTGGAGTTCCGGCATCCGGCCTGGCTGGCGCCCGAGTACCGGGAACGCACCCTGGACCTGCTGGAACGGCTGGACGCCGCGCTGGTGGCGGTGGACACCGTGCAGGGCCTGCCCGCCTCGCTGCCCCCGCTGACCGCCGTCACCTGGCCCGGCCTGTCCGTGGTCCGCCTGCACGGCCGCAGCACCGCGTGGGCCCGGGGCAGCAAGGAGGACCGCTTCCGGCACCGCTACACCGCCGACGAGCTGGCGCCCTGGCTGCCGCGGCTGCGCGCCCTGGCGGAGCGGGCCAAGGAGGTGCACGTGCTGTTCAACACCTGCTGCGGGGACGCGGCGGTGCGGGCGGCCGAGCTGATGGGCGAACTGCTGGATCAGGCGCAGGGGTAGCGTTCCAGCCAGGCCGTCGAGGAGCCGCCCGCGCCGTGCAGGGCGGCGGCCTGCGTCATCTCCATCACGAAGTCGTCCGCGAGTTGCAGGATCACCCCGCGGCCTTCCAGCTCCACCACCCAGGCCGGCGGCAGTGCCGTCTCGCCGTGCTGCACGCCCAGCAGGTTGCCGCAGACGGAACCGGTGGAGTCGCTGTCGCCCGAGTGGTTGACGGCGAGCAGCAGGCCGTGGCGGACGTCCTCGGCCACCAGCGCGCAGTACACCCCGATGGCCAGGGCCTCCTCCGCCGTCCAGCCCTCGCCGAGCGACTCCACGCGCTCCGGCGTCGGCAGGCCCTGCCGTACGGCGCCGAGGGCGCGTTGCAGCGCGTCGGTGGTCTCCTCGTGGCCGGGGTGCGGGGCGAGCTGGGCGAGGGCCCGCTGCACCGCGCCGTCCAGCGGGTCGCCGTGCGCCAGCGCGTGGATGATCACGGCGAACGCCCCGGCGGCCAGATAGCCGGTGGGGTGGCCGTGGGTCTGGGCGGCGCACTCGACGGCCAGCTGGAAGACCAGCTGCGGCTCCCAGCCGACCAGCAGGCCGAAGGGCGCGGAACGCATCACCGTGCCGCAGCCCTTGGAGTCGGGGTTCTTGGGCTGGACCAGGGTGCCCATCCGCTCGTCGCCGAGGCCGCTCAGGCAGGCCCGGCCCGGCGCGCGCTGCGCGTAGAGCCACTCCTCCCGGGCCAGCCAGCCCGCGTCCTTCTTGCGCTCGTCGGGGCCCCACTCCTGCTGGGTGGCCGCCCAGCGCAGATAGGCGCGGTGCACGTCGGTGGGCGGGTGCCACACCCCGGCGTCCCGCCGCACATGGGCGCGTATCAGGCCCTCGGCGGTGAACAGGGTCATCTGGGTGTCGTCGGTGATCGCGCCGCGCCGGCCGTAGGCGGGGACGTAGTCGGTGACGCCGGCGGGCCCGTACTGGGTGCGGATCGCCTCCAGCGAGTCGAACTCGATGCCCGCGCCCAGGGCGTCGCCGATCGCACCGCCCAGCAGGCAGCCCCGCACCCGGCTGCGGTAGTCCTGCTGCTGGGCCCTTCCCCACATCGCGACCACGTTCCGCTCTCCCCTCCGGTCCGGCGCAGAACTGTAATCCACCCGTATAAACCCGGGATTACCCCTCGAGGACGGGCAGCAGCTCCGGCAGATGGCCGTCCGACGACAGTCCCGCGGCCACCCGCTCGGCCGTGACCTCGCCGTATGTGGTGGTGCGCGGGCGCGCGGGGCGGCCCGCGGCCTCGGCGATGGCGACCAGGTCGCGGATGGATCGATATGAGCCATACCGGGAGCCCGCCATGCGGGAGATGGTCTCCTCCATCAGCGTCCCGCCCAGGTCGTTGGCGCCGGAGCGGAGCATTTCGGCCGCCCCCTCGGCGCCCAGCTTCACCCAGCTGGTCTGGATGTTGGGGATGTGCGGGTGCAGCAGGAGGCGGGCCATCGCGGTGACCGCCCGGTTGTCGCGCGTCGACGGGCCGGGGCGGGCGATGCCGGCCAGGTAGACGGGGGCGTTGGTGTGGATGAACGGCAGGGTGACGAACTCGGTGAAGCCGCCCGTCTCCTGCTGGATGCGGGCCAGCAGCCGCAGATGGCCGAGCCAGTGCCGGGGGGTGTCCACATGCCCGTACATCATCGTGGAGGACGAGCGGATGCCCAGGCGGTGGGCGGTGGTGACGACCTCGACCCAGGTGGCGGCGGGCAGCTTGCCCTTGGTGAGCACCCAGCGCACCTCGTCGTCGAGGATCTCGGCGGCGGTGCCGGGGATGGTGTCCAGGCCGGAGTCCTTGGCCCGCTGGAGCCAGTCGCGGATGGACAGGCCGGTGCGGCTGGCGCCGTTGACCACCTCCATCGGCGAGAAGGCGTGGACGTGCATCCCCGGGACGCGGTCCTTGACGGCCCGGGCGATGTCGAAGTACGCGGTGCCGGGCAGGTCCGGGTGGATGCCGCCCTGCATGCACACCTCGACGGCGCCGACGTCCCAGGCCTGCTGGGCGCGGTCGGCGACCTGCTCCAGGGAGAGGGTGTAGGCGTCGGCGTCGGTGCGGCGCTGGGCGAACGCGCAGAACCGGCAGCCGGTGTAGCAGACGTTGGTGAAGTTGATGTTCCGGGTGACGATGTAGGTGACGTCGTCGCCGACCGCCGCCCGCCGCACGTCGTCGGCGATCCGGCACAGGGCGTCCAGCGCCGGGCCGTCGGCGTGCAGCAGGGCCAGGGCCTCGGCGTCGGTGAGCCGGGTGGGGTCGTCGGCGGCGGTGGCCAGGGCGGCCCGCACGTCGGCGTCCAGGCGTTCGGGGGCCGGCCGGTCGGGGGCCATTCCGGGGGCGGCCTGCTCGCGCAGCGCCTCCCAGTCGCCGTAGACCTCGTCGAAGTCGGCGCGGCGGTCGCCGGTGCGGCCCTCGGTGTCGACGGCGGAGTGCAGGTCGGTGCGGCCGGTGGCGGTGAAGACCTCCTCCGGTTCCTGCCAGGGCAGGCCCTGCGGGCGGGTGTCCTCGCGGGCCAGGCCGGTGGCCGGGTCGGCGAGGGCGCGGACGTGCGGCAGCAGCCTCGGGTCCAGCCAGGGCTCGCCGCGCCGCACGAACTCCGGGTAGATGGTGAGGCGTTCGCGCAGCGTGAAGCCGCCGGCGGCGGTGCGCGCGGCGAGGTCGTCGATGTTCGGCCAGGGGCGCTCGGGGTTGACATGGTCCGGGGTCAGCGGGGAGACGCCGCCCCAGTCGTCGATGCCCGCGGCGATCATCCGCGCGTACTCGCCGTCGACGAGGTTGGGCGGTGCCTGGATGCGGGCGGACGGGCCGAGGATCAGCCGGGCGACGGCGATGGCCGCCGCCAGTTCGTCCAACTCCGCGTCGGGCATGCCGCGCATCGCGGTGTCCGGCTTGGCGCGGAAGTTCTGGACGATGACCTCCTGGACGCCGTGGTACTGCCGGGCGACGCGGCGGATCGCGAACAGCGACTCGGCCCGCTCGGCGTACGTCTCGCCGATGCCGATGAGGATGCCGGTGGTGAACGGCACGTTGGAGCGCCCGGCGTCCTCGAGGACCCGCAGGCGCACGGCCGGTTCCTTGTCGGGCGAGCCGTGGTGCGGCCCGCCGGGCTCGGACCACAGGCGGGTGGCGGTGGTCTCCAGCATCATGCCCATCGAGGGCGCGACCGGCTTGAGCCGCTGGAGGTCCGTCCAGGACAGCACCCCGGGGTTGAGGTGCGGCAGCAGGCCCGTCTCCTCCAGGACGCGGACGGCCATCGCCCGCACATAGGCGAGGGTGTCGTCGTAGCCGTGCGCGTCCAGCCACTCGCGGGCCTGCGGCCAGCGGTCCTCGGGCCGGTCGCCCAGGGTGAACAGCGCCTCCTTGCAGCCCAGGGCGGCGCCCTGGCGGGCGACGCGCAGCACCTCGTCGGGCGAGAGGTACATCCCCTCGCCGGCGCGGCGCAGGTCGGCGGGCGCGGTGGCGAACGTGCAGTAGTGGCAGCGGTCCCGGCACAGCCTGGTCAGCGGGATGAACACCTTGCGCGAGTAGGTGATCACCCCGGGGCGGCCGGCGGCCTGAAGGCCTGCGTCGCGGACCCGGGCGGCGGCCTCGGCGAGCGCGTCGAGGTCCGCGCCGCGTGCCTGGAGGAGCACGGCGGCCTCGGCCGCGTCCAGCGCCACCCCGGAGCGGGCGCGCCCGAGCGCTCTGCGCATGGCGTTGGCGGTGGGGGCGGGCTCGGTGCGGGGCGGCACGTTCGCGGTCACGGTTCTCCTCGCCGGTCGGCTCGGTACGGGCCTGGTCACCGGGGTCCCGGTGCGCTCCGGGAGGACCTCCTGCCCGGCCGTTGCGGTGTGCACCGAGCATACGAGCGCGCCTGGGCCACGGCAGCGGCTGACTCCCGTGACACAAACCACGTCATCTGGACGGAATAACCCGGCCGTCGCGGTGTCACCCGGCGGCCGGGACGTCCCCCGGCTGTCCCGGTCGGACCGTCACCCCGTCAGGCCCGCACGCCCCTCAGCCGCCGGCCCCGGATCCCGAGCCTGATCCCGAGCCTGATCCCGAGCC
>JBEHXI010000310.1:0-7769 GCA_048498775.1 Actinomycetota bacterium | reverse complement strand
GCTCCACCGGCGCGGCGAAGGGCGCCCGCGCACCGCGCGCGCTCCCGTCACCACGGTGTGCGCGCACGGCCGCACAGGGGCTCCGCCGAGCGGGTGTGTTCGCCCGCGCGTCACCCGGACGTGTCGTCTGCCTGGCATGCTGGTGACCGCACGCACCACGCGTGCAGTCGTGCCGGCCCCCGACGGGGGACGTGCCACCGCGGCTTCACGGAAGGGGACCGCGGTGACCTCCTGCCCGGCACGCCTAGGCGATACCCAACTCGGCCAAGGAAACAAACCTGACTCGCTCCGACCAGCCCGCCCAGCCCGCGCGATCCGTCTCGCGGACGGTCGCGGCCGTCATCCCCGCCGCCGGACGCGGAGTCCGGCTCGGCCCCGGCACGCCCAAGGCGCTGCGCAGCCTCGGGGGCATCCCGATGCTGGTGCACGCCGTGCGCGCGCTCACCCGCTCTCCGGCCGTGGGCCTCGTCATCGTGGTCGCTCCGTCCGACGGTGTCGCGGAGGTGCGCAGCCTCCTCGGTAGCCACGGCTTCCCGGAGTCCAAGGAGATAAGCGTCGTCGCGGGCGGTGCGACCCGTCAGGAGTCGGTACGGCTCGGGCTGGCCGCGCTGCCGGACGACGTGGACATCGTCCTGGTGCACGACGCGGCGCGGCCGCTGGTGCCGGCCGAGGCGGTCGACGCGGTGGTCGCCGCGGTGCGCGACGGCGCGTCCGCCGTCGTCCCCGCGCTGCCGCTGGCCGACACCGTCAAGGAGGTCGAGCCGGGTGCCGGCGGCGCGCCCGAGCCGGTGGTGGCCACGCCCGAGCGGTCCCGGCTGCGGGCCGTGCAGACCCCGCAGGGCTTCCGCCGCGCGGTGCTGGCCGAGGCGCACGAGAAGTTCGCCGCCGAGTGCGGAGCGGGTGGCGAGGGCGCCACCGACGACGCCGGCATGGTCGAGCGGCTCGGGGTGCAGGTCGTGGTCGTCCCCGGCCACGAGGAGGCGTTCAAGGTCACCAGGCCGCTGGACCTGGTGCTGGCCGAGGCGGTCCTCGCCCGCCGGAGGGCCTCCGATGTCTACTGAGCCGTTCGCGCTGGTCCCGCGGATCGGGGTGGGCACCGACGTGCACGCCTTCGAGGCGGGCCGCGAGCTCTGGGTCGCCGGGCTGCACTGGGAGGGCGCCGAGTACGGCCTCGCCGGGCACTCGGACGGTGACGTGGCGGCCCACGCCGCCTGCGACGCGCTGTTCTCCGCGGCCGGCGTCGGGGACCTCGGCGCGCACTTCGGCACCGACCGGCCCGAGTGGTCCGGCGCCTCCGGGGTGACGCTGCTGGGCGAGGCGGCCCGGATCGTCCGCGCCGCCGGGTACCGGATCGGCAACGTCGCCGTCCAGGTCATCGGCGTACGGCCGAAGATCGGCAAGCGGCGCGACGAGGCCCAGCGGGTGCTCTCCGCCGCCGTCGGCGCACCGGTGTCGCTGTCCGGGACGACGACCGACGGGCTGGGCCTGACCGGCCGGGCCGAGGGCCTGGCGGCGATCGCCACCGCCGTGGTGTTCGGCGTCGAGTCGCCCGGCGGGGCGGTCCCCACCGCCTGAGCCGCGCGCCGGAGCACCCCCGAGCCACCGCGGGACGGGGGAGTGCCGCCATTCGTCGCGGGGCACCCCACGGCGCCCACTACCCTGGTTCCGTGACTATTCGCCTGTACGACACCAGCGCCCGCCAGGTCCGCGAGTTCGCCCCGCTCGTGCCGGGCTGCGTCTCGATCTACCTGTGCGGCGCGACCGTGCAGGCGCCTCCGCACATCGGCCACA
Organism: Actinomycetota bacterium; assembly: GCA_048498775.1. GTDB lineage: Bacteria > Actinomycetota > Actinomycetes > Streptomycetales > Streptomycetaceae > JBEHXI01. The sequence goes on along the minus strand of JBEHXI010000310.1, from coordinate 5,978 downwards.
TCCGCTCCGGTCTGAACTTCGACATCATGCGTCGCTGGTTCGCCTACCGCGGGTTCCGGGTGACCTTCGTGCGCAACGTCACCGACATCGACGACAAGATCATCGCGAAGTCGGCGGAGCAGGACCGGCCCTGGTGGGCGATCGGGTACGAGAACGAGCGGGCGTTCAACGCCGGTTACGACGCCCTCGGCTGCCTGCCGCCCACCTATGAACCGCGCGCGACCGGTCACGTACCGGAGATGATCGAGATGATGCGCGCGCTGATCGAGCGCGGACACGCCTACGCCGCCGACGGCAACGTCTACTTCGACGTCCGCTCCCTGCCCGGCTATCTGGAGCTGTCCAACCAGGAGCTGGAGAACCTCCGCCAGCCCGAGGGCGAGGGCGAGACCGGCAAGCGCGACCCCCGCGACTTCGCGATGTGGAAGGCGGTCAAGCCGGGCGAGCCGTCCTGGGAGACGCCCTGGGGCCGCGGCCGCCCCGGCTGGCACCTGGAGTGCTCGGCCATGGCCCACAAGTACCTGGGCGCCGCCTTCGACATCCACGGCGGCGGCGTCGACCTGGTCTTCCCGCACCACGAGAACGAGATCGCCCAGGCCAGAGGCTACGGCGACGAGTTCGCCCGCTACTGGGTGCACAACGCCTGGGTCACCATGAGCGGCGAGAAGATGAGCAAGTCGCTCGGCAACTCGGTGCTGGTCTCGGAGATGACCAAGCGCTGGCGGCCCATCGTGCTGCGCTACTACCTGGGCTCCCCGCACTACCGCTCCACGATCGAGTACAGCGAGGAGGCGGTCGCCGAGGCCGAGGCGGCGTTCGCCCGGATCGAGGGCTTCGTCCAGCGGGTCGTGGAACTGGCCGGGCCCGTCGAGCCCGCCGCCGAGGTGCCGCTCGCGTTCGCCGAGGCGATGGACGACGACCTGTCCGTCCCGCAGGCGCTCGCGGTCGTCCACACCACCGTGCGGCAGGGCAACTCGGCGCTCACCGCGGACGACAAGGAGTCCGCGGCGGCGCGTCTGGCCGAGGTCCGTGCGATGCTCTCGGTACTGGGTCTGGACCCGCTCGACCCGCACTGGGCCGGCGCCGAGCACGGCGCGGAGCTGCACGGGGTGGTCGACTCCCTCGTCCACCTGGTGCTCGAACAGCGGCAGGCGGCCCGGGCCCGCAAGGACTACGCCACCGCCGACGCCATCCGCGACCAGCTCCAGCAGGCCGGCCTGACGATCGAGGACACCCCCAGCGGACCGCGCTGGACGCTCGGCTGAGCGGTCCCGCACCGCCGGCCGGGCCCGGACGCGGCCCCACCGACGTACACCGAGCCGAACACCGAGCCCGAAGATCGAGACACCGAGCCCGAAGATCGAGCCGAACATCGAGCCCGTACAGCGGGCCGAAGAAGAAGTGAGAGTGCCCCATGGCCGGGAACAGCCAGCGGCGTAACCGCCGCACCACGTCCAAGAAGGGCGCCCACGTCGGCAGCGGCGGGCAGCGGCGCCGCGCCCTCGAAGGCAAGGGCCCGACCCCGCCCGCCGAGATGCGCAAGGGCCACCCCAAGCAGCGGATGGCCAACGCCGCCGCCAAGCGGGCCGCGGCCGCCACCCAGCGCAAGGCCGGCGGCCGGGCGGGCAAGGGCGGCAAGTCGCCGTCCGAGCTGGTGGTCGGCCGCAACCCGGTCCTGGAGGCGCTGCGCGCCGAGATCCCCGTCGCCGCGCTCTACGTCCAGCAGTACATCGACAGCGACGACCGGGTCCGCGAGGCACTGAAGTTCGCCACCGAGCGCGGTGTGCCGCTGATGGAGGCGCCCCGCCCCGAGCTGGACCGCCTCACCGCCGGGCTGAACCACCAGGGCCTGGTGCTCCAGATCCCGCCGTACGAGTACGCGCACCCCGACGACCTGACCGCCACGGCCGCCGCCGCCGGCGAGGACCCGCTGATCGTCGCGCTGGACGGCGTCACCGACCCGCGCAACCTGGGCGCGGTCGTGCGGTCGGTGGCCGCGTTCGGCGGGCACGGGGTCGTCGTGCCGGAGCGCCGCTCGGCCGGGATGACGGCGGGCGCCTGGAAGACGTCCGCGGGCACCGCGGCCCGGGTGCCGGTGGCGCGCGCCACCAACCTCACCCGGACCCTGGAGGCCTACCAGAAGGAGGGCCTGATGGTCATCGGGCTCGCCGCCGACGGTGACGTCGAACTGACCGACCTGCAGGTGCTGGACGGCCCGGTGGCCATCGTCATCGGCAGCGAGGGCAAGGGCCTGTCCCGGCTGGTGGGGGAGACCTGCGACCTGCTGGTGCGCATCCCGATGCCGGGCGGCGCCGCCGAGTCCCTGAACGCCGGTGTCGCGGCGGGCATCGCGCTGTACGAGGCGGCGCGGCGCCGGAAGTGACGGGCGCGTGAGCGTGGGTGCGGGGGCGCGCGGGCGAGGGCGCTCGCGCCGGGCGCGCGCCCGCCGGCCTTCGCCCCGGAGGCCCGGAATCCGCTGACCGGGAGGAAGAGGCGGAACCGCGGATCTTGACGGGTCTCGGACATATCCACCCGTGTCAGGCAGTGTCCTAACCGCCCATCACTCGGTTAGATGAGTGTGGACACCAGAACACCACGCTCGCCCACGGGCGGACGGCCGTCCTCGCCGTCGCCCGAGGAGCCCGTGCTCAACACGGTGAAGGTCCCGTGCGACCCGGCGCAGGTCATCGTCAACCACGCAAGTTTCCGGGTGCGGCTCGGCGGTGACGCCGCCACCCGGCGGGCGGTGGACGACACCATCCCGATGCCGGTCATCCCGACGTCCGTCCGCTCGGCCGCCGAGGCGCGCATCCCCGGCAGGCGGCGCTCCGCACCCGTGGTGTGGTCCGGCCGCACCGAGCCGGGCGACGCGGCCGCCACCCCGCTCCTCCAGGCGGTGCGGAGCGCCGGAGGCACCCAGTTGCTGCCCCGCGTCGACGAGAGACTCTTCACCGGCGGTCTCGACGACGTCGACGACGGGCTGCCGCCGGTGCGCCCCGTGGTCGTCACCCCGCGCGCCCCGCTGGTCACGGGCCCGGCACCCGGCGAGGCGCCCGGCCGCGGCCGCCCGGCCCACGGCCCGCTCGGCGGCCGGGAACCGGGGGCGTTCCCCGGCCAGGACACCGGTGACGGCCCGGACACCCCCTTCGAGGCATACCCGCCGTTCGTCCCCGGCGAGGGCCGCGGCGGCCCGCGCCCGTACGGGTCCGGCCCCGCCGACGAGACGCTCTACGGCGCCTACGCCGACGGCTCCGGTGCCACCGGTGACGGCGGCTATGACGGCTACGACGGCTACGACGGCTACGGCGACGACGAGGAGGAGCTGCGGGAGGCGGTGCTGCGGCGCCGCGCCGGGGGGGCGGATCCGCACGCCTGGTACCCGGGCCGCCGGATGAACCTCGGCGTCGTCCTGCTCCCGCTGCGGGTCTTCCTCGGCTTCATCTCGATCTACGCCGGCATGGGCAAGCTGTGCGACCCGGGGTACTTCAGCGGCGGCCACCGCGGGTCGATGGTCCACTGGCTGTCCGCGCTGCACCCGTGGCCGGTCGCCGAACCGCTGCGCGCCACCGCGCTGGCCCATCCGGTCGGCGCGGGGCTGACGGTGGCGTTCCTGCAGGTCGTCGTCGGGGTCCTGACGATCTGCGGGCTGTGGCAGCGGGTCGCCGCCGCCTTCGGGGCCGCGCTGTCCATGGCGCTGCTGCTGACCGTCAGCTGGCGCACCGTCCCCGTCTACGACGCGCCCCACATCATCTACCTGGCCGCCTGGAGCCCGCTGGTCATCGCGGGTGCCCCGGCGTACTCGGTGGACGCCCGGCTCGCCGGTGAGGCGTGGCGGCGGCTCGGGCCGCGCGCCCCGCTGTGGGAGCTGCGGCGCTTCGTGCTGCGCCGCGGCGTGGTGCTGACGACGGTGGTGGCGGGCGGTTCGCTGATCGCCGGGGCGCTGTTCGGCAGCGCGGCGCGGGTCTCGCAGAGCCACCCGCCGGCCCCCGTCGCGCCGTCGAGCCCGCTCCCGACGAACGACCTGCCCGGATCCCCGCTGCCCGAGGTGCCCGGCACGGGCGGCGCCATCGGCCCGACCACCCGTCCGCATCCGGCGCACTCCGGCCCCTCGGCGGCGGCGCCCTCCCCGAGCGACGCCGAGGACACCCCGAGCAGCCCCGGGACGGGCGCCACCGGCACGGTCGGCGGCGCCGCGGGCGGCGCCGGCGGGACGGGCCACCACGTACCGTCCCAGCAGCAGACCGTCCAGGCGCCCCCCGCGGCCCCGCCCGCGCCGCACACCACCGCGCCGGCCAACCCCTCGACGCCGGGCGGCGGTTCGAGCGGCGGCTCGCTGGGCGGCCTGCTCGGCAGCAAGCCGGCGACCGGCTGGCTGCTGGGCATGCCCGGCCGGCACGGCAGCGCCCCCGACGGGGTGGCGTAGCGCCCCGCCGGAACGCGTCGGCCCCCGCCCGGATCGTGAGGTCCGGGCGGGGGCCGCGGTGTCGGGGGCCGCGGTTACTGCGCCGGCTGCCCGCCGTGGGCGGCGAGCTCCTTGGCGGCCTCGCTGAGGTCCTTGGCGGTGTCGATGGCCCGCCAGTACGAGCCCTGGGGCAGCGGGAAGCCGGCCAGCCGCCGCTCGCGGGCGAGTTGCGGGAACGTGGTGCGCTCGTGGTCGCCGAGCGCGGGCAGCAGGTCCGCGAACTCCGGCGCGAAGACATACAGCCCCGCGTTGATGAGGTAGGGCGACGGCGGGGCCTCGATGAAGTCCAGGACGTGGCCGAACTCGTCGGTCTCCACGGCACCCCACGGGATGTTCGGCCGGGCCAGCGCGAGGGTGGCGGTGGCGCCGCGCTCGGCGTGGAACTCGGCCATCGCGCGCAGCGAGAAACGCGTCCAGATGTCCCCGTTGGTGGCGTACCAGGGCTCCTCGGGGCGGGGCAGCGCGGCCGCGGCGTACTTCAGCCCGCCGCCGCGGCCGAGCGGCTCGGTCTCCACGACAGTGCTGGCGTTCAGCGGCAGATCGGCCGTCTTCAGCCAGTCCTGGAGCACCTCGGCGAGGTGGCCGCACGAGATGACGACGTCGGTGACGCCCTCCGCGGCGAGCCACTCAAGCTGATGGCCGATGATCGGGACCCCGGTGCCGGGAATCTCGACCATCGGCTTGGGACGGTCATCGGTGTACGGCCGCAGTCGCGAGCCCTGGCCGCCGGCGAGGACGACCGCCTGGGTGACCGGGGCGGGTGTGGTGGAGCCTGTCGTCATGGGGGCACGATACGGCGTCTGCGTAACGCCGGATGAGCCCTTGGTGAACGAGCGCTGACGGACGGTGGTGGGGGATCACCCGAAAGAGGCCACCCCGGCGGCGAAGGACGTGTCACACACCGGCCGGGACCACGCCTGGGCGCGGCGCAGCGCGGCCGCCGGGCCGAACCTGCGGGTGTACTTGGCGACCGCGGCGCGGCCGAGCGCCCGGGCGATGCCGGTGCAGTAGCCGGCCAGCGAGGGCCGCCTGGCCATCTCGACCTGGAGGTCGGTGAGCGCCGCTCCCGGGTTCTTCTCCTGGAGTTCGGCCAGGAGGCGGCGCCGCAGGACGTCCTGCGGGGCGTGGGAGAGGGCCGTGGCGTCCCGCCTGGTCGAGGCGGTGAGGACCTGCGCCTCGGAGGCCGAGGGGGCCCACGGGACGCGGGTGACGGCGAGCGTCCCCGACAGGACGAGGACGACCGGGAGCACGAGTGCGAGAGTCTTGCCGATACGGCGGGCTGCCTGGTTCACGTCCGCGATGGTAGCGGTCGGTGATGATTTGGCGACATTCGGTCACCCTGATGTGTGACAACAATCCCTGGATCGTGGGGAGATGGTTGACGGCGAGGCCGGGTCGCACCCGAAATCCGGGTGATATGTCGACATTCCGCGGTGCAGTGGACGCGGCGGCGCCCTCCCGGAGATCCCCGGGAGCCGCTCCACTGGCCTTCCGCGGCGACCTGCGCACTTGGGTT
>JBEHXI010000309.1:0-7776 GCA_048498775.1 Actinomycetota bacterium | reverse complement strand
GTGCGGGCCTGGTCGTGGTGGGCGAGGAGCAGGAAGGCGGTCAGCGTGGCGGCGGCGAGGAGTTGGAGGGCGGCGCACCAGCGGGCGCGGCGCCAGAGGGCCAGGGCGGTCAGGGTGACGGCGGCGATGAGGACGTTCCTCGTCCAGGTGATGCCGGCGAGTGCCACCGCCCCGCTTCGCGACGGGTCGGCCCAGGTCTCCATCCCGTAGGTGAACATCCGCCAGACGTAGGCGGCGATCTCGCCCGCGAGGAGCAGCAGGCCGATGCCGATGTCGGTGCCGGTGCCGGGGGCCGGACGGCCGCGGGTTCCGTGGGCCATGGGCCCAGTGTCGCCGCGGGGACCCGCCCGCGCCTGAGTACGGGTACTCACGCGTTCCCGTGGTACCGGGTAGGGGGCGGCCGCCGGGGTAGCAGGGGAGACCGGACGGATCAGTTCCGCGTACTCCCGACGCGCGCGGGTGGCCAGGGTCACCGCGCCCGTCCGGGGGCGCGTTGCATACGCTGACCTGGTCGTCCGATGGCGGCGAGATCTTCAGCGGTTGGACGGGAGCACATGATGACCACCTCCGAGGGCGCCGCCCAGGCCCCGGGAGAGCCGGTGGCGCGACGGCTGCGCACCTGGCTGCTGGAGGGTCTGACGGACATGGCCAAGCAGCAGCCGGGCCCGCACGCGCAGGCGCCCGGCGGCCACGAGGGCCGGCCGTGGTGGCGGGTCATGTGCCTCACCGGTCTGGACTACTTCTCCACGCTCGGTTACCAGCCGGGCATCGCCGCCCTGGCTGCCGGGCTGCTGTCCCCGGTGGCGACGGTGGTGCTGGTGGCGGTGACGCTCTTCGGGGCGCTGCCGGTCTACCGGCGGGTCGCCGTGGAGAGCCCGCACGGCGAGGGATCGATCGCCATGCTGGAGCGGCTGCTGTCGTTCTGGAAGGGCAAGCTGTTCGTCCTGGCGCTGCTCGGCTTCGCCGCGACCGACTTCCTCATCACGATCACCCTGTCGGCCGCCGACGCCAGCGCCCACCTGATCGAGAACCCGAACTTCACCAGTGCCCTGCGCGGCCACCAGGTGGGCATCACCATGGTGCTGATCGTGCTGCTCGGCGCGGTGTTCCTGAAGGGGTTCACCGAGGCGATCGGGGTGGCGGTCGTGCTGGTGGCGACCTATCTGACGCTGAACGTGGTGGTCGTCGGCGTGGGGCTGTGGCACGTCCTGACCGCGCCATCGCTGGTCGCCGACTGGTCCCACGCGCTGACCGTCCAGCACGGCAATCCGGTGGTCATGGTCGGGCTCGCCCTGCTGGTCTTTCCCAAGCTGGCGCTGGGCCTGTCCGGCTTCGAGACGGGTGTCGCGGTGATGCCGCACATCGAGGGCGAGCCGGGCGACACCGAGGAGCGGCCCACCGGGCGCATCCACGGCGCGAGGAAGCTGCTGACGACGGCGGCGCTGATCATGAGCGTCTTCCTGATCACCAGCAGCTTCGTCACCACGCTGCTGATCCCGGCGCGGCAGTTCCGGCCCGGCGGGCAGGCCAACGGGCGGGCCCTGGCCTACCTGGCCCACCACTACCTCGGCTCCGGCTTCGGCACCGTCTACGACTTCTCCACCATCGCCATCCTGTGGTTCGCCGGCGCGTCGGCCATGGCGGGACTGCTGAACCTGGTGCCGCGCTATCTGCCCCGCTACGGCATGGCGCCGCACTGGGCGCGCGCGGTGCGGCCGATGGTGCTGGTCTTCACCCTGATCGCCTTCCTGGTGACGTGGATCTTCCACGCCAGCGTGGACGCGCAGGGCGGCGCCTACGCCACCGGTGTGCTGGTGCTCATCACCTCGGCCGCGATCGCCGTCACCATCGCGGCGCGGCACGCCCGGCAGCACGGGTGGACGGTCGCCTTCGGGATCGTCTCGGTGGTGTTCCTGTACACGACGGCCGCGAACGTCGTCGAACGGCCCGACGGCGTCAAGATCGGCGCCTGCTTCATCGCGGGCATGATCGCGGTCTCGCTGCTGTCCCGGCTCGCCCGCGCCTTCGAACTGCGGGTGACGAGCGTGGAGCTGGACGACATGGCCGCCCGCTTCGTCCGTGACATCGCTCACCGCCGCATCCGGTTCATCGCCAACAAGCCGGAGCAGCGCGACGAGACCGAGTACCGCGACAAGCTGCACCAGATCCGCGCCGACAACGACATCCCGCCGGAGGACGACCTGGTCTTCGTGGAGGTCACCGTCCGCGACCCGTCCGAGTTCGAGAGCGGGCTCCAGGTGCGGGGCGAGGTGATGCACGGCCGCTACCGGGTGCTCACCCTGGAGAGCTCCACCATCCCGAACGCGCTGGCCGCGCTGCTGCTGCATGTCCGGGACATCACCGGCCAGCGGCCGCACATCTACTTCGAGTGGACCGAGGGCACCCCGTTCACCCAGTTCCTGCGGTTCTTCCTGTTCGGGCAGGGCGAGGTGGCGCCGGTCACCCGGGAGGTGCTGCGCAAGGCGGAGCCGGACCGTTCCCGCAGGCCGCGGATCCACGTCGGCTGACCGCCCGGCTCCGCCCTTCCGGCCCTGGAAGTGCGCTGTACGTGTGGCGGACGCCCGGACGACGTTGGCAGGACGCCGAAGGTGTGCGACCGTGGGGGGACACCGCCTGGTTCGGTAGCTACAGCACTGCTCCATCCGTCCGGACGTTCCGGATCTCCGAAACGCCGGGAAGCGACGCCAGGAAACGACGTCCGGCAGAGCACCTACCTTTCTGCCTTACTGTGCGCGACAAGAAGTCGCGCTCTTTTGCGGCTGTCCCCTCGCGACGATCCGTCGCAGGGGTGGCTGTGGATGGGCTTCACCCCGGAGAAAGGGGCGAGGACCGTGCACCGACTGACCGTCTCCGTACGCCGCACGAACGACACCACCGTGATCACGCTGGCGGGCGAGATCGACTTCGACGCCCGTTCGATGCTCGCCGACACCGCCCGGCACCTCCCGCCCGCCCCCGGCTCCGTCTGCCTCGACCTGAGCCGGGTCACCTTCATGGACTCCTCCGGCCTGCACTTCCTGCTGCGGCTGGACCAGCGGGTGGGGCAGGGCCGGCTGCGGCTGGTGGGCGTGCAGGAGCAGCCGCACCGGGTGCTCACCCTGACGGGCCTCGACCGGATGCTCGCCGTGGCGCCGCAGCCGCAGGTCTGAGCCCTCCGGGGACCGCCGCGCGGGCCGGGACGGCGGCTCAGCCGGTCAGCAGCGGGACCAGGTCCAGCAGTGAGTCGATCCGCCAGTCCGCCGACGCGATCGTCGCCGGGTCGTCCGCCCACAGCGGGCCCCACGGTCCGCGCCGGATGTGGGCGGTCCGCAGGCCGGCCCGCTTGGCGGGGATGGCGTCGTACGCCGGGTGGTCGCCGACGTAGACGGTCCGCCCCGGTGCGGTGCCGCCGAGTTCGACGACGCGGGCGAAGAACTCCGCGGACGGCTTGGCCGCGCCCCACTCGGCCGAGGTGGCGACGGCGTCCACCGGCAGCCGCAGCTCGCGGAGCAACTCCCCGGCGCGGACGGTCTGGTTGCCGGCCAGGCAGACCCGAAGGCCCGCCCGCCGCAGGGCCGCGAGCGCGGGGCGGGCGTCCGGGTACAGGTCGGACTCGTCCATGACCTGGCCCGCACCGGCCGCCTCCCGCGCGGCGAGTTCCCGTTCGACGTCGAGGCCGGGGCGGATCAGACGCAGCGCGTCGGCGCTGTCCCGGCCCTGCGCGGTGACGGCTCCCACCAGGGCGGACACCGTGTGCCAGGGGACGTCGAGCCACCGCGCCCAGGACAGCCAGTACCGGGTGTCGCTGATCAGCGTCTCCCCCACGTCGAGGACGACGGCCTCGATCACGGCCGGGTCCCGGGGCGGGGCCGCGCGGTGGCGGGCCGGGTTGTCAGACCCCCCGCATAGCCTTGGTCCATGGTCAGTTCGTGCTCCTCGGCGGCCGCGGCCGCGTGCGTGTCGGCTCCTGTGTCCCTGCCCGTTCCCGTTCCCGTCGCTGTCGCTGTTCCCGCCGCCGTCTCCGTGCCGGTGGGCGTTCCCGCTCTCCGGATATCCGTACCCGCGGACGGGCCGGTCACCGCACCGGCGCCGGCGGCGATGTCGGCGACGGTGTCGGCGGCGCAGGCCAACGAGGCGATACGGCAGTACGTGCTGGGGCGCCGGTCGTGGTCGCGCCGGGAGTTGGCGGAGCTGGACCGGCTGCGCGGGGTGTGGCGGGAGGCGATGGCGACGGCGGCCTGAGCGGTGCCCTGCGCACCTGGGGTCACGGCCCCGCGCCCGGAAAAGGGCCGTGACCTGGAACGCCGTGCGGCCGGAAGGCCGACCGCCGGCTGCCGCGCGGTGAACGGCAGGCGGCGCGGCGCTGCCGTTTCGGTCCCGTTTTGCGATGCGTCGTAGGGTTGGCCGCTGAGGACTCTGCACAACCTCACCGGCCCGACCGGCCGGTCGACGACGAGGAGCGAACGATGTCCGAGACCGCCGCAGCCCACTCCGCCCGGCTCAACCGGCTGCCGCAGTGGGAAGCGCTCGGAAAGCACCGCGCGGAGCTGGGGGAGGTGCACCTGCGCGACCTGTTCGCGGACGACCCCGGGCGTGGTGAGCGGTACGTCATCGAGGTCGGCGACCTGCACATCGACTACTCCAAGAACCTGGTGACCGACCAGACCCTGGAGTTGCTCCGCGAGCTCGCCGCGGCCCGGGGGGTGGCCGAGCTGCGCGACGCGATGTTCCGCGGCGAGAAGATCAACGTGACCGAGGACCGGGCGGTGCTGCACACGGCGCTGCGCGCGCCCCGGGACGCGGTGATCGAGGTCGACGGCGAGAACGTCGTGCCGAAGGTGCACGCGGTACTGGACAAGATGGCCGCGTTCGCCGACCGGGTGCGCTCCGGCGAGTGGACCGGGCACACCGGCCGGCGCATCAGGACCGTCGTCAACGTCGGCATCGGCGGCTCCGACCTGGGCCCGGCCATGGCGTACGAGGCGCTGCGCCCCTACACCGCGCGGGAGTTGCAGTTCCGCTTCGTGTCCAACGTGGACGGCTCCGACCTGCACGAGGCGGTGCGCGACCTCGACCCGGCCGAGACGCTGTTCATCATCGCCTCGAAGACCTTCACCACCATCGAGACGATCACCAACGCCGTCTCGGCGCGCGCCTGGCTGCTCGACGGCCTGGGCGGCGACGAGTCGGCGGTCGCCCGGCACTTCGTGGCGCTGTCGACCAACACCGAGAAGGTCACCGAGTTCGGCATCGACCCGGCCAACATGTTCGAGTTCTGGGACTGGGTCGGCGGCCGCTACTCGTATGACTCCGCGATCGGCCTGTCGCTGATGATCGCGATCGGTCCCGACCGGTTCCGGGAGATGCTCGACGGCTTCCGGTTGATCGACGAGCACTTCCGCACCGCGCCGCCGGAGGCCAACGCACCGCTGCTCCTCGGGCTGCTGGGCATCTGGTACGGGAACTTCCACGACGCGCAGACCCACGCCGTCCTCCCCTACAGCCACTACCTCTCGCGCTTCACCGCGTACCTCCAGCAGCTGGACATGGAGTCCAACGGCAAGTCGGTGGACCGCTCGGGCCGGCCGGTGGAGTGGCAGACCGGGCCGGTGGTGTGGGGCACCCCGGGCACCAACGGGCAGCATGCCTACTACCAGTTGATCCACCAGGGCACCAAGCTCATCCCGGCGGACCTGATCGGCTTCGCCCGCCCGGTCGCCGAACTGTCGCCGCAACTGGCCGACCAGCACGACCTGCTGATGGCGAACCTCTTCGCCCAGGGCCAGGCGCTCGCCTTCGGCAAGACCGCCGAGGAGGTGGCCGCCGAGGGCGTCTCCGCCGACCTGGTGCCGCACCGCACCTTCCGGGGCAACCACCCGACCACCACGATCCTGGCGACCCGGCTGACGCCGTCCGTACTGGGCCAGTTGGTGGCCCTCTACGAGCAGAAGGTCTTCGTCCAGGGCGCCATCTGGAACATCAACTCCTTCGACCAGTGGGGCGTGGAGCTCGGCAAGGTGCTCGCCAAGCGCGTCGAACCGGCGCTCACCGAGGGCGCCGAGGTGCCCGGCCTGGACAGCTCGACGGCGGCCCTGGTGAAGCGGTACCGCGCGCTGCGCGGACGGTAGACCCCAGGCGGGGGCAGGCCGGGGCGGGACGGGGCAGGCCGGGGCGGGACGGGGAATCCGTTCACCTTCCGAAGGCATGGCGGGGCGTCACATGGCGGGAGCCGCGGGTCCTGGTGGGGACTCGCGGCTCCCGTCGCGCGGTGGGGCCGGGGCTCGGCCGGCGGCTCAGCCGACGCGGGTCAGCCGACGCGGGTCAGCTTCGCCCCGAAGCCCGGCTCGGCGAGCGCGGACCGCAACGCCACCGGCACCTTGACCTGCCCGGGGCCGCTGCCCACGGTCAGCGTGCCGACCTCGGTGCCCGCGCCGGCCGTGTGCGGGATGCCGGACGGCGGCGCGTCCAGGGCGATCGGCACCTTGATGCCCGGCCAGCCGACGGCCTGCACGTCCTGGGTCGCGATCACGGGCGTGTGACCCCCGAGGCCGTCGTCCACGTAACCGACCACATCACCCTTGCGGATGACCTGCTCGGCGGTGAGCGACTGCTGCGCCTGGAGGATCAGCTGGCGGCTGGCGGCGGTCACCGTGTCGAGGATCGACGGCCGGTACTGGCCGAGCACCGCGCCGATGATCAGCTGGGTGGTGCCGCCGACGTCCTTGGTGGCGGCGAAGACCAGGTTGCCGCCGGCCTTGGTGCTGGTCCCGGTCTTGATGCCGATGACGTTGTCGGTGCCGACCAGGTGGTTCCAGTTGCTGTACGAGTCGCCGCTGGCCGTCCGGTAGTTCGGCTGGTCGACGACCTTGCGGAACGTCGGGTTGGCCATCGCCCGCTCGGCCAGCTTGACCTGGTCGGACGCGGTGCTGACGGTGGTGGCGGTCAGGCCGCTGGGGTCGGTGTAGGTGGTGCCGGACATCCCGAGGCCCTGGGCGGCCGCGTTCATCTTCTTGACGAAGTCGGCCTCCGAGCCGGCGTCCCAACGGGCCAGCAGCCGGGCGATGTTGTTCGCCGAGGCGATCATTATGTCCTCGAGCGCCTCGTACTCGGTGATCTGGTCGCCCTTGCTCACCCGCACCACCGATTCGCCCTGCGAGCCGAGGCTGTAGTCCGAGACGGCCTGCGCGTCCACGGTGATCTTCGGACCCTGGCCGGACGCGATCGGGTGGTCGTGCAGCACCACATAGGCCGTCATGATCTTGGCGACGCTGGCGATCGGCTCGGGCTTCTGGGCGCCGAACGTGCCGAAGCTGCCGGTCCCCTCGACCTCCAGGGCGGCCTGCCCCTCGCCCGGCCACGGCACCGCGGGCGCGGAGCCGCTGAAGGCGTACGTCGGCGAACCGGTCAGCGTGAGCTTCGGGCTCGGCAGCGGCCGCAGCGCCTGCGCCACGCAGAAGAGGACCACCAGGAGCAGGACCAGCGGCGTCCAGATCTTCACCCGCCGCATGGCCCGGCGCAGCGGGGTGTCCGGAGGCGGCGGGGTGTTGGTCAGCTCGGCGAGCAGCTTGAGCGGCTCGGCGGACGGCAGCGGCTGCTGCTTGGTCCGCTCCCGCTCGGGGGGCGGCGCGGTGGCCACCGGCGCCGGGAGCGGCGAGGTGCGCGTGACGGAGGCGGGGGCCGCCAGCGCGGGCAGCGGCCTGGTCTCGCCCGCGCCGGGCGTCTCCGGCGTGCCGGATTCGGCGGGCTTGGCCGTCTCGGTGGACTTGGCCGTCTCGG
>JBEHXI010000308.1:0-7861 GCA_048498775.1 Actinomycetota bacterium | reverse complement strand
GCGGCGCGTGCGGGCCGTCGTCGCCGGGACCGCTCGGCCCGGCACGCGACCGACCTGACGTCGCGTCAGGTCGGCCGGTGCGGTGGTGTATGTCCGCGGTCGCGGTCGCGGTCGCGGTCCGGGCGGGCGGCGGCCTGTCCTCGGCGGACAGGGGGCGGGAGCGCGTCGCCCGGCCGCGGGACCGCTCAGGGCGTGACGAAGTGGTAACCCGCGTCGAGCAGGCGGGGCAGCACCGTCCGGAGGGCGGCGACGGTCTGGGAGCGGTTCCCCCCGCCGTCGTGCTCAAGGATGATCGAGCCGGGGCGGGTGTGCCGCATGATGCCCTCGACGATGCGGCCGGTCCCCGGCCTGGCCCAGTCGCGCGGATCGACCGACCAGTCCAGCGGGCGCAGGCGGAGTTCCTGGCAGGTGGCCAGGGTCTGCCGGGACCAGGCTCCATAGGGCGCCCGGTACAGGGTGGGCCGATGGCCGGAGACCTTCTCTATCGCGTCGCTGGTGCGCTCCAGTTGGGAGCGGACGGTCGACGCGGAGGCCCGCGTCAGGTCCGCGTGGGTCCAGGTGTGGTTCGCTATCAGGTGCCCTTCGGCCGCGACCGCGCGCACCAGCTTCGGGTACGCGCTGACCTGGGCGCCGACCTGGCAGAACGTGGCGGTGATCCGGTGGCGGCGCAGCAGGTCGAGGACCTGGGGCGTCCACTCCGGGTGCGGGCCGTCGTCGATGGTCAGCGCGATGGCGTGCGGCCCCTGGTGGACGTAGAACTCCGGGCTGCCGTGCGAGGCGGCGTCGGCGGGTTCGCTCGGTGGCGGTTCGCTGGGGTGCGGGTGCGAGTCGCCCGGCAGGGCGCTGGGCGGGGGTGGAGCCGGCTTCGGGGCGGGCGTGGCCGAGCACGCGCTGAGCAGGACGAGCCCGCCGGCCGACAGCAGGACGCGGCGGGACACCTGTGGCTTTCCTGTGTCTTTCATGCTCTGTAGGACAGGTGGCGCGGGGATCGCGTTCCAGTCGGCGGGGTCTTGGTCGGATCCGTTCGCGGTAGCGGTGCCGCGGCCCTCGCGGCGGTGTCCGCCGTGCGGGGCGAACCGGACCGTGGTGGTCCGGGCACCGCCCGTGTGACGGCGGTCCTTGACAGATGGCGCTCCGCCTCGGAAGGCTACCGACCAGTCGGTATGTCGGGGGCCGGTGTGAGCCAACAGGCGGACCCCGGGAGCCGTTCGTCCCTTCCCGGCCGTTCCCGGCCGTGACCGGATTCCCGAAAGGTGACCCATGAAAGCCGCAAGAGAGGCCTGGCGCCGGCTGGAGCCCGTGCACACCATGATCTACTTCGTCCCCGAGGCGGCGCGGCGCTACGCCGAGCTCGGCCTGGGCGGACGGGCCGGGTACTTCGCCTCCAGGAGCGCCGCCTTCGGCCCGGCCTCCGCCGAACTGGTCATCGCCACCTTCTACAACTTCAGCCCCGACCTGATCCGCAAGGTCCTGCCGGGAGCGTGGGAGGCGGCGACGCCGCAGCAGGTGCTCGACGCCCGGTACGCCGCCGCCGAGGAGGCGCTGCGACGCGCCGGGATCGACACTCTTCCCGCGCTGGACGAGACGGTGGAACTGGCCCGGCGGGCCGCCGAGGCGGCCGTCGAACACGCCCCCGGCCGCCCGCTGTTCGCCGCGCACGCGGCGCTGCCCTGGCCGGAGGCTCCCCTGCCGAGGCTGTGGCACGCGCAGACGCTGCTGCGGGAGTACCGCGGGGACGGCCATATCGCCTGCCTGGTCAGCGAGGGCCTCAGCGGTCTTGAGGCGCTGATCCTGCACGGTGCCACCGGGGACATGCCCGTCGACTTCCTCAAGCGCAGCCGCGCGTGGTCCGCCGGGCAGTGGGACGCGGCGTCCGAGGGCCTGCGGGAGCGCGGGCTGCTGGACGGCGACGCCCTGAGCGAGGAGGGCAAGGCGCTGCGGCAGCACATCGAGGACCGGACCGACGCCCTGGCGGTGCCCGCCTACGCCGCGCTCGGTGCGGACGGCTGCGCGCGGCTCGCCGAGCTGGCCCGGCCGTTCGGCCGCGCCGTCGTCGACGCCGGGCTCCTCGCCATCGGCTGATCGCCCGCGCCGCCTCCGGTGCGCGGCCGGAGGCGGCGGAAGGGGTGGCCGGTGACCGAGAGCGCTCGAACGCCCACAAAGCGTCGCGTCCTCGTCTAGGACTTTTGTCCTATTGACCCGTTTGGGGGGCCTTTGTCTAGTTTGGTGGTTGTGGGTGCCGGGAGTACGGAACCTCCCCGGGCACCGTGATCGCAGACAAAGGAGTCATCATGAGTTGCTGGGGTTACCGTTGGTGCGGTCGCCGCCGTTGGGACTGGGACTGGGGCTACTACCGCTGGAACCGCTGGGGCTGGTACCGCGGCTGGAACTGGGGTTGGCGCGGATACTACTGAGCGCTTCAGTCCTGGTTTCGGGACCGGCGGAGTGCCCCGCCGGTCCCTTTCCGTGCCCGGGCGCGACACGCACCCGGGCACGACGCGTGCCCGGGCCGCGGCCCCGCGACCGGCGGGTGCGTCTTCAGGAATCCTGGATGAGCCCGATGAGGTTGCCGTCCGGGTCCTTGACCGAGGCGATCAGCCTGCCCCCGCCGACATCGGTGACGTCCTGCAGCGGCACCGCGCCCGCGTCCAGCAGCGCCCGCAGGTCCGCGGCGATGTCGGTGACGTGCCGGTAGGCGACGGGACCGGTCATGCCCCGCTCGTGCCCGTGCGGGTCCAGCCCGACGATCTGCCCGTCGAGCTCGAACTGCGCGTAGTAGACCTCGTCCACGGTGGGCCGGGCCCCCAGCCACCGGCCGAACAGGGCCTTCGCCCCGGCCAGGTCCTTGACGGGGTAGATGATCGTCTTGACGCCCTCGGTCACCGGAAGCTCCTCGGATTCTCACTCGTCGCACAGGGGGAGTCCCACCGCTCCCGCACGCTACGCGGGGGCCCGCCCGCCGGGCTTCTCCGTTCCTGACCGATCGGCCCGCCGCCGGCCCACGCCGAGGCGCGGGGCCTGTGCCGTCCCGGCACCCCGTGCGAAGCTGGGCGGGTGACACGGCTGGACCTCGACGACCTCGTGCGGCTGCGCCGGGCCCGCGACCGGATGGACCGCGACTACGCGGAACCGCTCGACGTGCCGGCGCTGGCCCGTGACGCCCTGATGTCGACCGGCCACTTCGCCCGCAGTTTCCGGGCCGCGTACGGCGAGACGCCCTACGGCTACCTGATGACCCGCCGCATCGAGCGGGCGAAGGCGCTGCTGCGGCGCGGCGACCTGTCGGTGACAGAGGTCTGCTTCGCGGTCGGGTGCACCTCCCTGGGATCGTTCAGCTCCCGGTTCACCCGGCTCGTCGGCGAGACCCCGAGCGCCTACCGGGCCCGCGACCACGCCGCCGGAGCGGCCATCCCGCCGTGCCTGGCGAAGCTGGGCACCCGGCCCGCCGGGAACGGAAAGGCGGGCTTCGCGGCCCGGCCGTAGCGTAGGGGCCATGGACATCACACTCGCCCACTGCTTCATCGCCGTCGACGACCACGACAAGGCACTCGCCTTCTACCGCGACATCCTGGGCCTTGAGGTGCGCAACGACGTCGGGTTCGAGGGGATGCGCTGGGTGACCGTCGGCTCGCCGGCCCAGCCGGACGTGTCCATCGTGCTGGAGCCGCCCGTCGCCGATCCGGCCGCCTCCCCGGCCGACCGGCGTGCGGCGGCCGAACTGCTGGCCAAGGGCCTGCTGCGCGGGGTGAACTTCACGACGGACGACTGCGACGCCACGTTCGAGCGGATCCGCACCGCGGGCGGCGAGGTGCTCCAGGAGCCGATGGACCAGCCCTACGGCGTCCGGGACTGCGCCTTCCGCGACCCGGCCGGCAACCTGCTGCGCTTCATGCAGCCCCGCACCGCCTGAACCCCGGCGTTATACCGTGACGGCATGTACTCCACACGCGTCGTGCGCCACGTGAACGCCACGCGGGCGGCCGTCTACCGGGCGCTGGTGGACCCGGAGGCGATCACGGCATGGCGGGTGCCGGCCGGCATGAGCAGCCGGGTGCACGAGTTCGACGCCCGCGAGGGCGGACGCTTCCGTATCTCGCTGACCCATGACGAGCCGTCCGCCGTCGGCAAGTCGGCCGCGCGCACCGACACCTACCACGGCCGCTTCCTCCGTCTCGTGCCCGGCGAACTGGTCGTCGAGGCAATGGAGTTCGAGACGGCGGATCCGGCGCTGCGCGGCCGGATGACGATGACCACCACGCTCACCGACGCGGACGGCGGCACCGATGTGGTGGTGGTGCACGAGGGGGTTCCCGACGCGGTGCCCGCCGCCGACAACGAGACGGGCACCCGGATGGCGCTGGAGAACCTGGCCCGGCTCGTCGAGGCGCGCCGGTACCCCGGGTGACCGGCGGGCGTTCCCGCGGGCAGAGGTCCGCCCCGGGGCGATGACCCCGGGGCGGACCTGGTGTGTCGTGGGCCGGTACGGGCGTCCGGGACAGGTGCCGGGTGGGCTGTCACCGGGTGCCGTCGGCCGAGCGCGTCACTGCGAGGAGAAGACGCACCCTCCGGCGCTGTTGCTGTAGGTGGGCTGCATGGCGAAGGTGCCGCTGGAGAAGCTCACCGTCTGGTCGTTGTCCCAGGCGCACAGGTCGCCGTTCTCCGGGCCGTTGGGGTCGACCCAGCCGCTGGCGGGCTCGGGGTCGGTGACGGCCTCGGCGTACTCGTGGCCGCCGACGATGCTGAAGCCGTCGAGCTGGTTCTGCACCGAGTTGGCGCCGCAGCTGGAGCCGGCGTCGAGGACGTACGGCATGTTGGTGTAGGCGACGTTGCCGTTCCAGTCGTGCCAGGCGCAGAAGCCGGCGTTGGGGAAGTTGTCCGGCTGGGTGCCGCTGGGGCTCAGCACGAAGATGTCGACGTTGGGGCCGGAGACGCCGAAGTGGCTGGCGGCGTTGTCGGCCTCGGCGGCGATCTGGGACTGCGAGGCGCTGGCGGGAGCGGCCGAGCCGTTGTCGGCCCAGGTTCCGCCGAGCACCGCGCCGTTGAAGGTCGGCGCGTTGCCGCTGCTGTCGGTGTACTGGCTCATGACCGTCGACCAGCTGTCACTGGAGGAGCCCAGGCCGTTGAACAGGTTCTGCATGTAGCTCTTGACGCCGTTGCCGTCGCTGTTCCACTGGCTGCCCCAGAAGTCCAGGTAGATCACCGGCGCGGTCTGGACCGGGCCGCCGCCGTACTGGAGGCCGCTGGTGGATTGCGTGGGGGGGTAGACGGTGGCGGCGCCGCTCGTCTTCAGCGCGGGGGAGTTGGCGGTGTGCTGTCCGCGCATGGGGACCACGCCGGACGGCTTGTTGAGCTGCACGTGGAAGGTCTTGCCCTCCAGGTGCACGGTGACGGTGCGGCCCTGCGCGGTGGGCGCCGCCGCCTCCTGGTGCACGGAGGCCTGTGCGGGCGCCGCCGTCAGGAAGGCGGCGACGAGCATGGTGCCGCCTGCGGCGGCCAGGCTGACGAGCCGCCGTATGCCGCGGCGCGTCGAGCGGAGTGTGGGGGGCACGGAGGTTCCTCTCTGGAAATGAGCGGAATGCGGCCCCGCGGCCGGGGACGGCGAGTGGATCGGCCGGCTCGGCGCGGTGCCATGACCGGTAGGGCGGTCAGGCAGCATGCTGAGGGCTTGTCATGTTCGCCGACAATGGGCCCCCGGCTTGCTGTGGGAATTCTGTGAACCGGCCGGGGTGTGGCGCCCCGTGCCTGGAGTAAGTCATTCCACTTGCGCAATCACGCATCTTTGCTGAGTCGCCACGGCTCCGCCGGGCCGGGCAGCCGGGCCGTGCGCGGCCCGGCTCGACGCACCCCTCGGGCGGGCCATTCTGTGAACCTTCACGCTTTCACAGTTTTCCCGGCGCCCGTCCCGGCCCGCCCGCCCGGCGGGGTCCCCCTCACTCCCACTCCCAGCGGACGCCCTCGATGCCGGGACGGCAGTCCAGCGACACCACCTGGACCGACCAGTCGCGGCCCGGCGCGATCTCGGCGAGATCGCGCTGCTGGTCGTCGTGGCGGCGCCGGCGGAAGTGGTACGAGCGCACCGGCACCGCGGCGGGATCGAAGTGGGCCAGCAGCACCAGCTCCCGCAGCGGCTGACGTGAGCCGTGGTAGTACTCGTTGACCTGGCCGCTGCTGCCGGCCGCCCGGTACTCGTAGTCGAACACATGGGTCTGGCCGGCGCGCAGACGTGTGTCGAACAGCAACTCGGCGGCGTGGAAGCCGGTTTCCGGGTCGGTCCGCACCCGGCCGAGCCGGCACCCGTAGAGGGGAACGATGGCGGGGGGCCGCTCCTCGGCCGCGTCGGGGACGTAGATGGCGATGTACCGGTCGACGCCCTCGGCCGGCGCCGCCACCACCCGCCGGACCCGGTCGACCCGCCAGGAGCGGTCCGCGCGCATCCAGCGTTCGCCGTGCATGCTGAGGTGTTCGACCTTGCTGTTGACGGCCGCGTCCAGACCGGTCAGCACCGTCGACATGGTCCGCTGCCGGCCGACGGTGTCCTCGAAGTCCAGCAGCCGGTCCTTGCCCTCGCACCATCTGCCGCGTGGCCGCGGCGGCCCGAGCAGCGCCACCAGACTGGCCCGGGACAGCCCCAGCAGGTCCTCGATCGCGTGCAGGGCGCGCAGGGACTCGGCCCGCTCCGGCCGCCGCACCCCGCGCTGCCAGTAACTCAGCGTGGACAGGCCGATCCGGATGCCCTCCGCGCCCAGGCGCCGGCGCAGGCTCTCCAGGCTCAGCCCGCTCTCCGCGATGGCCAGGTGCAGGGCGAGCTCGAACGGCCCGGAGCGCAGCGCGGCCTCCAGCGCTCTGGAGCGCCGCCGGGCCGGTATCGCGGGAGATCTTCGGGCAGGTTCCACCGACTGGGTCATGCCGCTCAGCCTCCTTCGCGGTCCGCGCGCGGCGGGCCCCGCACCGCGCGGGGCCGGTCGGCGGGAGGGCGCCGGCACGACGCTCCGGTTTCCCCCCGGCGGCGCCCCCGGGTGGTCGGACCGGGGGCGTCCATAGGCTGTGCACAGTACTGTGCCGTGCTCCCGGCGCGCAGGAGGGCACCGGCCGCGGAGCGTTCCGGTTGCCGACGGTCAACGGCCGTGCGCGAGCAGCCGGTTGGGCGGCCGGGGCACCGTCAGCCGGCGGCGCTCACGGCGTCTGCCTGCCCACCCGCCCGCCACTCCGGCGCGAGCACCGACCAGACCTCGATGTCCTGGCGGGCGCCCCGGTACCGGTAGCTCTCCCGCAGCACCCCGTCCTTCCGCATCCCCAGCCGCCGGGCCACCGCGATGCTGGCCTCGTTCGCCGACGAGACCCGCCACTCCACGCGGTGGATGCCCCGCACCTCGACGGCCCAGTCGATGATCACGCGTGCGGCCTTGGTCACCAGCCCCCTGCCCACCGCCGACGGCTCCAGCCAGCACCCCGCCTCCGCGGTGCCCTGCCGGACGTCCATCGTCCGGAACAGGACGCCGCCGACCAGCGTGCCGTCCGCCCAGATGCCGTGGATCCGTCCGGTGTCGGCCGCGGTCTTCTCCGCGTACGCCTGGAGGTAGGAGCGGCTGGACTCCAGGTCCGTGACGGCGTCCGGCAGCCCGACGTACCGCCCGATGAACTCCCGTCCCCGGTCGATGTGGCGCAGGAACTCCTCGGCCTGCCACGGCTCCAGGGGGCGCAGCTGCGCGCCGTCGTCACCCAGCGGTATCGCGTACATCGTCGTCCTCCCCGATCGCGGGCACCACCGGTGCCCGCGGCGATCCTCGCACGCCAGGGGCCCCGGCCGTTCGCGACGGCGGGGGGGGGGGGGGGGGGGGGGGGGGGGGGGGGTGGGTGGGGG
>JBEHXI010000307.1:0-7905 GCA_048498775.1 Actinomycetota bacterium | reverse complement strand
CATCCCGCCACCAGCGACGCCGGTCGGCAGGCGGAACAGGCGCCGCGGCGGCACGCTGGGCCGGTATCACAGGCGCGGGCGGCAGATGCCCGGCGGAGGCCGCCGGGTCGTCGCGGACGGCTGCGCCGCTCATCGCATCACCGTCCGGGGAGGTCGTGGCGTTCATGTGGCTCTTCATCGCTCGGGTCCACCGCGCGGCGGCCGGCCGGTGAGGGCCGTCCCGGCGCGGTGGGAAGGGGTCGGCGCAGGACGCCGCTGGGCGACTGCCTGGCGGCACGTCCTTGCCGCAGGGTGCATGCTTGTTATGTAGGAAGCCGCCCCCGGCTGTCAACCGATAAGCCCGAATCCAAGCAGTTCAGGGCGTCCTATGGCCAGGGAGCAGCGATGGTGCTATGCATAACGAGTAACTAGGAGCTCATGCGGCGGCCCCGGTCTCGCCCGGACCGGGGGCGCGGCCGGGGCCGGGGGCCCGGCTCAGGGGTTGCGGATGATCGCGTCCAGCTCGTGGGCCAGCCGGTCGGTGGTCTCCTGGGGAGTCCGCCGGAGAGTGAGGGCGTCATGGACGATCTCGGAGACCGCCAGGCTCACCTGGTCGTACACCGGGCTCTTGGGGCGCGGCTGCGCGGACAGGATGCTCTGCCGCAGCACCGGCAGGTACGGGAAGCGCCGTACCAGCGCCGGATCGGTGTACAGGTCCGCCCACACCGGCGGCAGCGAGCCCTGGACGAGCACCTGCCGCTGGTTGTCCGCGCCGGTGAGGTACTGGATGAGCCGCAGCGCCGACCTCTGGTGGCGCGAGTAGCTGCTGATCGCGAGGTTGGAGCCGCCGAGCGTGCTGGACCCCGGGCCGTCGGGGCCGGGCAGCGGGACCACGCCGACCTTCCCGGCGACCGGCGAACCCTTCGCCTCGGCCAGGTCGTAGGCGTACGGCCAGTTCCGCATGAACAGGTAGCGGCCGTCCTGGAACGCCTGGCGGGCGTCCTCCTCCTTGAAGGTCAGCGCCTCGCGGGGGATCCAGCCCTCCCGCACCCCGCGCACCAGGAACTCCAGGCCGGCGCGGGCCGCCGCGGAGTCCACGGTGACCTTGGTGCCCTCACCGGACAGGATCCGGCCGCCGGCGGACTGCACGGCCTCGGCGTAGTTGACCGTCAGCCCCTCGTACGGCAGGAACTGCCCGGCGTAGCCGCCCAGGTGGTACCTCGGCGCCACGGTGCGGGCGATCCGCTCCAGATCGGCCCAGGTGCGCGGCGGCGCGAGGTGCTCGCGGTCGAGGATGTCCCGGCGGTAGTAGAGCATCCCGGCGTTGGTCACGTACGGCACCGCGTAGAGCCGGCCGCGGAAGGTGGCGGTGCCCACGACGGGCGGCAGGAAGCGGTTCAGCGGGAAGTCGGCGCGGTCCAGCGGGGTGATCCAGCCGTTGGCCGCGAACTCCGCCGTCCACACCACGTCCATGTTGAGCACGTCGTAGCGGTCGCTCCTGGCCTGCAGATTGCTGATCATCTGCGCGCGGACGTCGTCGGCGGCCTCCGGCAGTTCGATCAGCGTCGCCTTCTCCGCGGGGTGGGTGCGGTTCCACTGCGCCAGCCGGCCCCGCAGATAGCCGGTGAGGTCGCGGCCGGTGGCCAGCGTCAGCGGCCCGGTGCCGTCACCGGCCGCGGCGCGCCCCGAGGCACCGGGCAGCGCGCAGCCGCCCAGCAGGCCCAGCAGCAGGACGCCGGCCAGCAGGCGGCGCAGCGCGCGTGGCCACCGCATGGTCCCTCCCAGGCACCGCCTGGCGTTGGTACGGTGCCGAAATCGAACGTGACGGTTATGTATACCGTCCAGCCATCATGGACACTAGGCGGGCGAAGAAACCGGTGGTCACCCGCGGATGTGCGGCCGCCGCGCATCCCTGACGGTTAGGTACGGCTCCGAGGAGGCGGCGATCCCGTGCGCCAAACCCTTCTGGCGCTCCTGGCGAAGGAACCCGCCCACGGCTACGAGCTGAAGCAGGCCCTTGAGCAGACCTTCGGCGCGGCGTATCCTCAGCCGAACATCGGCCAGATCTACGTGACTTTGGGACGACTTGAGAACAATGGGCTGATTCGTGGGCAGGATGTCAGCCAGTCCAGCCGCCCCAACAAGCGGGTCTACGAGATCACCGACGCCGGCCGCGAGGAACTCGCCAAGTGGTTCGAGGAGCCGACCGATGGCCCCCGGGTCCGTGACGAGTTCTTCCTCAAGCTGGTGCTGGCCCCGGAGACCGGCCTGGCCGACCGGCTGGCGCTGATCAACAAGCAGCGCCGCCACTACCTCAACACCATGCGCGGTCTGTCGCGGCTGGCCGCCGCGGAGGACCGGGACAACCGCGTCGCGCAGCTGCTGATCGAGGGCGCCATGCTGCATCTGCAGGCGGACCTGGACTGGTTGGAGCGCTGTCAGGAGGAACTGGAGTGAGCCGCCACCCCGACCCCTCACCGGACGCCCCCGCCGCACCCGGGACGCCCGCCGACCCCGCCATGCCGCCGCCCGAGGCCATGATCTGGGCGCGCGACCTGGCCAAGACCCACCGCGCCGACGGCGCCGCCGCGCCCGCGCTGCGCGGCGTGGACCTGCGCGTCGACCGGGGGGAGTTCGTCGCCGTGATGGGCCCCTCCGGCGCCGGCAAGTCCACCCTGCTCCATCTGCTCGGCGGCCTGGACCGGCCCGACAGCGGCCGCATCTGGCTGGACGGGCGGCGCGTCGACGGCCTGAGCGAGGCCCGCTGGGCCGTACTGCGCCGGCGCTCCATCGGCTTCGTCTTCCAGTTCTTCAACCTGGTCTCCAACATGACGGTCGCCGACAACGTCGAACTGCCCGCCCTGCTGGCCGGGACACCGCCGAAGCAGGCCAGGGCACGCCGTGAGGAGCTCCTGGCGGAGCTGGGCCTGAAGGACAAGGCGGGCGCCACCGCGGCCGGTCTGTCCGGCGGCGAGCAGCAGCGCGTCGCCCTGGCCCGCGCGCTGGTCAACGAGCCCGGACTGCTCCTCGCCGACGAGCCCACCGGGAACCTCGACAGCCGCACCACCCGCGAGGTCCTGCGCCTGCTCACCCGCTTCCACGCCGACGGCCGCACCATCGTGCTCGTCACCCACGACGCCCGGGTGGCCAGCGCCGCGGACCGGGTCATCAGCCTGTTCGACGGGCAGATAGCCGACGACGCCGCGGTGGAGCCGCCGGCCACCCCGCGCCGCGGCACCGTCGCCGACATCCTCGAACTGAAGGGCTGACCCGGGTGCGTGCGGTCCTGCGCTGGACGGCCGGCGACCTGCGGGCCCGCCGCGGCCAGGCGCTGCTGGTGGTCGCCGTCACCGCCGCGGTCGTGATGGCCCTGGCGCTGGCCGGCGCCCTGCTGGAGAACGCCGCC
The DNA here is from genome assembly GCA_048498775.1 of Actinomycetota bacterium. Taxonomy (GTDB): domain Bacteria; phylum Actinomycetota; class Actinomycetes; order Streptomycetales; family Streptomycetaceae; genus JBEHXI01. The sequence continues at coordinate 4,520 of JBEHXI010000307.1, read as the reverse complement.
AACCCCTGGCAGCGGATCTTCGGCCAGTCCCACGGCGCCCACATCTGGCTGCACGTCCGCCCCGGCACCGACACCGCCCCGCTGCGGCGGCTCGACGGCGTGCGGGCGGTCGCCGGCCCGTACCGCACCGCCCCGGCCACGCTGGTGCGCAGCGCCGACCGCGTCCCGCTGGAACTGCGCGCCGAGGGCCCCGCCCTGCCCGCCGTCTCACGCCCCCTGATCCGCTCCGGCCACTGGCTGGACACCGCCCGGCCCGGCGGGATCGTCCTGGAGAGCTCGCTGGCCCGCGCGGCCTGGGCGGGCGTGGGCGACACCGTCACCGTCCGCGGGGTGGACGGCGCGCCCCACACCCTGCGGGTGGCCGGCATCGCCGACAGCCCCGACCAGGGCGCCTACCCCGACTGGACCCCCGGCCTCGCCTGGGTGCTGCCCGCCACCCTGGCCACCGTCGAACCGGACCCCGGCCACACCGAGCAGGCCGTGGGACTGCGCCTCGACGACCCGGCCGCCACCGACTTCACCGCCCAGCAGGCGGTCACCGCGCTCGGCGGCGACCAGGTGACCCGGGTGTCCACCTGGCGCCAGGTACGCACCGCGATGGAACTCGACGACCGGCTGCTCGGGCTGCTGCTCGCCGTCTTCGGGCTGGTCGCGCTCCTCGCCGCGGCGCTCGCGGTGAGCGCCGCGGCCGGCGGGCGGGTCCTCGGGCAGCTGCGGGACATCGCCATGCTCAAGGCGATCGGGTTCACCCCCGGACAGGTGGTGGCGGCGTTCCTCGCCGAGCACACCGCCCTCGCCCTGGCCGGCATCGCGCTGGGCACCGCCGGGGCCGGACTGCTCGGCCCGCTGCTGCCCGGCCCGCCCGGCGAGGCGATGGCCGTCTGGCAGGCGGTGCCCGGCCACTTCGGCGTGCTGCTGCTGGCCGGCGGCGCCGTCGTGCTGGGCATCGCGCTGGCCACCGCCGTCCCGGCATGGCGGGCCGGCCGCGTCCCGCCCGTCCCGGCCGCGCGCGCCGCCCGCTCCTCCGGCAGCCGGATGTCCCGGATGGCACGCGCCGCGCTGCTGCTGCGGCTGCCGCCGGCGCTGGTGCTCGGCACCCGGGACGCCTTCCACCGCCCCGTCCGGGCCCTGCTGACCATCACCCGGCTGACCGTCCCCATGCTGGTCATCACCGTGGCGCTCGGCAGCTGGGCGACGCTGGACGGCTTCCAGCGGCACCCCGAACGCGTCGGCCTCGCCGCGGCCCTGACCGCCCGGCCCAGCGGCATCGACGACACCACCACCCGCCGCCTGCTGGCCGGCACGCCCGGGATCGCCGCCGCGTACCCCGGCGTGGACGTCGAGGCACTGGTGCCCGGCCAGACCATGAGCGTCACCCTGCGCGCCGTCGGCACCGCCGCGCACCCCTACCCGTTCGCCCTCGCCGCGGGCCGCGGCATCCGCGAGCCCGACGAGGCGGTGGCCGGCCAGGGGCTGCTGGAGCTGCTGCACGCCAGGGTCGGCCAGTGGGTGCGGGTGACCACCGCCGGAACCCCGCACATCCTGCACATCGTCGGCCGCAGCATCGAACCCGAGCACAACGGCGAGATGCTCTCCGTCGGCCTCGACGCCCTCGCCGGACCCGGCGGCATGCCCCGGCCGCAGTACTACGACCTGGTGCTCCGCCCCGGCGCGCGCCCCGGCGTGGTGCGCGGCGCCCTGCTCGCCGCCTCCGGCAACCACCTCGACGTCCGCCCGGTCGCCAACCCCACCGACCAGCTGGGCGCCGTGCGCGTGGTGGTCGTCGGCCTGGTCGCCGCGCTCGCCCTGATCGGCCTGGCCGAACTGCTCACCACCACCAGCGGCGGACTGCGCGACCACACCAGGGACCTCGGCGTGCTGCGCGCCATGGGCCTGACGCCCCGTCAGGTCGCCTCGACCATCGTGACCAGCACCGGGCTGCTCACCCTGATCGCGGTCACCGTGGGCGCGGTGCTCGGCGTCCCGGTCGCCGACTGGCTGATCAACCTCCAGGGCCGCACCAGCGGAGTCGGCGCCGGCATCGCCCAGCCGCCCTCCGCGGCCACCCTCCTGCTCGCCTGCGCGCTCGCCGTGGCGGCCGCCGTCGGTGTCGCGACCTTCCCCGCCGCCCGGGCCGCCCGCGCCCCGGTGACGGAGGCGCTGAGCAGGGTGTGAACGACGGCCTGCCGACCGGGTGTCACAGGGCGCTTGTCACGTCGATGACCCCGGCGGCCGGCGCGGGGAGCAGTGCGCCCGCGGACCGCCCGGCGGGCGCCGGCCCGGGCGCAGAGGGCGGTGGCCACCACCACGAGCAGCCGGTGGCCGCCGACGCGTTCCCGGGCGCAGGACCGGACCTGGAGCCGGCCGGGTGGCGTAGGCGACGTGCGGGACGGCGACCGCGAGGACGGCCGTGCCCAGCAGCACCACGACCGTGAGGGCGACGGGCACCCTGCTCCGGCCGGCCCGGACCACCACCACACCCGCCCCTCGTGACTCGGCCGGTCGCCGGTCGCCGGCGCCCGCGGCCGTCACCCAGAGGCGGCGGACCCGCGGCCGACACAGGGCCGCGGGTCCCGGTGGCGGACGGCTCAGTGCGTCAGGCAGGCGTCGCCGGCGGTCCCGGAGAGCAGGCCGAGCGCGGTCGGGGCGTAGTTGGCGCAGTTGTTCAGCGGGTTGTTCTGCACGTCCTGGTAGACGAAGCCGGTGAACAGGCCGACGTTGTTCTTGGTGGCCGCGCCGGCGCTCGTGTCGGCGGCGGCGACCCCGGCACCGGCCAGCACCAGCCCGCTCGTGGCGAGCAGGGTCGCGGTCGCCTTGCTGAGGTTTCGCATGGGAGGGCCTCCAAGCACGTGTCTTCGCCTGCCTTGCCGAGTGGGTGCGACGACTGGGGAACGCCGCCGGGCGGCCGGCGGTCACGTGTGTGATCCACTCTTCGCCCGTTCGGCCGCAGGGGTGGCGGGAGGGCGCGTGCCGGGCGGACTGCTCCGTTCGAATGAAATGGCGCCCCCCTTCTGGCCCGGTCCGTCCCCCTGGTGGGTTACTGGTGTCATCGGATCCGGCGGGCTGCCCATTTCCCTCGGAGGGACCGGCAGCACGCGCTGCCGTCCGGGCGGCGGCACGTCCGGAGCGTCCCCTGGGAAAGGTGCGCCACCTGTCAACCGGTCGAGTCCCGGCCGGCCGGGGCAGCCCCTCCACCTGACCTCAAGAGGGGACGCCAGATGAGCGCAGCGCAGGGCCCGGGGCAGCCGGGGGCGAACGACCCGGTCGAGACGGCCCTCTACGTCACGGACGTGGCGGTCGGCACATCACCGTACGAACTGGTCGTCACACCGGACGGCACGCAGGTCTACGTGGCGGTCAGCGGCGCCGGCGATGTGAAGGTGATCAACACGGCGTCCAACCTGGTGACCGAGACCGTCGCGGTGGGCGGCGCCCCCCAGGGAGTGGCCGTCAACCCGTCCGGAACCAAGGTGTATGTGGCCAATATCGGCAATGGCAGCATGGACGTCATCGACCGGACCACCTCACCGAACACCTTCACCGTGGTGCCTCTGTGGCTGTCGGACCCCAGCGGTCCGGCGTTCGTGGCCGTCAACCCGACGGGATCCCGGATCTATGTGTCGGACCAGGTGCAGAACACCGTGCGCGTCTTCACCGCCAGCAACACCGAGATCCTCCCCGCGATCGCTCTGCCGTCCGGCGCGCCCAACGGACTGGTGGTGAACCCGAGTGGTACCCGTCTGTACGTGGCGTCCGGGCAGTCGGTGTTCGTGTTCGACACGACGACCCGCGGCCTGGTCGACACCATCTCCCTGAGTGCGTCGGTCATCGTCCAGGACGTGGCGGTCAATCCGAGTGGCACCCGGGTCTACGCCGCCGACCAGGGAGGTGCGGTGTACGTGATCGACACGGCCACCGACCAGGTGGTCACGTCGGTCCGCCTTCCGGCGAGCAGCACGCCGTACTGGGTCGCCGTGAGCCCGGACGGCAGCCGCGCCTACGTCACCGACGCGGGGAACAGCGTCCTGTGGACGCTCGACACCGCGACGAACACCCTCCTGCGCGCGGACCCGGTCGGCCTGACCCCGGTGGGCGTGGCGGTCTCCCCGGACGGGACCCACCTCTACGTCAGCGACCTCGACGAGGGTGTGGTCACCGTCCTGCTGGCCGGACCGATCCTGACCGGTATCAGCCCCGCCTCCGGCCCCGCCGCCGGAGGGAACACGATCACCCTGACGGGAACGAACCTGGCGGGCGTCACGGCGGTCAGGGTGGACGGCGCGCAGGGCACCAACATCGTCGTCAACCCGGCCGGTACCCAGCTGACGTTCACGGCTCCGCCGGGCACCGGCACCGTCACCGTGTCGGTGACCAGCCCGGCCGGTGACAGCAACGCGCTGACCTACACCTATACCGCGGCGCCCACCACGACCACGCTGGTGTCCTCGGCGAACCCGTCGGCGCCGGGCGCGGTGGTGTCGTTCACGGCCACGGTGGCGCCGGTGCCGCCGGCGACGGGT
>JBEHXI010000306.1:0-7933 GCA_048498775.1 Actinomycetota bacterium | reverse complement strand
GACCCCGCCGGACTCCCCGGCCGAGCCCCTTCCCGACCCCGGCGACCTGCTGCCCTACGGCTACCCGGCGCTCCAGGTCGACCGGATCGTCCGGCACACGCCCGGCGCCCTTGAGGCCACGAAGGCCGTGACCTACCACGAGCTGGACGCCCACCTGGGCGACGCCCGGCCGGGCCGGTTCCCCGCCAGTCTCACCCTGGAGTCGTTCCTCCAGGCCTGCGGGCTGCTCCTGCTGCGGGAGTCGGCCCCGGACGACCGGCAGCTGCTGATCTTCGGATCGGCGCGCGGTGTGCGGGTGACCGACGCGGTGCACGCCGGTGAACTGCTCGTGCACTCGGTGGAGTTGGTCGACCGGGAGGAGGAGACGGCCACGTTCCGCGGTGTCTCCCGGGCCGGGGACGGCCGCACCGTCCTCGAAGTCGAACGTGCCATCACCCTGCTGCGCCCCGCCGACGCGTTCGAGGGCGCGGACAGCTGAGGTTCCGAAACGGAGGATTCAGTGGTGTACCACTATGTCGTGACCGCCCCGGGACAGGGAGTCCAGCGGCCCGGGATGCTCGATCCCTGGCTGGAAGCCGTCCCCGGGGCAGCCGGGCTCATCGACGACTGGTCGCGGGCCGCGGGCTTCGACCTGGCCGAGGCCGGCCGGGACGAGACGCTGCTGGCCGACACGGCCTACGCGCAGCCCCTGATCGTCGCCGCGTCCCTGCTGGCGTACCGGCTGCTGCGCGGCAGACTCACGCCCGCCGCGGGCGAGGTGCTGTTCGCCGGCCACTCGGTCGGCGAACTGGCCGCCGCGGCGGGCGCGGGTTACCTCAGCCCCCGGGACGCGGTCGCCCTCGCCCGGGTCCGGGGGGTGGCCATGTCGGCGGCGTGCGCGCTGGCGCCGACCGGGATGGCCGCGGTGATGCCGTCCAAGCGGGCCCCCGCCTCCGACGAGGAGATCGTCGCCGCGGTGGCCGCGGCGGGCCTCACGGTGGCCAACTGGAACGGCAGCCACCAGTTCGTCGCGGCCGGACCGGCCGACCGGATCGAGGCCCTCGCCGACGCGCCGCCACCGGGCACCCGGGTCTCTCCCCTCGCGGTCGCCGGCGCCTTCCACACCGAGGCCATGGCGCCCGCGGTGGAGGCGTTCACCCGCGCGATCGAGGGCGTCCGGATCACCGAGCCGGCCTCGGCGATGGTCGGCAACGGCGACGGCGCGCTCCTGACGGGCGACGACCTGCGGGACCGGCTGATCCGCCAGATCACCTCGCCGGTGCGCTGGGACCTGTGCGCGCGGACGATCGCCGACCAGGCCCCCGGCTCCCCGCACATCGAACTGGCGCCGGCGGGACCGCTCACCCGGCTGCTGCAGCGGGCCCGCCCCGAGGCGCGCGCCGTCGCCCTGGCCGCCCCGCAGGACCTCGACCGCGTGCCGGCCGGGGCGGCCGCGGCCGGCGAGCCCGTGGTGACGGGCCGCCCGGCGGAGCGCTCGCTGGTGAGCGCGCTATGACGGCCGTGGCCCTGATGGGGGCTGACACCGCGGAGCAGAGCCTCGGCGCGGACCGGATGCGCAGTGGTGTCGAGGAACTGGCGAGCCTCAGACGCGAGATCGCCGAGGGCCCGGACCCGGCCGCCACCCGGCGGCAGCGCGACAAGGGCAAGCTGACGGCCCGCGAGCGGATCGACCTGCTCCTGGACCCGGGATCCTTCACGGAGGTCGAGCAGTTCCGCCGGCACCGGGCGACCGGATTCGGGCTGGAGGCGAAGAAGCCGCACACCGACGGGGTGCTCACCGGCTGGGGCACGGTCGAGGGCCGTACGGTCTTCGTCTACGCGCACGACTTCCGCATCTTCGGCGGCGCGCTCGGCGAGGCCCACGCCGAGAAGATCCACAAGATCATGGACATGGCCATCGCGGCCGGTGCCCCCCTGGTGTCACTCAACGACGGCGCGGGCGCCCGCATCCAGGAAGGCGTCACCGCCCTCGCCGGCTACGGCGGCATCTTCCAGCGCAACACCAGGGCGTCCGGCGTCATCCCGCAGATCAGCGTGATGCTCGGCCCGTGCGCGGGCGGCGCCGCGTACAGCCCGGCCCTCACGGACTTCGTGTTCATGGTCCGCGACACCTCGCAGATGTTCATCACCGGACCCGACGTGGTCAAGGCCGTGACGGGCGAGGAGATCAGCCAGAACGGCCTGGGCGGCGCGGACATCCACGCGGAGACCAGCGGCGTGTGCCACTTCGCGTACGACGACGAGGAGACCTGCCTCGCCGAGGTCCGCTACCTGCTCTCCCTCCTCCCGCAGAACAACCGGGAGCGACCTCCGGCCGTGGCGACCGACGACCCGGCCGACCGCCGGTGCGAGAGACTCCTCGACCTGGTTCCCGCCGACGGCAACCGCCCCTACGACATGCGAGCGGTGATCGAGGAGATCGTCGACGACGGCGACTACCTGGAGATCCACGAGCGCTGGGCCACCAACGTGATCGTCGCCCTGGCCCGCCTCGACGGGCAGGTCGTCGGCATCGTGGCCAACCAGCCCAGGTCGCTGGCCGGCGTCCTCGACATCAACGCCTCAGAAAAGGCCGCCCGCTTCGTCCAGTACTGCGACGCCTTCAACATCCCCCTCGTGACACTCCTGGACGTCCCCGGCTTCCTGCCCGGCGTCGACCAGGAACACGGCGGCATCATCCGGCACGGCGCCAAGCTCCTCTACGCCTACTGCAACGCCACCGTCCCGCGCATCCAGCTGATCCTGCGCAAGGCGTACGGCGGCGCCTACATCGTCATGGACTCCCGTTCCGTGGGCACCGACCTGTCCTACGCCTGGCCCACCAACGAGATCGCGGTGATGGGCGCCGAGGGCGCCGCGAACGTCATCTTCCGGCGCCGGATCGCCGCGGCCGACGACCCCGAGGCCATGCGCGCCCGCATGGTCAAGGAGTACAAGGCCGAGCTGATGCACCCCTACTACGCGGCCGAACGGGGGCTGATCGACGACGTGATCGACCCCGCCGACACCCGCCACGTGCTGAACCGCTCCCTGCACATGCTGCGGACCAAGCACGCCGACCTGCCGTCGCGCAAGCACGGCAACCCGCCCCAGTGACCTCGCGCCCACCCGAACGGAGCTGATTGAGATGACCACCGCCATCGAGCCCACCGCCCCGGCCCTCCTGGTCCGCGTCGAAGCCGGCAACCCGTCCGACGAGGAACTGGTCGCGCTCACCGTGGCGTTGATGTCCCGGTCCACCGCCGCCCCCGGCACCGGCGCCCCCACCGCCGAGGTCGTCTCCCTGTGGGACCGCCCGGAGCGCCACGCCCCCTACCGCCAGCCCGTCAGCTGGCGCGGATAGCGAGAGCCGGACAGGCGGCGACCCGGGACGGGGAGATGGAAGACGCGGAAGCCCGAGGAGAGAGGCAGGCCATGGTGACGAACGTCGTCGACACGCACCGCGGTGACCCGGCGCGCGGCGGAACGCCGATCCAGCCCACGGAGTGGCCCGGGCCGCCCCTGGTGCTGCTGGCAGGAGAGGAGGACAGTGGCGATGAGCCGCACATCCTGCGGGGGATCGACTGAATCGGACGCGGCCACGCTCACCGGTGGCGCGGCACCATGGCCGGCGGGTGAGCCGTGACGACGCACCGGCAGGCGGACGCGCTGCCGCGCCCCGGGCCCGCCGGGCCGGGATCCGGGGAGGGATCCGGGCCGGGACCCGGCGGGGAAGGACAAGGACTGATGGCCTCGCTGCTCCCGCCCCGGACGGTGGCCGCCGAGGCGTTCGGCAGCGGGGACGAGGACTGGTGGAACGCGCTGTTGCCCGCCGAGGCGCGGCTCGTGGCGGGCGCGGGGGACAAACGGCGGCATGACTTCGCCGGAGTGCGGGTGTGCGCCCGGCGCGCGTTGGGTGCCCTCGGCTTCGCACCGGTGCCGGTGCTGCCGGGCCCGCGGGGAGAACCGCGCTGGCCGGCGGGTGTCGTGGGCTCGATGACGCACTGCGCGGGCTATCGGGCGGCGGCGGTCGCCCGCCCGGAGGCGGGTCTGGCCGGGCTCGGCATCGACGCCGAGCCGCACGCCCCGCTCTCGCCGGACGTGCTGGAGATGGTCGCGAGCCCCGCCGAGCGGGCGCACCTGGCGACACTGGCCGGCGGCCGGCCATGGGTGCACTGGGGGCGCGTACTGTTCTGCGCGAAGGAGGCGGTCTTCAAGGCCTGGTACCCGCTGGCCCACACCGAACTCGACTTCCTGGAGGCGGAAGTGGCCTTCCAGGTGGACGGCGACGGCTGCTTCGGGGGTGTCACGGCCGCGGTGCGCCGGCCGGGGCCGTTTACCGCGGTCACGGGCCGGTGGCGGGTCGCCGACGGGGTGATCGCCATCGCGGTCGTGGCGGAGTCGGCCACCTCCTCGCCGTCCGGGCGGCCCCCCTCCCGTGCCGCGCCGCCCGGTGCGCACCTCGCGGGCTGATCCCCGCGGACCATGCCCGTTTCCCGACAGCACACCATCCATCTCCAGGAGGAAGAAGAACGATGCGTCTCGCCGATGCCCACGTGGAATGCGTGACCGAGATCGCCGCCGCGCCGCAGCGGGTGTGGGAACTGGTCTCGGACATCTCCACCTCAGCCCGGCACAGTCCGGAACTGCAGGAGGTGGAGTGGCTCGACGGGGCCGACGGGCCCGCGGTCGGCGCCTGCTTCTCCGGCCGCAACCGCAACGGCGGGCTGGGGGAGTGGCGCACGGTCAGCCGGGTCGCGCAGATGTCGGACCAGCGCCTGTTCCAGTGGGAGGTCGTCCACTACAACGACCGGCGCCACGGCGAGCCGCTGTCCATCTGGACGTACACCCTGGAGCCGCTCGCGGACGGCTCCGGCACCCGCCTGCGGCACGGCATGCGCTTCGGCCGCGCCCGCGGCCCGCTGCACGAGGTCGTCGACCGGCAACCGCAACGGGAGGAGCAGATCGTCGACGGCCGCCTCGCCATGCTGCGCGCGGGCATCGAGAGGACGCTGGCGGGGGTGAAGGCCGAGGCGGAGGCGTAGCGATGCCACCGGCGGACCGGGGCTCCCGCACCGGCGCGGATGCCCCGGGAACGCCGAAGTCCTTGCGGGCCGCCGTGAATTCGGCCACGATGCGGCACGTGCGGGAGCACGACACCAGGACGCGGGTTCGGTCCGGCTGACCTCCTACCGCACGGGTCGGCCGGTGTGCGCTTGAGTGTGGACAGGTGCGCGGCCCCGCCCGCGCAGGACTGAACGGGGGCACCATGGAACGCTGCGGCTCGGAGCACGATCAGGCCCCGAATCCGGCCACTTCGCACCTGGATCCGCCGGCTCCCCGGGCCTGACCCGCCGGGCCGGCCCCGTCTCGCCGCGGGCCGTGCCGCCCGGTCGGGGGGAAAGCGGGCACCGGACGGCCCATGGACCATATATCGGGAAGCACCTGGCAAATTTGTTCTAATATCGGCTTCTACGGTGGGGTGTGGTGCTGATCCTTGGGCGCGACGCGCGTGCGGGGACGGGGACGGGGGGACACCATGGTTCTTCGGCTGCTGGGACCGGTCGAGCTGGTCCATGACGGCCGTTCACTCGACGTCGGTGGCCCACGTCAGCGGGTGGTCCTGGCGATGCTGGGGCTGAACATCAACCGAACCACCTCCACGGAACAGCTGATCGACGCGGTGTGGGGCGACCGGCCCCCCACCACCGCGCGCGGCCAGATCCAGGTCGCCATCTCGACGCTCCGCAAGCAGTTCGCCCAGGCCGGCCGGGCCCACGCCATCACCACCCGGGCCCCCGGCTACGCGCTCGAACTGGACACCGGCAGCGTGGACAGCCTGGAGTTCGACAGGCTGGCCACCGCGGCGCGGGAGGACGCGCGGGCCGGCCGGATCCAGAAGGCCGCGGCAACCCTGCGCACGGCCCTGGAGCTCTGGCGCGGCCCCGCGCTGGACGGCGTACCCAGCGACGCCACCCAGCGTGCCGCCGCGCATCTCAACGACCGGCGGCTGGCCGTTCTCGAGGAGCGGATCCGCCTGGACCTCATGCTCGCCAGACACGAAGAGGTCTGTGCCGAACTGACGGCGCTGATCGGCCGGCACCCCCTGCGGGAGCGCCTGTACGAGCTGCTCATGCTGGCGCTGTACCGCTCGGGGCGGCAGGTCGAGGCGCTGGAGGCGTTCCAGCGGGCGCGCAGGGCCCTCATCGAGGAGATGGGCATCGAGCCGGGGCAGGAGCTCCGCGACCTGGAACAGGCGGTTCTGCAGCAGTCTCCGGCGCTCGATCTTTGCGCCCCCCTCCAGGGCAGGAACGTTCCCTCTCTCCCCGCGGCCCGGTCCGGTGCCGCGGATCCGCACGACGGCGCGTTCCGCCTGGTGCCCCGTCAGCTTCCGGCGAGCATCAGTGACTTCACCGGACGACGGGACCACCTGGACGAGATCAAGGACCTGCTGGTGGCGTCCTCCCGGACGGGAGACCCGGGGTACGCCATTCCGATCGTGGGCATCTCCGGCCCCGGAGGCGTGGGGAAGTCGGCGCTGGCGGTACGCGCCGCCCACGAGGTGAACAGGCACTTCCCCGACGGCCACCTCTACGCCGACCTGCACACCGCGTCCGGCGACGAACAGATCGCGTCACTGCTGGCGCGGTTCCTCCGCGCGCTGGGGATACCGGCCAAGGCCGTTCCCGACGATGTCCAGGAGCGCGCCGAGATGTACCGCAGCCGGCTGGCGGACAGCCGCGTGCTCGTGGTCCTGGACGGAGTGACCGGCGCGGAGCAGGTGACGCCGCTCCTGCCGGGAAGCGCGACCTGCGCGGTGATCACCACGAGCCGGGCCCGGCTGGCGGGCGTGCCCGGCGTCCGGAGCGTCGACCTCGCGGCGTTCGACATCGCCAACGCCCTCGAACTGCTGGCCGGCATCATCGGCCGGGAGCGGGTGCGGGCGGAACTCGACACCGCCGTCGAGCTGGTGAACCTGTGCGACGCGCTGCCGCTGGCGTTGCGGATCGCCGGCGCCCGGCTCGCCTCGCACCCCCACTGGCGGATCGAGTGGCTGGTCCAGCGCCTGCGGGACGAGCGGCGGCGCCTGGACGAACTGAGCTACCGCGGCCTGGAGCTGCGCTCCACCATCAGTCTGACCTACCGGGCGCTTCCGCCGTCGGCGCAGCGGCTGTTCCGCCTGTACTCGCTGGTCCAGGCCCCCGACTCACCGGCCTGGGTCGCGGCGGCCCTGCTGGACACCGACTTCGCGTCGGCGGAGGACATCCTCGACGTCCTGGTCGAGGCACAGGTCATGGACACCGTCCAGTACCCGGACGCGCTCCGGCCGCGCTACCGCTTCCACGATCTGGTGCGTGCCTACGCGCGCGAGGAACTGTTCGCGGCCGAACCACCGGAGGAACGCGACGCCGCCCTGGCGAGAGTGCTGGGCGGATGGCTCTCGCTGGTCGAGGAGGCGCACCGGGAGGAGTACGGCGGGGACTACACCACCATCCACGGCAGCGCCAAGCGCTGGACGCTGCCCGCGGACGCGCACGCGGACGCCGGCTCCCGCCCGATGGAGCGGTTGAGCGGCGAGCGGCGGGCCCTGGTGACCGCCGTCCGGCAGGCGGCTGCCGCCGGGATGGACGAGTTGTGCTGGGACCTCGCGCTCACCTCGGTCACGCTGTTCGAGGCGAAGGGGTACTTCGACGACTGGGAGGAGACGACGCGCCTGGCGCACGAGGCGTCGGCCCGGGCCGGCAACCGCATCGGCCAGGCCGCGATGCTCTACTCCCTGGGCACCCTGCAGATGTTCCAGACCCGCATGGAGCAGGCGGACGAGTGCTTCGGCAGGGCACGGGAGCTGTTCGAAGCGGAAGGGCACGACCACGGGCGCGCCCTGGTGCTGCGCAACGCCGCGCACCTGGACTGCGTGCGCGGCGACGACGCCGCCATGCGGGAGAAGTACGAC
>JBEHXI010000305.1:0-7936 GCA_048498775.1 Actinomycetota bacterium | reverse complement strand
CAGGACCGACAGGAACGGCAGGACCGCCGGGAACACCGAACACGACGCAGGCCCAGGTGAGGCAATGATCGGTCGCATCCCCATCGTGGACGTCCACCCGCAGGTGGACTGCGGCCGCCGCCCGGCGAAGGCGGTGGCCGGCGAGGTGTTCCCGGTGACCGCCACCGTCTTCCGCGAGGGCCATGACGCGCTGGGCGCCAACGTGGTGCTGTGCGACCCGTCCGGCAACCCCGGCCCATGGACGCCGATGCGCGAACTGGCGCCCGGCACCGACCGCTGGGGGGCCGAGGTCACCCCGACGGCCGAGGGCCACTGGACGTATCTGGTCGAGGCCTGGTCCGACCCGGTCGCCACCTGGCGGCACAACGCGGCCATCAAGATCCCGGCCGGGCAGGACACCGCCCTGATGCTCGCCGAGGGCGCGGCCCTGTACGAGCGGGCGGCGGCGGGCGTGCCGAAGGACGACGGCCGGGCGGTGGTGCTGGAGGCGGTGGACGCGCTGCGCGACGAGGGCCGCCCGCCCGCCTCGCGCCTGGCCGCGGCGCTCACCCCAGAGGTGACCGCGGTGCTGCGGCGCCATCCGCTGCGGGAGTTGGTGACGGCGAGCCCGCCGCTGCCGCTGCTGGTGGAGCGGCAGCGGGCGCTGTTCGGGTCGTGGTACGAGCTGTTCCCACGCTCGGAGGGGGCGGTTCCGGCCGATCCGGAGCGCGGGCTGCCGGCGCGGTCCGGCACGTTCCGCACCGCCGCCGAGCGGCTGCCCGCGGTGGCCGCGATGGGCTTCGACGTCGTCTACCTGCCGCCGGTCCACCCGATCGGCACCGCGTTCCGCAAGGGGCCCAACAACACGCTGTCCGCGGGGCCCGGGGACGTCGGCTCGCCGTGGGCGATCGGCTCGCCGGAGGGCGGCCACGACGCGATCCACCCGGACCTGGGCACCATCGAGGACTTCGACCACTTCGTGGCGCGCGCCCGCGAACTGCGCATGGAGGTGGCGCTGGACTTCGCGCTCCAGTGCTCGCCGGACCACCCGTGGGTCACCGAGCACCCGGAGTGGTTCGCGCACCGGATCGACGGCTCGATCGCGTACGCCGAGAACCCGCCGAAGAAGTACCAGGACATCTACCCGATCGCCTTCGACGCCGACATGCCGGGCCTGGTGGCCGAGACGGTGCGGGTGCTGCGGCACTGGATGGACCACGGGGTGCGGATCTTCCGGGTCGACAACCCGCACACCAAGCCGGTGGTCTTCTGGGAGCAGGTCATCGCCGAGATCAACGGCACCGACCCGGACGTGATCTTCCTGGCGGAGGCGTTCACCCGCCCGGCCATGATGCACACCCTGGCCAAGATCGGCTTCCAGCAGTCCTACACGTACTTCACCTGGCGTAACACCAAGGAGGAACTCACCGACTACCTCACCGAGTTGTCGGGCGAGGCCGCCTCCTCCATGCGTCCCAACTTCTTCGTCAACACTCCGGACATCCTGCACGCCCACCTCCAGCACGGGGGCCGTCCCGCCTTCGAGGCGCGCGCGGTGCTGGCCGCCACCCTCTCCCCCACCTGGGGGGTCTACGCCGGGTACGAGCTGTGCGAGAACACCGCGGTGCGCGAGGGCAGCGAGGAGTACCTGAACTCGGAGAAGTACCAGCTGCGCCCGCGCGACTGGGCCGCGGCCGAGGCCGAGGGCCGCTCCATCGCCCCGCTGATCACCGCGCTCAACCGGATCCGCCGGCGCCATCCGGCACTGCAACAGCTACGTAACCTGCGGTTCCACCAGGCGGACAACGACGCGGTCATCGTCTACTCCAAGCGGATCGCCACCGCCGACGGCGGGCACGACACGGTTCTGGTCGTCGTCAACCTCGACCCCCACCACACCCGGGAGGCCACCATCTCGTTGAACATGCCGGAACTCGGGCTGGCATGGCACGACTCCACACCGGTGCGCGACGAGCTCACCGGCGAGACCTACCACTGGGGCAGGGACAACTACGTGCGCCTGGAACCGGGCGTCACGCCCGCGCACATCGTGTCCCTGCGACCCGCCTCACCGATCGGAGGGTCACCCAATTGATCGTCAACGAGCCCGTCCCGGACACCTTCGAGGACACCCCGGTCAAGGACCGCGATCCCGACTGGTTCAAACGCGCCGTCTTCTACGAGGTACTGGTCCGCGCCTTCCAGGACAGCAACGGCGACGGCGTCGGCGACCTGAAGGGCCTCACCGCCAAGCTGGACTACCTCCAGTGGCTCGGCGTGGACTGCCTGTGGCTGCCGCCCTTCTTCGCCTCACCGCTGCGCGACGGGGGCTATGACGTCTCCGACTACACCGCCGTCCTCCCCGAGTTCGGCGACCTCGCCGACTTCGTCGAGTTCGTGGACGCGGCGCACCACCGCGGCATGCGCGTGATCATCGACTTCGTGATGAACCACACCAGCGACCAGCACCCGTGGTTCCAGGCGTCGCGCTCCGATCCCGACGGCCCGTACGGCGACTACTACGTCTGGGCCGACGACGACAAGCAGTACCAGGACGCGCGGATCATCTTCGTCGACACCGAGGCGTCCAACTGGACGTACGACCCGGTCCGCAAGCAGTACTTCTGGCACCGGTTCTTCTCCCACCAGCCGGACCTGAACTACGAGAACCCGCGGGTGCAGGAGGAGATCCTGGCCGCCCTGCGGTTCTGGCTGGACCTGGGCATCGACGGCTTCCGGCTGGACGCCGTGCCCTACCTGTACGCCGAGGAGGGCACCAACTGCGAGAACCTCCCGGCCACCCACGAGTTCCTCAAGCGGGTGCGGGCCGAGATCGACGCCAGCTACCCGGACACCGTGCTGCTCGCCGAGGCCAACCAGTGGCCGGAGGACGTCGTCGACTACTTCGGCGACTACTCCAAGGGCGGCGACGAGTGCCACATGGCGTTCCACTTCCCGGTGATGCCGCGGATCTTCATGGCGGTGCGCCGTGAGTCGCGCTACCCGGTCTCCGAGATCCTGGCCAAGACCCCGGCGATCCCGGAGCGCTGCCAGTGGGGCATCTTCCTGCGCAACCACGACGAGCTGACCCTGGAGATGGTCACCGACGAGGAGCGCGACTACATGTACGCGGAGTACGCCAAGGATCCGCGGATGCGCGCCAACATCGGGATCCGGCGGCGGCTCGCGCCCCTGCTGGACAACGACCGCAACCAGATCGAGCTGTTCACCGCGCTGCTGCTGTCGCTGCCCGGCTCGCCGATCCTCTACTACGGCGACGAGATCGGCATGGGCGACAACATCTGGCTGGGCGACCGCGACGCGGTGCGCACCCCGATGCAGTGGACGCCCGACCGCAACGCCGGCTTCTCCTCGTGCGACCCCGGCCGCCTGTACCTGCCGACGATCATGGACCCGGTCTACGGCTACCAGGTGACCAACGTCGAGGCGCAGATGAGCTCCCCGAGCTCGCTGCTGCACTGGACCCGCCGCATGATCGAGATCCGCAAGCAGAACCCGGCCTTCGGGCTCGGCTCCTACACCGAGCTGCCCTCCAGCAACCCGGCGGTGCTCGCGTTCCTGCGCGAGGCCCCCTCCACCGAGGGGCAGGGCGACGACCTGGTGCTGTGCGTGAACAACTTCTCGCGCTTCCCGCAGCCCACCGAGCTGGACCTGCACGCGTGGGAGGGCCGTCACCCGGTGGAGCTCATCGGTGGCGTGCGCTTCCCGGCGATCGGAGAATGGCCGTACCTGCTGACCCTGGCGGGGCACGGCTTCTACTGGTTCCGGCTGCGCCGCGACCCGGCGGCGTGAGCCGGCGGTGACGTGAGCGACGGTGGCGTGATCCCGCGCCCGGGCGGCCCGCGGCGGCCGTCCGGGCCGGTTTCACCGCCACCCGCGGGGGCAGGCTCCCGCTTGCCGAACCACCGGCGCCGTATCCCCGCCCGCCCCGGCGCCGCCCACGCCCAGTCGGGCCACCCGATCGGACGGTGCCCGCCCGACCCGGCCGAGGCAGCCGGGCACCCGCCCCCGCGCACCCTTCATCCGGGCCACCACCGCCGCACTGGACGGGCGCGCGACCCCGAGGAAAGGACGACATGTCGGACACCTCGTGGCTCCGCCCCACCGCCGGATCGACCGCCGACGGCTCCGCCGCCGCGCCGGGCGGTGGCCCCTACGGCCTGTCCGCCGCCACCGCGGCACCCGGACTGCTGCAGGGGCTGGCCCCCCTGCTGCGGGAGTGGCTGCCACGGCAGCGGTGGTTCTCCGGCAAGGGCCGGCCGATCACCGGCTTCGGCCTGGTCTGCGCCACCGAGCTGCTGCCGTGTGACGGGCGGCTCGGCACCCCCGGCCTGCTCCACCTGCTGCTGGACGTCGAGCAGCCGGACGGCCCGCCGGACTGCTACCAGCTGCTGCTCGGCACCCGGGAACTGCTGCCGCCCCGGCTCGCGCACGCGCTGATCGGGCATGCGACCGGCGGCCCGCTGGACGGCCTGACGGTCTACGAGGCGCTGCACGACGCGCGGCTGACCGGGCTGCTGCTGGAGCGGCTGCGCGCCCCCGGGCGGACCGGGCATCTGCGGTTCGCCGCCGAGCCGGGGACCGAGATCCCGGCCGGGCTGGCCCCGCGGCTGTCGTCGGCGGAGCAGTCCAACTCCTCCGTGATCTACGGAGATACGTTCATTCTCAAGCTGTTCCGGCGGATCTCCCCCGGCACCAACCCGGATCTGGAGGTCTCCCTCGCCCTGGCCAGGGCCGGGTCGGCGCGGGTGGCGGCGCCCGCCGCCTGGTTCGAGGCGCTGGGGCTGCACTCGGAACCCGCCACGCTCGGCGTCCTGCAACGCTACCTGCCCGGGTCGACGGACGCCTGGGATCTGGCGCTGCGCGCGATCGCCTCGGACACCGCGGGCACCGAAGACACCGCGGGCACCGAAGACACAGGCTTCACCGAGCAGGCCCGCGACCTGGGCCGGGCGACCGCCGAGGTGCACACCGCGCTGGCCCGCGCCCTGCCCACCGCCGTGCTGCGCCGCCCGCAGATCCAGCTGCTGGCCACCGCGATGCTCGACCGCCTGGAGGCCGCCTCGGTCGCCGTCCCGGCGCTGGCCCCCTACCGGGCCGGGCTGCGCGGCGCCTACCAGGACCTGGCCGCCTTCGCCGAGCAGGGCGGGACGATAGCCGCCCAGCGCATCCACGGGGACCTCCACCTCGGCCAGGCGCTGTACACCCGCGAGCAGGGCTGGGTGCTCATCGACTTCGAGGGCGAGCCGGCCCGGCCGCTGTCCGAGCGCCGCCGCCCCCAGCCGCCGGTGCAGGACATCGCCGGAATGCTGCGCTCCTTCGACTACGCGGCCCGGCACTGCCCCACCGCCGGGCCGCGCGCCGCCGCCTGGGCCGAGCGGCACCGCGACGCCTTCTGCGCCGGCTACGCCGACCGCTCCGGCCAGGACCCCAGGGACTCCCCGGTGCTGCTGCGCGCGTTCGAGACGGACAAGGCGGTCTACGAGGTGCTGTACGAGGCGCGGCACCGCCCGGACTGGATGCGCATCCCGATGGCCGCCATCGAGCGGCTCAGCGGCACCCCCGACCAACCCTCCCGAGGAGGATCCGACCGTGACTGAGCGCGACCCCTCGCGGCCCCTGCCCGCGACCTTCCAGGCGGCGCGCGGCTCCGGCCTGCCGGGTACGCAGCCGGAGGCCGCGGCCCGCGGCCAGGACAACTCCCGCCGTGCCCCGGCCTCCGGCACCCGGCAGGCGCCCCCGTCCGGTCCTTCCCCGTCCGGCACCCGGCAGCGGGCCGGCCAGTCCGGCCGCGCCCCGGCCGGGCCGTCGTCCTCCCCGCACGGCGCGCGGCCACCGGCGGGCGAGAACGCCCCCGCCGCACCGGCCGCACCGCCGGCCGCGCCCGGCGGGGTCAGCCCGGCCCCGGCGCTCGACCCGGAGGACCGGGACCGGCTGCTCGGCGGCCGCCACCACGACCCGCACGGCGTCCTCGGCGCCCACCCGGTGGACGGCGGCGTCGTCTTCCGGGCGCTGCGCCCGTACGCGACGCGGGTCTGCGTGGTCGCCGAGGGGATGCGCGCGGAGCTGCGGCCGGAGGGCGACGGCCTGTTCGCCGGACTGCTGCCGTTGGCCGCGATCCCGGACTACCGGCTGGCCGTGACCTACGAGGACCGCGAGTTCGAGGTCCCCGACGCCTACCACTTCCTGCCCACACTGGGCGAGCTCGACCTGCACCTGATCGGCGAGGGCCGGCATGAGGAGCTGTGGAACGCCCTCGGCGCCCGGCCGATGACCCACCAGGGCGCGACGGGCACCGCCTTCACCGTGTGGGCCCCGAACGCCCGCGGGGTGCGGGTGGTCGGGGACTTCAACTACTGGGACGGCACAGCCCACCCGATGCGGTCGCTGGGCTCGTCCGGGGTGTGGGAGCTGTTCGTGCCCGGGATCGGCGAGGGCACCCCGTACAAGTTCGAGATCACCCGCCCGGACGGCGGCCGGTCCCTGAA
Organism: Actinomycetota bacterium; assembly: GCA_048498775.1. Taxonomy (GTDB): domain Bacteria; phylum Actinomycetota; class Actinomycetes; order Streptomycetales; family Streptomycetaceae; genus JBEHXI01. The sequence continues at coordinate 1,448 of JBEHXI010000305.1, read as the reverse complement.
GGCCGATCCGATGGCGCGCCGCACCGAGGTGCCGCCGGCCACCGCCTCGATCGTCACCGAGCCCCACCACACCTGGCACGACGCGGAGTGGATGGAGCGCCGGGCGGACACCGAGGCGCACCGGGCGCCGTTCTCCGTCTACGAGGTGCACCTGCCGTCCTGGCGGCCGGGCCTGACCTACCGCGAGCTCGCCGAGCAGCTGCCCGCGTACGTCAAGGACCTGGGGTTCACCCATGTGGAGCTGATGCCGATCGCCGAGCACCCGTTCGGCGGCTCCTGGGGCTACCAGGTCACCTCCTACTACGCGCCCACCTCGCGGCTGGGCACCCCGGACGACTTCCGCCACCTGGTGGACGCGCTGCACCAGGCCGGGATCGGGGTGCTGATGGACTGGGTGCCCGCGCACTTCCCCAAGGACGCCTGGGCGCTGGCGCGCTTCGACGGCACCGCGCTGTACGAGCACCCCGACCCGCAGCGCGCCGAGCATCCCGACTGGGGCACCCTGGAGTTCAACTTCGGCCGCACCGAGGTGCGCAACTTCCTGGTCGCCAACGCGCTGTTCTGGTGCCAGGAGTTCCACATCGACGGGCTGCGGGTCGACGCGGTCGCCTCCATGCTCTACCTGGACTACTCCCGCGAGGACGGCCAGTGGACGCCCAACGTCTACGGCGGGCGGGAGGACCTGGAGGCGGTGGCGTTCCTGCAGGAGATGAACGCCACGCTCTACCGCCGCTGCCCCGGCGTGGTGACGATCGCCGAGGAGTCCACCGCCTGGGACGGGGTCACCCGCGCCACCCACCACATCGGCCCGACCGGCTTCGGCGGCCTGGGCTTCGGCCTGAAGTGGAACATGGGCTGGATGCACGACTCGCTGGACTACATGTCCCACGAGCCGATCCACCGCAGGTACCACCACGGCGAGATGACCTTCTCCATGGTCTACGCCTACTCCGAGAACTACGTGCTGCCGATCTCGCACGACGAGGTGGTGTACGGCAAGAAGTCGCTGGTGTCGAAGATGCCGGGCGACTGGTGGCAGCAGCGCGCCAACCACCGCGCGTACCTGGCCTTCATGTGGGCCCACCCGGGCAAGCAACTGCTGTTCATGGGGCAGGAGTTCGCGCAGGGCGCCGAGTGGTCGCACGAGCACGGCCCGGACTGGTGGCTGATGGACGAGACGTACTCGGCGGCCGGCGACCACCGGGGCGTCCGGGACCTGGTGCGCGACCTGAACCGCCACTACGCGGCCACCCCGGCGCTGTGGCAGCTGGACACCGACCCGGCCGGCTTCTCCTGGATCGACGCGGAGGCCGCCGAGGACAACGTCTTCTCCTGGGTGCGCTTCGACGCCCAGGGGCGTCCGCTGGTCGCCGTCGCCAACTTCTCGCCGGTGGTCCGGCACGGCTACCGGGTGGGCGTTCCGGACGGGCCGGGGGTGTGGCGGGAGA
>JBEHXI010000304.1:0-8059 GCA_048498775.1 Actinomycetota bacterium | reverse complement strand
GGTCGAGACGAGGACCGTCTACGCGATCACCAGCCTGCCGCCCAGCAGGCCGGCCCGCCACAACTCGCCGAACTCGCCCAGGATCACTGGTCGGTTGAGGCCCTGCACCACATCCGAGACGTCACCTACGGTGAGGACGCCTCACGAATATGCACCGGCACCACACCCCGAGCCATGGCCGCCCTGCGCAACCTCGCCATCGGACTCATGCGCCAAGCAGGCTGGACCAATTCTTCTCTCTTTGCGCCGTTTGGGGATTTGAGACACTTTGCAGTGCTGTCGAGAGAAGTGCAGCGCAGGTGTTCCTCATGAGGCAAGGGCTTGACTCTGAACCGCGCTTGACCTGATGCGCGCTCCAGATCCGAGCATGGACGGCATGAACACCACCGACACTCAGATCGTCCTCGGGACGATGGACTTCGGCACCCGCGTCGCCCCCGACCGGGCTTTTGCGATCCTCGACTCCTTCGTCGCCGGCGGCGGTGTCTGGCTCGACACTGCGAACTGCTATTCCTTCTGGGCCGACCCCAGTGGCATCGGCGGCGCCAGCGAGCGCCTCATCGGCTCGTGGCTGCGGGCCCGCCCGGGCGCGCGCGACGTGGTGCGGATCGCGACGAAGGTCCGGCAGAACCCGCTCGTCCCGCACTCCTGGCCGGAAAGTGCCGAAGGACTCTCCGCCCGCGCCATCCACGCCGGTGTGGAAGAGAGCCTGGACCGGCTGGGAGTCGATCACGTCGATATGCTCTGGGCCCATGCCGAGGACCGCACCGTGCCGCTGGAGGAGACGGTCGGCGCCTTCGGCGAGCTGATCGAGAAGGGAGTGGCCCTGCGGGCCGGGGCGGCGAACCATGCCGCCTGGCGCGTCGAGCGCGCCCGGTCCCTCGCGCGGGAGCAGCGCGTTGAACCGTGGACGGCCCTGCAACTGCGCCACTCACTCGTCCAGCCGCGCCCGCTCACCCCTGTCGCGGAGGCCGGACACCGCATGCTCGCCGCCGAAGACCTGGACTTCGCACGGTCGGAAGGACTGGCCGTATGGTCGTACAGCTCGCTCATGTGGGGTTCGTACGTGCGCGCGGACAAACCCCTTCCGCACACCTATGATCACCCCGGAACGACCCGGGTGCTCGCGGTCCTGGACGACATCGCCGACGAGCTGTCGGCCACGAGGAACGAGATCGTCCTCGCATGGCTGATGCGGCAGGGGATCCATCCCATCGTCGGCGCCAGCCGGGTGGAGCAGATCGAGCAGGCACTCGCCGCACGCCGTGTGCGGCTCGGCGACGAGCACCTGGCGCGCTTCGCCGAAGCGCGGTAAGGCGGTCACACGAGGAGCTGTATGACCACCCTCACCCCGGCGGCGGTCGTCGACCGCACCGGCGTCTCCATTGACACGCTGCGCTACTACGAGCGCGAAGGGCTCATCGGCCCGATCCGGCGCTCCGCCGGCGGGCGCAGGGAGTACACCGAGGACGACGTGTTCTGGATCGGTCTGGTCACGTGCTTCCGCGAGGCAGGTCTCGGCATCGCGGATCTCAGGGAGTTCGTCGCCATCCTGCGTGCCGAGCGCTCTCCACAGGACCGGGTCCACTTCCTCCGCGAGCGCCGTACCGCCCTGGAACAGCGGGTGGCGGCACTGCGCCGGGCCATGGAGGTCCTCGACGAGAAGATCGCCTACTACAGTTGAGCGCGCGAGTCTCGCCCTCGCCCAGCTCGCTTGGGCGAGTGCGCCGGCTGGGACGACGTGGTGAAGTTCGCCGCGTGCACCGCCGCCCGGATCGGGGAGGTTTCCGGGGTGCGAGCCAAGGACATCGACCGTCCTCGTGGCGGCCGGATCACCACGGCGGTCCTGCGGACGCGACCCACTGGGATGTTGTCGCGGTTCAGTTCAGGCATGGGCACTTGCACCCACGACCTACGGCATACGGGGCTCGCCTGGATGGCGGATACCGGTGTACCTCTGCACGTGCTCCGGAAGATCGCTGGGCATGGTTCGCTCACCACGACGCAGCGCTACCTGCAACCGGACCGCCGCTCGATCGAGTTGGCCGGGGCTGCTCTCAGCGCCCACCTCACGGCCGGGCGTGAGGAGGCTCCTGGTCCCCAAGTGGTCCCCAAGGAAGCGCGCCGCGGTCATCCCCGGCTCGTCCGCTGTCCCGGCCCGTAGACACGGAAAAGCCCGCTGACCTGGAGATTCGTTCTCCGTCAGCGGGCTTCGTGCTCACGCTGGCGGCGTAACAACCCACCGCGTGTCCACTATGACGTGCGATGGCCCGACCAGCCTAGAACGCAGTCATGACGTGCTTGATGCGGGTGTAGTCCTCGAAGCCGTAGCCGGAGAGGTCCTTGCCGTAGCCGGACTTCTTGAAGCCGCCGTGCGGCATCTCGGCGACCAGCCGCGTGTGAGTGTTGATCCATACCGCGCCGAAGTCGAGGCGTTTGGCCATGCGCATCGCGCGGGCGTGGTCCTTGGTCCACACCGAGGACGCGAGCGCGTACTCGACGTCGTTGGCGTTGCGGACGGCCTCGGCCTCGGCCTCGTCGGAGAACCTCTGCACGGTGATGACCGGTCCGAAGACCTCGTTCTGAATGATCTCGTCGCCCTGCTGCAGACCCGAGACGACGGTCGGCGCGTAGAAGTAACCCTTACCGCCGACACGGTGACCGCCCGCCTCGACCTTGGCGTGGGCCGGCAGGCGCTCGATGAAGCCGGTGACCTGGGCGAGCTGGTTGGCGTTGTTCAGCGGGCCGTAGAGCACGTCCCCGTCGTCCGGCATGCCGGTCCTGGTCTCCGCGGCGGCCTTGGCCAGCTGCGCCACGAACTCGTCGTGGATCGACTCGTGCACCAGCACGCGGGTGGCGGCGGTGCAGTCCTGGCCGGCGTTGAAGTAGCCGGCCACGGAGATGCCCTCGACGGCGGCCGGAATGTCGGCGTCCTCGAACACCACCACCGGGGCCTTGCCTCCCAGCTCCAGGTGGACGCGCTTGACGTCCTTGGACGCGGAGGCGGCGACCTGGATGCCGGCGCGGACGGAGCCGGTGATGGAGGCCATCGCCGGGGTCGAGTGCTCGACCATCATCCGGCCGGTCTCGCGGTCACCGCAGACGACGTTGAAGATTCCGGCCGGGAGCTCCAGTTCCGTCAGGATGCCGCCGACGATCTCGGCGAGCAGCACGGCCGAGGCCGGGGTGGTGTCGGACGGCTTGAGCACGACGGTGTCGCCTGCGGCGATCGCCGGGGCGAACTTCCACACGGCCATCATCATCGGGTAGTTCCACGGCGCCACCTGCGCGCAGACGCCGACCGGCTCGCGCCGGATGATCGAGGTCATCCCGTCCGTGTACTCGCCGGCCGACTTGCCCTCGAGCATGCGGGCGGCGCCGGCGAAGAAGCGGATCTGGTCCACTACGGGACCGATCTCCTCGGCGATTGTCAGGTCGCGCGGCTTGCCGGTGTCACGGCACTCGACGTCCGCGATCTCCGCGGTGCGCGCCTCGACCGCCTCGGCGATCCGCAGCAGCAGCCTCTGACGGGTGCTCGGGGTGGCGTCACGCCAGATCGGGAATGCGGCCGCTGCGGCGGCCATCGCGGCGTCCACATCGGCGGTACCGGACAGCGGGGACGTCGCATAGACCTCCCCGGTGGTCGGGTCGATCACATCCAGCGTGCGGCCGTCGGCGGCATCGGTGAACGCGCCGTTGATGTGGTTGCGCAGCGTGCGACGCTCGCTCACGGGTCTCTCCTGTGGTGTGGGCCTGCGAGTCGCAGAACGTGGGGTGGGTTCGGTGGTGTGGGGAGTGGGGCTCACGGGAGGCCGTCCCGGCTGCCGGGAGTGGGACTGCGGGGTGCATGACCGGAGTCCCACCCCCCGAAGGCCTGGTCAGGAGGCGCTGAGCTCGCGTTGGCTCCGGGCCATCGCGGAATACAGCCGCTCCGCTGAAGCAACTGGATGACAGTTTCGGCATGGTCGCCCGCGAGGATTGCGGCAGTGCCATTGCAGCATCGATGAGGGCATGTGGCTGCTCGCCAGGATCGGCCGCGCCTTCCCCTACCAGGCCTGCGCGAGTCAAGCACACCGCACCGGGGGCCGACCGCCGGCGACCGGAGCGCCACATGACTCCTTGAGGCCGGCGGCTGGGCGTCGGCGCGCCTCATTCATGGACCTACCGGTTCGACCAGTGCTGCACTGGCTGCTCCAGGTTCGGCATCCCTTGGCGTGGGTGATCGCAGCCAAGGGCGGGACAGGGCGAGGTCTCTGACGTGCGTCCGAGAGCCAGCGGGTCAGTGGACGCGTGGTCCGCAGGCTGGTGTCACCGGGCTTCCGGGCGAGGCACCTCCTGGTCGGCAGGAAGGGCGGCGAAGAAGAACTTCCTGGACGGCTCTATGGTGATCCAGGTGCCGCGGAAGCCTCGGGGCACGTAGAAGACCTGTCCGGGACCGAACTCGGCTCGTCCGCCGTGGAGGTCGACGAGGGCGACGCGACCGGAGATCATGACGCAGATCTCGTCGTACGGGTAGGGGTCGAGGACCAGGGATCCGGGTTCGCCCTCCCAGCTGCCGCCGAACAGGGAGCCGGCGGCGTTGGCGAAGGCGCGCCACTCGGTCTCCTGCCAGCCCGGTGCGGCCGTCCCCTCGGGCCACTGGGGGTGGAACTCCTCCCCTGTACCCGGCTCGATGGTGATGACGTCGTCGATGGTCACTGCTGGTCTCCCTGGAAGCGTCGCAGGACGTTGTGGGTGATCTTCTCGGTGAAGGGGTCCCGTTCCATCAGGCCGTTGACCCATTCGCAGGTGCCGGCGTTGAAGACAGTCCCGTTGCCCCGGTTGAAGGTGGCCATCATCGCCGCGCCGTAGCCGGCGTCGCGGCGGAACTCCGGTGGGTCGCCCTCGTAGAGTGCGGAGACCAGGCCCATGGCCTCCTCCTGGGGAGCTCCGAGCGGGACCTGTCCGCCCCACCGGTCGATCTCCCCGGCGACGGCCGGGGCCATCGCCAGGATCTCCAGGTTGGCGGGGGCGCCGTCCTCGCCGGTGGGGTAGGGCAGACCCTTGCGGAAGGTGTAGTCGACGCCGTCGACTTCGAACGAGACGATGCATGCCTCGCTGCCGAACACGTCCCCGTAGTAGAGATCGGTGCCGGAGAGGGCCCAGTGGTCCGGGCGGTAGACGGTGTAACCGCCGCTTGAGCGGGGCGTCGTGGCGCCGTAGCGGGCGTAGGCTCCGCCGAGGCCGGTCAGTCCCATCGTGGCGGCGCCGGGGCGCTGGATCTTGAGAGTCATCCCGTTCCCCGCGCAGCGCATCCGGCGCCACGACATCCTCGGCGGGCTCATCCACGAGTACAGCGACACCGCCTAACGAAGATCACGACGGTTGAGGAACCCGCAGGTCAACACCCTCGTAGAGCTTTTGGAACCCTACAGGGCGCACGCGCGGGGCTACGAAGCGCGAGCGCATGTCGGCGCGCGGGTTGCGCGGCAGGAACAGGCCAAGATCAGCGGGTCAGGTGAACCGCCGAGGTTAAACAACAAGCTGAGCGGTGACTGCCGCCGTTCCCCCTTGACTGAGCGGTCACGGTGCCAGCATGGATGGGGACTGCGTCCGCGGCGATATGGAGTACTCATTTCACAAAATCATGTTGGGGGTGAGCGTGTCCGGCGGTGAGAATGCCCAGCATGGGACATCTCGAGGCCGGGCATCTGGAGTACTACCTGCCGGACGGGCGGCCGCTGCTGGGCGACGTCTCCTTCCGTGTGGGGGAAGGGGCAGTGGTTGCCCTCGTCGGTGCGAACGGCGCAGGCAAGACCACACTGCTCCGGCTGCTGTCCGGGGAGCTCAAGCCGCACGACGGGACCGTCTCGGGCAGCGGCGGCCTGGGGGTGATGCAGCAGTTCGTGGGCTCGGTGCGGGACGAACGCACGGTCCGGGACCTCCTGGTCTCGGTGGCCCAACCGAGGATCCGCGCGGCGGCGCGGGCGGTCGACGAGGCCGAGCATCTGATCATGACGGTCGACGACGAGGCCGCGCAGATGGAGTACGCGCAGGCGTTGAGCGACTGGGCCGAGGTGCAGGGGTATGAGGCCGAGACGGTCTGGGACATGTGCACCATGGCCGCGCTCGGGGTCCCGTACGAGAAGGCGCAGTGGCGTCTGGTGCGGACGCTGTCGGGCGGTGAGCAGAAGCGTCTGGTGCTGGAAGCGCTGCTGCGTGGGCCGGACGAGGTGCTGCTGCTCGACGAACCGGACAACTATCTGGACGTCCCGGGCAAGCGGTGGTTGGAGGAGCGGCTGCGCGAGACCCGGAAGACCGTGCTGTTCGTCTCCCACGACCGGGAACTGCTGGCGCGGGCCGCGCAGAAGATCGTGGCGGTGGAGCCGGGGCCCTCGGGCAGCACGGTGTGGGTTCACGGCGGCGGATTCGACACCTTCCACGAGGCACGGCGCGAACGGTTCGCCCGCTCCGAGGAGCTGAAGCGGCGCTGGGACGAGGAGCATGCGCGGCTGAAGGCACTGGTCCACAAGCTGCGGCAGCAGGCGGCGATCAGCCCCGATATGGCGTCCCGGTACCGGGCGATGCAGACGAGGTTCAGGAAGTTCGAGGAGGCCGGCCCGCCGCCGGAACCGCCGCGCGAGCAGGACATCCGCATGCACTTGCGGGGCGGGCGCACCGGCGTGAGGGCGGTGACCTGCACAGGGCTGGAGCTGTCCGATCTGATGAAACCGTTCGACCTGGAGATCTTCTACGGGGAGCGAGTCGCGGTGCTCGGGTCGAACGGCTCGGGCAAGTCCCACTTCCTGCGGCTGCTGGCCGGCGAGGCCGTGGCGCACACCGGCGAGTGGAAGCTGGGCGCCCGCGTTGTACCCGGCCACTTCGCGCAGACCCACGCCCACCCGGAGCTGATGGGCCGAACCCTGGTCGACATCCTCTGGACGGAGCACGCCAAGGACCGGGGCGGGGCGATGAGCGTGCTGCGGCGCTACGAGTTGGAACGGCAGGGCGATCAGATGTTCGATCGACTGTCCGGCGGCCAGCAGGCACGCTTCCAGATCCTGCTGCTGGAGCTGCGCGGGACAACGGCGCTACTGCTGGACGAGCCGACGGACAACTTGGACCTGGAGTCCGCAGAGGCGCTTCAGGAGGGTCTCGAGGCTTACGAAGGCACCGTCCTGGCGGTGACGCACGATCGCTGGTTCGCGAGGTCCTTCGACCGCTATCTGGTCTTCGGCGCGGACGGCCGTGTACGGGAGACGGCGGAGCCGGTCTGGGACGAGCGCAGGGTGGAACGGGCGCGGTGAAGAGCATCGAGTCGGCGGCCCGCGATGCAAACCAGGTCTCTTGAGCTTGGCTCGGGTGCTTTCGATGTTCTTAGCCAGCACTTCGTGGCCGAGGGCGCGGCATACGTCCCTGGCCCGCAGGCAGCCGGTCGCCTCATTGAAGGGAGCGAGGATGTGGGGGTAGTCCGGGTGTTCGGGCAGCTCCGGCGGGGATGCGGGGAGCCGGTCGGCGAGGCCGGTGACCGTCTTGCGGGTGATCGCGAGGTGTTCGAGGTGCGTCTCGGCTTCGCGTAGCCGGGTCTGCAGGTCGTTGATCTGCGCGCGGAGATCGTCGGCCAGGGCCCGGGCGGCGCCCTCTTGGAGGTTCAATGCCTCCAGGAGGGGGCGGATGTTCATGCGTTCACCGCTTCTTCGCGCCAGGTGGGAGTGGTCCCGCCGGCGAGGCGGCGGATCACGGCGTGGGACATCGCCCAGTAGATGCGGGAGGTGGACGAGGGGTGCGGTGCGTAGTCACGGACCAGGCGCCGGTGCAGTATCAGGATCCCGTATGTCTGCTCGACTCTCCACCGCTTCGGCTGCGGCAGGAAGCCCCGGTGGCCGGGGTTGCGTGCGACGATCTCGACGTCGATGCCCAGGCCGGCTCCGTGCTCGACGACCTGGTTCTTGAAGCCCTGGTCGACCAGGGCCTTGCGGACGGTGCCGCCGGTGTGCTCGGTGACCTGGTCCAGCAGGGCGATGCTCGCGGTGTTGTCGTGGAGGGCGGCGAGTGCGGGAGTTGCGGCCGGTCTACCTTC
>JBEHXI010000303.1:0-8071 GCA_048498775.1 Actinomycetota bacterium | reverse complement strand
GGCGCCGGTCGTTCCGGTCAGCAGCGGACCGGCGAGCGCCGCCGCCAGGGCCGGGGCGACGACGAGCAGGGTGCCGACGTGGACCCGGGCCGGAGTGAGTGTCTCGATCGCCACGATCGCGCCGAGGAAGGCCGGCGGCACCGCAGCCCGCAGCGCGTGACGGGCCCACCCCGCACCGCGAAGGGCCGCCAGGCACCGTGTCAGAGCCACGTGTCCTTCGTACACCGCCGGGCGACGCGGCGCGCGGCAACGCCCGGACCGCCGTTCGGGCTTCCCGTACAGCCGGATGTCATCCGATCGGCGCAGTGCTGCCGGCCGCTTGGCGCGGCGAGGTGAGCCCCGGGACGAGGCGCCGGGCAGCCGCGCGGCGGTCCCGGAGCCCGTGGATCGCGGCGGTGCCCGCCATGCCGGACGGCGGGCCACGGGCGATGCTGGGTCCAGCCCCGCGCGCCACTTCGACACGGTAGGAGCCCTGATGAGCAGGAAGTCTTCCGTCTGGGTCGCTGTCGTCACCGCGGCTCTGGTCGCCGGCACCGGATCCTCCTACGCGGCCGGGACGCTCCCCACCGGCCACGCCCGGCGTCCGGTGGCCGCGAACAGCACGACGCCGCATCTCAGGCACGAGATCGCGGCGCTCTTCAACCGCTGGAACGCGGCGCTGGCGAGCGGCAACGCCTACCGGGTCGCGGGCCTCTACGCTCCCGACGCCGTGCTGCTGCCCACGGTGTCCCCGCGGATCCGCACCACACACCGGGAGATCGTCGACTACTTCACCCACTTCCTGGAGAGCAGGCCGGTGGGGCGGATCCAGCGGCGGTACATCCACATCCTGAGCCGCGACGCGGCCATCGACACCGGCCTGTACCAGTTCACCCTGACCAACAGGAACGGCAGCAGATCGGTGGTGAACGCGCGCTACACCTTCGTCTACGAGCGGCGTGGCGGACGGTGGCTCATCGTCAACCACCACTCGTCGGCCGTGCCCACGGGTGGCTGACCGCGGAACGCCTGTCAACCGCCGGCCGGGAAGGAGCAGACGGATCGTCATGGACAGCGAACAGGCCGACCGGCTGGTGGCGGCGTTGCGGGCGCGGGGTGTGATGGCCCACCGGGCGGAGGCGGGTGTCTACGAGTTCGGGGTCCGGGTCGTCATCGACGAGGGCGTCGAGGCGGTGTGGAGCACCGACGGCGCGGCGGGTCTGGAGGCGGAGGTCCTCCGCGACGGCGTCCTCATCGGCTATGTGCCGCACGTCCCCGGCTCGGAGGACTTCACCGACGAGCAGTGCGTGGACAGCATCGCCGGGGCGGTCTACTCCGAGGAGGGCCTGCATCCTCCCGCGGACACCCCCGAGGCGGGTCCGTCCCGCCGGACCGGCCCCCGTCCCGCGGCGGAGACACCGCCCGAGCGCCGGCGCGGACGCCGCTGGTGGCGACGCTGACCGCGAAGGCGCGCCTTGACAGCGGAGGGAACGGGACGCCACGCTGGAAACCATGGAAACTAAAATAGTTTCGCAAGTTTCCAACGATGGCGGGCAGCGCGCTGACGCCATCGTGGAGGCGGCGGGCCGGCTGTTCTTCGCGCCGGGGCTCGCGCGGGTGAGCATGGACGACCTCGCCCGTGAGCTCGGGATGAGCAAGAAGACGATCTACCGTCACTTCCCGGACAAGCGCAGCCTGCTCGCCGCGGTGCTGGACCGGCAGTTCGCGGCGGTGGAGCGCACGCTGGCGGCGGCGGCCGAGGACGCGGAAGGGCAGCCGTTCGGTGTGCGGGTCCAGCGGTTCCTGATCGCGGCGGGCAGCGAACTCGGGCGGATCGGAGCGGCTCAGCTCGCGAGCGGGCGGGGCGACGCGATGCTGCGCCAGTACGTGGAGCAGCGGGTGGACGCGGTGGTCTACCGGCGGCTCGACGAGCTGTTCCGGGACGGGCACCGGCAAGGACTGCTGCCGGCGCCGCCCGAGTTGCTGAGCGAGATCACCCGCGGCGCGCTGGAGCGGCTGCTCACCTCGCAGTTGCCCCGCGAACTCGACTGGACCGCGGCCGACCTGCTGCGCGCGACCGTCGACACCGTGCTCCACGGGGCGATCCGCCCGGCACACCCCGGCGCCGAAGACGAACAACTCCGGGCGTCCGTACCGGCGTTCCGCGATGACGAACAGGAGGTGGGCCCGTGACCGGGGCGACCGGCAGGGTGGCACTGGTGACCGGGGCCAGTAGCGGAATCGGTGCGGCCACCGCGCGTCTGCTGGCCGCGCGAGGGGCGCGCGTGGTGGTCAACTACCTGCGCAGCGACACGGCGGCCGATGAGGTCGTGGCCGGTATCGAGGCCGCGGGCGGCCAGGCCATGGCCGTGCGGGCCGACGTGCGTGAGGCGGCGGCGGTCGAGAGCATGGTCGCGCAGGTCCAGGCGGTCTGGGGCGGCATCGACGTGCTCGTGCACAACGCGCTCACCCCGTATGTGATCAAGCCGTTCCAGGACATGACGTGGGAGGAACTGGGCGGCAAGCTCGACGACGAGATGCGTGCGGCGTTCGCGGTCACCAAGGCCGTCCTGCCCGCCATGACCGAACAGGGCTGGGGGCGCGTCATCTATCTCGGCACCGGTCTCAGCCGCCGGCCCCGGGAGGGCATGATCGCACTGGGCACGGCCAAGGCCGCGCTGGCGCAGTTCGCCCGGTACCTGGCCCAGGAACTGGGGCCGCGAGGCATCACCGTCAACGTCGTCGAGCCCGGCCCGGTCGAACACACCCGCATGGCGGACGTGTTCGACGAGGAGCACAAGCAGCGGCAGGCGGCCGCCACCCCCCTGGGCCGGCTGGCGAACCCGTCCGACGTCGCCCAGGCGGTCGCCTTCTACGCCGCCGAGGACAACGCCTTCATGACCGGCACCACGGCCGCGGTCAACGGTGGGATGTCCATGTACTGACGCCCCGCCGTCTCCGCATCGGCGCCTTGCCCCCCATGGGCCGCGGCCGCAGGGCCCGAGCCCGAGAGGGCGCACGACGGTGCCACGATCAAGGAAGAACCTTCATGTACACCATCGATCTCGCCCACGTCGGGCGGGGCCTCCACGAGGAACTGGTCGCCTATATCGCCGACCAGCAGGGCTACTACGCCGACGAGGGCGTCCACGTCGCCCTGCGCGACGGCTGTACCTGGGACGAGGAGCGGCTGCGCCGCGGCGCCACCATCGGCCTCGGCCGGGCGCTGCTGTCCCGGCTGACCGACGGCATCCCCTGGGTCGCGCTCAGCGTCAACACCCACCGCCCGCTGTTCTGGTTCCTCGCCCGCCCCGGCCTGACCTCCCTGGCCGACCTGGCGGGCCGGCGGCTGGCCGTGCACGCACCCGACACCGCGCCCGGGTGCTTCGCCCGGATCGTGCTGCGCCAGGCCGGCCTCGACCCGGACCGCGACCTCCACACCGTCGTCCGCCCACCCGGCGACTACGGCCTGGACCTGCGCATGCTGCACGACGGCAGCATCGACGCCGCCTACGTCGGCAGCACCATGGCACCGGAGGCGATGGCCGCCGAGTACGGCTGGCAGGTGCCGGCCTGGGTCGGTGACCACTTCCGGATTCCCACCGTGGGCGTGGCCGTCGACCCCACCCACATCGACCCGGACGGCCCCGCGGTCCAGGCCGTCGTACGAGCCCACCGGCGCGCCCTGCGCCTGATCCACGACGAACCCGACACCACGGTGCGGCACATCCGGACGTTCCTCGGCCGGCACACCGCGGACGAGGCCCGGGCCCACTACGAGACGTTCATCGCTCCGTACTTCACCACCGACGGCCAGGCCGACCTCGACGTCGGCGCCACCGCGATCACCGCGGTCGCCGGCGAACTCGGCGTCCCCGCCGCCGTCACCGCGGCCGAGTTCTACCGCACCGCGGCCACCACGTCCTAGGAGCCCGGCAGTCCGGCGTCCGGCCTGTACTGTCGAGCCGGGCAACCGAGGAGGGCGTCTGATGCGCAACGTGACCTGTTCGATGAGCGCCTCGCTCGACGGCTACATCGTCGGGCCGGACGGCGACTTCGACTGGACGGCGCCCGACGAGGAGGTGTTTCGCCTCGCCACCGACGAGGTGCGGAAGCTGAGCGTCCACCTGTTGGGACGGCGGCTGTACGAGACGATGCTGTACTGGGAGACCGCCGACCAGGACCCCTCGCTCGACGACCCGCTGCTCGAGTTCGCCGCGATCTGGAAGCGGCTTCCCAAGGTGGTGTTCTCCACCACACTGTCGGCGGTGCGGGGCAACGCCCGCCTGGCCTCCGGCGGCCTGGCGGAGGAGATCGAGCGGCTGCGGGCCGAGCCGGGGGAGGGCGACATCGCGATCGGCGGCGCCACGCTCGCCGCCGAGGCGGCCGCGTCGGGTCTGATCGACGAGTACCGGCTCAGGGTCCACCCGGTGCTGGTCGGCGGTGGCATTCCCTTCTTCCCCCGGCACGAGCGCCGGGTGGATCTCGAACTCGTCGAGAACCGCACCCTCGGCTCGAAAGTCGTCTATCTCCGCTACCGCGTGGCGCGCTAGCCGGCTCGTCCGCCGAGCCATGGGGAGAACCGATGGCACGCCGACGCTCTTTCGGCCCGGGCGCGGTGCGCTCGCCGGGGGCGGCGGCGCCGGTCACCGGCGTGCAGCACAGGTGAGGACCGTCATCCGGGACGACACCGTCCAGGCGTCGTCCGCTGGGCCCCGGTGCGTCAGGAGAAGTAGTGGCCTGACATGACGTCCTCGACCCAGCCGGGACGGGTGGGCTCCCAGCCGAGGACCTGGCGGGTGCGGGCGTTGGAGACCGCGCCGTCGAGTTGCGCGAAGCCGGCCAGGAATCCGAGGTACCGCGGGGCCTCCTCCGGTGTCACGCTTGTGGCGTCGACGCCCAGTTGTGAGGCGATCGTCTCCGCCACGGTCCTGAACGGGACGCCCTCGTCCTCCACGCCGTGCAGGCGGGTTCCGGCCGGGGCCTTCTCCAGCGCCAGGCGGTAGAGCACGCCGATGTCACGTGTGTCGGCGGCCGGCCAGCGGTTGGCACCCTCGCCCACGTAGGCGGCGACGCCGTGCTCACGAGCGAAGCCGATCAGCGCGGTGGTGAAGCCGTGCTTGTCGAGGTCGGAGTGGACCATCGGCGCGAGGCGGATCACGGAGGAGCGCACGCCCTGCTCCGCCAGGCCGATCACGTGGTTCTCGCTGTCGACGCGCGGACCGCCGGCGATGACGTCCTCCTCGGTGCCGGGGCGGTCCTTGCTGCCGGACATCGCCAGTATCAGCGTGCCGGAGGTGGTGACCAGCGGCTTGCCGGTGCCGGCCAGCGCCTGGCCGATGGCCTTGACCGCGTCCAGATCGCGCTGGGCGGCCTCCTCCAGTCGACCGGAGACCATCAGGTTGTGGTCGAAGGCCAGGTGGATCACGCCATCCGTTTCGCGGGCGGCTGTCGCCAGGCCGTCCAGGTCCGAGAGGTCGCCGCGGCGCACCCGGGCGCCGAGGGCCGCGACCGTGGCGGCGGAGGCGTCCGAGCGGGCCAGGCCGACGACCTCATGTCCGTGGGACAGCAGCTCGGGAATGACTGCGGAAGCGATGTGCCCGGACGCACCGGTGACGAAAACACGCATGCGGAAGCTCTCCCGGAGGGTGGGTGTGACGGCCGCACGGGCGCGGCATGTCACTTGGTGACATCACCGTACCTCTCATGTCCCCAGGTGTCATCACCTACGCTTGGCCCCATGTCACGCTGGAAGCCGGATGCCGCCGGCCGCCTGGTCAAGGCGGCGATCACGCTGTTCGACGAGCATGGTTACGAGGCGACGACCGTGGCGGAGATCGCCGAGGCCGCGGGCCTGACCAAGCGCACGTTCTTCCGCTACTTCGCGGACAAGCGCGAAGTGTTGTTCATGGGGTCGGCGGAGTTGCAGGACCGGTGGGTCACGGCGGTGCGGGATGCGCCTGCGCGGGCCGGCGCGATGGAGGCGGTGGACCGGGGGCTGGACGCGGTGGCCGAACTGTTCGGTGAGCGTCACGCCTTCGCCCGCGTCCGGGCGAGGGTCATCGCCGCCAACCCGGAGCTGAAGGAGCGCGAGCTGATCAAGCTGACGAAGCTGGCGGACGCGCTGGCGGCGGCGCTGCATGCCCGCGGGGTCGCGGACACGGCGGCCGAGCTGGCGGCGCAGACCGGTGTCACCGTGTTCCACAGCGCGTTCGCCCGCTGGGTGCGGCAGGACGACCCGGAGGCCCTGCGGCGGCTCATCGACGACTCGTTCGCCGACCTCCGGGAGGTCATCGCGGGCTACCCGCGGCTGCCCGAAGAGTGATCCGTGCCGCGCCGGTCCTCCGGCGCCGGTCTGTTGCGGTTGCCCGACCGGAAGGGTCCGGGTCTGTAACAGTTGGTCGGCATTCCTGCTCAGCGGCCCATCAGGCGCCGAAGCGCTCCTTTCCGCCACTTACATTTTCCAGGGGCACCGCCCAGGCGAGGCCCAGGAAGCACACAGCCGATCGAGTGAGCAGGAGAGCAGCGGTGGCGCTGACCGGAACGCCGTTCTTCGTGGTGTTGATCGCCGCCACGGTGGTGGCGGTCGCCGGCACTCTGGTCCTGTGGTCGTTGGTGCCCGGGCCGCGCCTGATGCGCTGGCTGGCCCGGCTGGTCATGATCTTTCTCTGCCAGCTGACGGCGATCGCCACCGTGGCGACCTGGATCAACACCAGTTACGGTCTGTACTCGTCCTGGGACGACCTGTGGGGAGTCCCCTCCGGCGCGAACCCGGTTGCCATGACCGGCCCGCCGCCGGCTCGCGCCCGCTTCGCCCACGCCGCGGGCGGAACGTCCGAGGGCAGGCTGCTCGACACCTACTTCCGCGGCTCGCGCTCCCGGCTGTCGGGAGAAGTGATCGTGTGGACCCCGCCCCAGTACAACGATCCCGGGTACGCGCACTCCCGCTTCCCGGTGCTGCTGTTGCTGCACGGCGTCCCCGGATCACCGCAGACCTGGATCGAGCACGGCGGCATGCCCGGCGCCTTCGGGAGCCTCCTCGCCCAGAGCCGGACGCATCCGTTCATCCTCGTCATGCCCACCGTCAACCCGGGCGGCGTCGACACCGACTGCAGCGACCTGCCCGGCCGCAAGGTCGCCACCTGGCTGTCCCAGGACGTACCCGGGCTGATCAGCAGCAGGTTCCGGACGATCGACAACGCCAGGGGCTGGGGCGTGATGGGCTTTTCCACCGGCGGCTTCTGCGCCGCCAAGCTCCCGCTGCAGTACCCGGACGTCTTCGGCGCGGGCGCCGCACTCGATCCGGATCCCCTCACCGGCGATCCGGGCGTCATCACCGACCCCGTGCTGCGCCGGCACAACAGCCCGACCTGGCTCGTCCGGCACAGCAGGGCGAACGTCGATCTCTTCCTCGCCACCTCACGGCAGGACCCCGACAGCCCGCCCCGCTACATCGAGCAACTGGCCCGGGACGCCGCCACCTCACGCAGCGGGGTCCGTCTGCAGACGATGGTGCTGCCGTCCGGCGGCCACAACTACAACACCTGGATGAGCCTGTATCCGGCCGCGTTCGGCCGGCTCAGTGCCTGGCTGGAGGCACCGCACCCCTCGACGGTGGTCCTGGCCGGCGTGGGCAGCGCCGGGCAGCGCTGGCCGACCCGCAGCTGAAGGTGACCTCGCCGGCCGGCACCGGCCCGCCCCGCGGGACCCGTCGCGCGAACACGCGTGCCAGGTCAGCTCGTTGCGATGGTGAGGATGCTGTGCAGGACGGGAAACACGCCTCCGAGCCTCCGGGATGCCTCCCTACCCTCTCGGAATCATGGCAGCAGAACACGCGCAGCAGCCCCGGCCGAGCGTCGGACAGTCCCGCAGACGTTTCCTCACGGCCGCCGGCGGCGCGGTCGGCGCGACCGCGTTAGGGTCCGCGGCGCGGGCGGCCGCGGCCACGCGCTCCGGCCGGCGCGTCGCCGTCCTCGGCGGCGGCGTCTCCGGGCTCAGCGCCGCCCACGAACTCGCCGAACGCGGCTACGCCGTCACCGTCTACGAGTACTACGACATCCTCGGCGGCAAGGCCCGCTCGATGGACGTCCCC
>JBEHXI010000302.1:0-8103 GCA_048498775.1 Actinomycetota bacterium | reverse complement strand
CCTTTCGATGGACGCGAGGGCTCGTTGGCGTGCCGCAGGGCGAGAGGGAAGGAGGTGACGGACGGCGGGTGCCGCCGGGAACGTCCGGTGCGCCGGGACGGCGGGACGGACGGGGAAGCACGGTGGCGGCGCGAGAAAACCGCCACGGGCGAGGAGATGACAGGCGCCGGGGCCGGCCGCTGAGGCGGCGGGAACGGGATCGGCGCGGGGATTGGCACCGGCGTGGCGGGGCCATGCCGAACACGCCCTACGCGGTACCGCTCTCAGCGTAGCACCACCTGCTCCGGGGGCACCCGTCGCCGCGGCAACCCGCCGCCATAGCCGCATATCATCGCAAGAAACAGCTGCCGCCCCGGCATGTCCCGAAACGAGGCTCCGCGCAGGTGAGTTCGCCCTCCACGCCGCCCCTGTCACTCGCCAGGCTGGCACCGGCCGTCTTCCTGCCCGCGCTCGTCTTCGAGACGGGCATGGGCGCCCTGGCCCCGCTGATCGCACTCAGCGGGCGGGCGCTGGGGGCCTCCGTCGGAGCGGCCGGCCTGGTGCTGGCGCTGCTGGGCGTGGGGCAGATCCTCGGCGACGTGCCGGCCGGCGCCCTGGCGGCCCGGCTCGGGGACCGCAGGGCCATGCTGATCGCGGCGGGCGTCGCCGCGGTCACGCTGCTGGGCTGCGCCCTGGCCCGTTCGCTGTGGCAGCTGGCGCTGGCGGTGACCGCGACCGGTGCGACCAACGCCGTGTTCGTCCTCGCCCGGCAGTCGTACCTGACCGAGGTCGTCCCCCTGGGCCTGCGCGCGCGGGCGCTGTCCACCCTCGGCGGCATGTCCCGGGTGGGCGCCTTCGTCGGCCCGTTCATCGGCGCGGCGGTGGTGCACGGCCGCCCGGTGCGCGACGTCTACTGGCTGGCGCTGGCGTGCACCGCGCTGGCCGCGCTGGTCGTCCTGGTGGTGCGCGACGTGGTCGGCGCGGACGCCGGGCACGGGCCGCGGTCCGGCGCCGCCTCGGTGGGCTCGGTGGTCCGGCGGCACCGCCGGGTGTTCCTCACCCTGGGCTTCGCCGTCCTCCTGGTCGGCTCGGTGCGGGCCACCCGGCAGACCGTGCTGCCCCTGTGGGCCGAGCATCTGGGCCAGAGCCCGTCGGCCACCAGCGTCATCTTCGGGATCGCCGGACTCGTCGACACCCTGACGTTCTATCCGTCCGGGAAGGTCATGGACCGGTTCGGGCGGCTGTGGATCGCGGTGCCCTCGATGGTCGTGCTGGGACTGACGCAGGCCGCGCTGCCGCTCACCCACGGGCTGGTGTCGCTGACCGTCGTCGCCATGCTGATGGGTTTCGGCAACGGCATCGGCAGCGGCATCCTCATGACGCTCGGCGCCGACGTGGCGCCGCCGGAGAGCCGTTCGCAGTTCCTGGGCGTGTGGCGGCTGTGCGCGGACTCCGGCAGCGCCGGCGGGCCGCTGGTGGTCTCGGCCGCCGCCGGGCTGGGGAACCTGGCCGCCGGCATCGCGGCCATGGGGGCGATGGGGCTGGTGGCCGCGGCGGCGCTGCTGCGCTGGGTGCCGCGGTACTCCGCCTTCGCGACCCGCGGCACCCGGTCGCGCAGTGCCGTGGTGGCCAGGAGCGCACCGGCGCGGCCGGAGTGCCCGCGCCAGGCACCGGCGACGCCGGATACCTGACGGCTCGTCAGTCAGGCGCCTCAGGTCGGCGTTCCGGCAGCGGCGCGAGCAGCATCCGGGCGACCGGGGTGGTGGCCAGGACGACGGCTCCCGCGAGCGTCAGCGCCCCGCCGGTCAGCTCCGGCAGCAGCCACCAGCCGCCCCGCAGCCGCTCCTGGTAGAGCGCGACCCCGAAGATCAGGCTGAGCGCGGCGTCCCCGGTGGTCAGCACCGGCTGCGACGCCGCCAGCGGCCCGGACTGCAGGGCGTTCTCCAGCAGGAACAGCGCGCCCACCCCGGCCGCGGCGAACCCGTAGGTCTGCCACGCCGTGAGGAAACCGGCCGGCCCCTCCGCGTCCCAGGTGTGCGTGGCGGACTTCATCATCGCGGCGGTCAGCGCGTATCCGATGGCGGCCGCCCCGGCGAAGCAGGCGGCGCGGGTCTTTCCCGCCGCCCGCCGCAGCGCGGTGCCGGTCAGGACGACGGCCGCGGCCACGCACGCCACCAGCACCGGGATCCACCGGTCCATCGAGGCCTGCCCGGTGCCCGGCGACGGCGCCGCCCCGCCCAGGACCAGGCCGATGCCGACCACGATGCACCCGATGCCCGCCCAGCCGCGGCCGGACAGCGGGTGGTGGCTCATCAGGCCGCCGATGAGCAGCGCGAGCGGCAGTTCCAGGACGAAGATGGGCTGGACGATCGACAGCGCGCCGTTGAACAGCGCCAGCGCCTGGAAGACGGCCGCGCAGATCACCGCGGCGATACCGGCCAGCCACACCGGCCGGTGCAGCAGGCTGGTGATGAGCCGGACGTGGAACCCCTCGGCGAGCGGCACGGTCAGCGCCGCGCGCCGCTGCAGGACGCTGGCGAACGCGTTGCTGAGGGCGGCGAGGAGCGCGCAGATGACGGACACCGTCATGGCCACCGGGCAGCGTCTCCTTCCGGGCGGGTGCCGAGCCGGACCTTCCGGATCATTATGTGCGTTCCGGACGGAGTGAAACCCCGATCCGCCGCACGGCCCACCCGGGCCGCTGTGCGCCGGCCCCGCTCGCCGGGGCGGAACTGGTGCCCGCCACATGTCCGTCGCGCCCGGCCCGCACTAGGCTCCCGGTCCGTGCCCACCGACCCCACCACGGCGCTGCCGTCCGGCCGCCCCGCCGCCGAGATCCTCGCCGACCTGCGCGCCTTCCGCGCGGCCGACGCCCCGACCCGGGGCGGGCGGACCTTCGCCTACGTCTACGACCCCGGTCTCGACGGCCTCGACGAGCTGGCGGCGGCCGCGTACTCCGCCTACGCCACCGTCAACGGGCTGGACATGACGGTCTTCCCCAGCGTCGCCCGCCTGGAGAACGATCTGATCGCGGCGGCGGTCCGGCTGCTGGGCAGGCCCGGCGCCCAGGGCACGTTCACCAGCGGCGGCACCGAGAGCATCATGCTGGCGGTCAAGACCGCCCGCGACCACGCCCGCGCCACCCGCGGAGTCACCGAGCCGCGGCTGGTGCTCCCCTCGACCGCGCACGCCGCCTTCCACAAGGCGGCCGCCTACCTGGCCGTCGAGCCGGTGGTGGTGCCGGTGGACCCGGCGACCTACCGCGCCGATCCGGCCGCCATGGCCGCGGCCATGACCGACCGCACCGTGCTCGTCGTGGCCTCCGCCCCCTCCTACGCGCACGGCGTGATCGACCCCGTCGAGGAGATCGCCGCGGCCGCCGCGGACCGCGGGATCCTGTGCCATGTGGACGCCTGCATCGGCGGCTGGCTGCTGCCGTTCCTGCGCCGCGCCGGGCGCCCGGTGCCGCCGTTCGACCTGTCGGTGCCGGGCGTGACGTCGATCTCCGCGGACCTGCACAAGTACGGCTACGCGGACAAGGGCGCCTCGGTCGTCCTGCACCGGGACGGGGAGCTGCGCCGCCACCAGTACTTCGCGCACGCCGGCTGGCCCGGCTACCCGATCGTCAATCCGAGCGTGCAGGGCAGCAAGTCGGCCGGGCTGCTGGCCCAGGCGTGGGCGGTGCTGCAGTCCGTCGGCGAGGACGGCTACACCGCGCTGGCGGCCCAGGTGGGCACCGCGATCGACCGCCTGGCGGCCGGGCTGGCCGGCGTCGCCGGGGTGCGGGTGCTCGGCGAACCGAAGGTCGGGCCGGTGGCCTTCACCGTGCTCGACGGCTCCGGCCGCCCGGATCTGGGCCTGGTGCTGCACCTCGCCGACGAGATGCGGGAACGCGGCTGGTATCTGCAGCCGCAGCTGTCCTTCGGCGAGCTGCCGCCGAACCTCCATCTGACGGTGACCCCGGCCACCGTCGACCGGATCGGCGCCCTGCTGGCCGACCTGGAGGGGGCGCTGGCGGCGGCCCGCGCGCTGCCGCCGGTCACCCCGGATCCCGCGGTGGTCTCCTTCGCGGCGGAGCTCGACCCGTCCACGCTCGGCCCCGAGGAGGTCGCGGCGGTGCTGGCGTTCGGCGGCCTGGACGGCGGGGCGGAGCTGCCGCGGCGGATGGCGCCGGTGCTGGCGCTGCTCGACGCGCTGCCCGACGCACTCAAGGAGCGGCTGCTGACGGAGTTCGTCGGCCGGATCTTCTCCGTCTGACGGCACGCGCGTGGCCCCGCCGGTCAGGGCGACCGGCGGGGCCACGGAGCGCGGGTGGGCGGGCGGAGCGTCAGCTGCTGTGCTTCCAGGTGTCGGAGAAGCCGCCGCCGGACAGCGAGCCGGGCTGGGCCAGGACGTCGCCGCTGCTGCCCTCCATGACGATCTCGGTGCCGCCCGACAGGGTGGAGCCGTTCGCCGTGGAGCCGGTGAAGTTCACGGTGCCGAAGTTGGCCAGCGGGGCGACCGAGCTGCCGACGGTCGGCGCCTCGGCGATGACCTCGGCGGAGCTGTCCTGGTAGCCGGAGGAACCCGAGTGGGTGGTGGACTTCGTCCAGCCCCGGGTGCTGTCGACCAGCTTCATGGTGAAGGTGCCGTTGCCGTTGTCGGTGACCGTGGCGGTCAGGTGGTCGCCGGGCGCGACGGTGACCGAGTAGGAGCTCTCCGAGGCGGGCAGCACCTCCCACCAGGCGCCGTACGTCGCCGTGCCGCCTATGCAGTCGGCCTCGGTGCCGGTCTGCTCCAGCGCGGAGTTGCTGTAGCCGTCCAGGCCGACCCAGAAGGAGGAGTACGTCGTCTGCGAGCCGCAGCTGACCGAGGGCTGGACCCACGAGGCCGAGACCGACTTGTAGCTGCCGGAACCGCCGGTGACGGCGTATCCGGACCAGTTGCCCGACACCACGCTGTTGGTCGTCGCGTGGTGCAGCCCGCGCAGCGCGTGGCTCTCGTGGCTCGCGGTGGCCGCGGTGATCTGCGCCGGGGCGGCGGAGTGGGCGGCGGGCGCGGCGAACGCCGCGGGGGTGGCGAGCGCGGCGGCCGCGGCACCGGCGGCGGCGACGGCGAGCAGGCGGCGGGTGGATCTGTAGGACATCGACTCTCCCTCAGAGCTGTGGGGGATGACCGGACGGCACCGAGACGCCGGCCCGGCATGGAGGGACGCCACCGGAGCGGTCGTGAACCTCCGAACGGCAGACGAAAGTCTGATCGATTGAACATGTACACAGCAAGGAGTGCGGAATCGTTCAGTCTTGCGGGAATTGACGCCGTGACGCCCCGGGCGCGGACATCAGGACCCGTGTCAACGGAGTGTCAAAAACGTGAAAACAGCGCCACAACGCCTTGGCCGCCCCTCCTGTGACGGGAGAGGCTGAGGCGTCGGACGACGGGCGCGGACCGGAGGGAGGCCGGGCACCCCGCGCACGCGATCGCGCTGTCGGCCCGCACGCGGGACGACTCCCCGCGCACGCCGGACACCGGGAAAGGGCGGTTACCCCATGGAGTCCAGACCACTGGCATCCCTCGCGACGCACCCGCCGGCCCCGGCCCGCGGCCGTCCCGAGCTGGTGCCGCCGCAGGTCGCGCGGTTGCTGGGCACCGGGCCGTTCCACGAGGCGCTGCGCGCCGCGATCACCGCCAGCGGACTGAGCCTGGACCGCATCCAGGACCGGCTGCGGCGGCGCGGCACCACCGTCTCGGCCGCCACCCTCAGCTCCTGGCAGTCCGGGCGCTACCGGCCCGAACGCGCCCGCTCCCTCGCCGCGCTCGCCGTGCTGGAGGAGGTGCTGCGCCTGCCCCAGGGCGCGCTCGCCTCGCTGCTCGGACCGCCGCGCCCGCGCGGACGCTGGCTGCCGGTGACCGGGCCGCGCCCCGGCCTGGCCGAGGCATGGCCCGGGCACCGCGACATCGCCGGTGCGCTGCGCCGCGTGGACACCCGCTGGGACGGCAGCCTCAGCCGCCTCAGCTGCCACAACCGCCTGGAACTCGACGCACACCGGCGCGAGCGCCTGCAGTGGAACCGCCGCCTGCTACGCGCCGAACGCGACGGCGCCGACCGCTGGATCACCGTCTACGAGCTGGAGAGCCCCGGCCCGCTCCCCCGGGTGCGCACGGCGGCCCCGTGCCGCACCGGGCAGGTGGTGGAGGTGCCGGAGAGCGGGCTGCTCGTCGCCGAGGTGCTCTTCGACCGGCCGCTGGCCCGCGGCGAGACCGTCATCGTCGAGTACGTCCTCGAACACCGCTTACCCCGCCCGTACTCCACGCGCATAGAGTCGACCCTGCACGTGCCGGTGCGCGAGGCCCTGACCGAGGTGCACTTCGACCCGGCGGCGCTGCCCGCCACCGTCCACTCCTTCCGCACCGCCGAACTGGACTCCCCGCCGCAGGAGCGGCTGCTGCGGCTGGACACCGCCGGATCGGTGCACGCGGTCGCGCTGGCGGCCGGACCCTGCCGGTTCGGGATCCGCTGGTCCTGGGAGTGAGGACCCCTACCGGGCCGCGGTGGCCGCCGGCGCGCCGAACCACCTCGGCAGCCGGCCGAGCAGGTCCTGCTGGTCCTCCCCCACCCAGGCCACATGGCCGTCCGGCCGCAGGAGCACGGCGGGCACGTCCAACTCCTCGCTGACGTCGGTGACATGGTCGACGCGGTCCTCCCACCCGGAGACGGAGAGCCGGCCGGTCTGGTCGAGCAGCAGCCCGCGGCCCGCGTGCGTCAGCTCGTAGAGGCGACCGCCCTGCTTCAGCCGCAGGTCCCGCAGCCGCCGGCCGATCAGGTCGTGCCCCTCGCCGAGGTCGTAGCGGATCCCGGTCGCGATGATCTTCTCGGTCAGGTACCGGTTCACCTCCTCGAAGTCCATCAGTTCCGACACCAGCCGGCGCACCGCCCGGGGCCCCGGTTCCAGGGACATCAGCTGCATCTGCGCGCGGGTGTTGTCCAGCACGTCGGCGGCGACCGGGTGCCGCTCGGTGTGGTAGCTGTCCAACAGCCCCTGCGGCGCCCAGCCGTTCACCTCGGCGGCCAGTTTCCAGCCGAGGTTGAAGGCGTCCTGGACACCGAGGTTGAGGCCCTGGCCGCCGACCGGCGGGTGGATGTGCGCCGCGTCGCCGGCCAGCAGCACCCGGCCGACCCGGTAGCGCTCGGCCTGCCGGGTCGCGTCGCCGAACCGCGAGAGCCAGCGCGGCGAGTGCACGCCGAAGTCGGTGCCGGCGACCGCCCGCAGCTGCCGCCTGACCTCCTCCAGGGTCGGCGGGACCGAGCGGTCCTCGGCCACCTTCCCGGCGGGCACGATGACGCGGTACAGCCCGTCCTCGAGCGGCATGAAGCCGAACCGCAGGTGGGTCTTGCGGACTTCGGCCACCACGGCGTCCAACGTGTCCTGCGGCATGGTCAGCTCGACCTCGCCCAGCAGCGTGTCGGCCCTGCTGGGCTCGCCGGGGAAGCCCACGCCGAGCAGCCTGCGCACCGTGCTGCGGCCGCCGTCGCAGCCGACGAGGTAGCGCGAGCGCAGCCGGGTGCCGTCGGCCAGTTCGGCGGTCACCCCGTCCTCGTCCTGGCTGACGCCGGTCAGTTCGCAGCCGCGGCGGATCTCGGCGCCGAGTTCGGTGGCGTGCTCGGCCAGCAGGCGGTCGATGACGGGCTGCCGGATGCCGAGGACGTACCCGTGCGCGGTGTCCAGCCGCTCCGGCGCCGGCTTGCGGATGCCGGCGAAGAAGCCGCTGATCGGGTACTGCCGGCCGAGCGCCAGGAACCGGTCCAGCAGACCGCGCTGGTCCATCACCTCGATGCTGCGGACGTGCAGGCCGAGCGCGCGGACCACCCTGGTCGGCTCCGCCGCCTTCTCCAGCACGACCGCGCGCACGCCGTGCAGCCGCAGCTCGGCGGCCAGCATCAGGCCGGTCGGCCCGCCGCCGGCAATGATCACGTCAATCACGAGAACTCCCCCATCCCAGGTGGCGTTGCGACCGGTCGCTTGGCGCGGCCCGGCGCACGCGCACGGTCCTGCCGGTCCCCGCTGTCCGCGGATTCCGGCTTCGGCTGGAGATTCTCCGATGCCACCGGGGCCTTGCCGCAAGGCCCCCCATGCGCTATAGGTT
>JBEHXI010000301.1:0-8270 GCA_048498775.1 Actinomycetota bacterium | reverse complement strand
TGGTTGTTCCACAGCACGGCCCCGGCGTAGTCGTAGCGGTCCGGATCGAGGGGCGTCCCGAGCGCAGGATCGTTTCCGTCGTGGGCGTGGCCGCAGCGGCAGCGGCCGGAGTCGGGGCGGTTGTGGACCGGGCCGAACGAGGGCGCGGTGAGGGTGGCGAAGACCCGGGGCCGCTCGGCGACAGAGGCCGGGACGCCCTTGCCGCCGACGAGGCCGGCCATCACCAGGTGGTAGGTGTCGCCCGCATAGGTCCAGGCGCAGGACGGGCACCGGGAGGCCCGGCGGTTGCCGCAGGCCACCCGCAGCACGCCGCCCGGTTCGGCGTCGGTGGAGTAGGAGTGCAGCACGGCACCGGTGGCCGCGTCCCGGGTCACCGTGGTGCCGCGCAGGCGGATCGGGTCGGAACAGCCGCCGGTGCGGCGGATCTGCTCCTGCCAGCGCTCCAGGCCGGGCCGGGCCGCGACCCGGAGCAGGTCCGCCAGGGTGAGGGCGTCGGTGCCGAGGGCGGTCGCGGTCCCGGCCAGGGCCGCCGGAGCTACGGGGAAGACGGTCACGGGCATCCTCCCGGGACGACTCCGGCGCCGCCGCACTCCTGGCACCAGATGTCGTAGCCGGTGGTGTCGAAGCCGCTCCCGGCGCAGTCGGTGCACTCCTCCCAGGTGTAGGTGAGCGCTTCGTCGGCGCACTCGGCAGGGGTCGAGCAGTGGGGTTCACAGCAGACCGGGCAGGACCGGCCGCCCCTGATCCAGCGGACGACGCCTGGACGGCTAGTCGGCACTGTGGCGAGGGCTGCCTCGGGCTGTGGGTCATTGGGGACGACGGGCATGATGGTGCTCCCTTCATGGGCGGGGAGCGGCGCGACTGCTTGGCGGTAGGGGCGCCGCTCCCTGGTGTTTGGAGGGCCAGAACATCCTCCCTAGGGAGCTTTATTTTCGCGAAACCTCCCTAGGGATGTCAACGAATTCAGTGCCGCAGAATCCGGAATCGATCACTCCGCGCTCCGCTCGCCTGATGTTCGAGTGCGCGGGTAGGCTGACCACCCTAGGGAGCAACAGAGGAGACCCCATGCCCGAGACGTCCAGGCAGATCGCCGACGACATCAGGGCGCGGATCTACTCCGGTGAGCTGGCGCCGGGAGATCGGCTGCCCGGTGAGCCCACGCTGGTGAAGCAGTACGGCGTGGCCAAGATGACCGCCAACCAGGCGTTGAAGCTCCTGGTGAGCGAGGGCCTGGCCGTGGCCCGCCCCGGGTCCGGTACCTACGTGCGCGAGTTCCGCCCGATCCGGCGGGTGGCGAACGACCGGCTCGCCAAGGCCCAGTGGGCCGGCGGGCGTTCGATCTGGTCGGCCGACGTCGACCAGCGGCCCATGGTGGCCGATGTCGAGGTCTACGAGGACGAGGCGCCCCGGCAGGTGGCGCGGGTGCTCGGACTGGAAGCGGGAGCACCGGTCATCGTGCGCAGCCGCACCTACGCCGTGGAGGGCCAGCCGGTCCAACTGGCCACCTCCTACCTCCCGGCCGAACTGGTGAGGGACACGGCCATCGCACAGCGCGACACAGGCCCGGGTGGGACGTACGCCAGGCTGGCCGAACTGGGCGCGGAGCCGACCCACTTCGTGGAGGAACTGCGCGCCAGGATGCCCAGCGACGACGAGCGCAAGACGCTCCGGCTCGCAGCTGGGACTCCGGTGGTCGAGATCTGCCGCACGGCCTTCACCGCGGACAACCGCCCGGTCGAGCTCAACCAGATGCTTCTGGACGCCGGTTCGTACGTCATGGAGTACCGGCTGAGCAGCTGAAACCGGCCGGGGCCGCCCGGCTGCGTTACGGATTTCCCTACCTCATCAAGCCACCCGGCGTCGCTGCCGCTCCGCCGGGCGCGCGGCCGGCGTCCGGCCGCGCCCACGCTCCAGTCTTCGCCCCGCTCGGCGCCGCCGCCCGCCACCGCGCGCCCACGACAGAGGCCCGGAAGGCATGAGGTGAGACCATGACCAGTCGGCGCACTCCGCTGCGGTCAGAGCGATGCCTCCGGCGGGGGTCTCCGGCTCCGGGATGGCGGTCCCGCCTCCGCGGCTCATTCGTGGCTGAGGAGAGCTGCCATCCCGCCCGCCGCCGTCCCAGGCAAAGCCGAGCAGCCTTGGTCCCTGGTGTCCAGGTCGTTCGTACAGTGGCGCGCTCCACCTGGACACCAGGGACCAAGCCCGCTCCACTGTCGTGTGGGACGACGGCAGACGGGATGGCAGCGGGGACCGATGTGGTTCCTGCCGGAAAGCAAGGAGCGGCTAGCCGCCCCTCTTGTAGACCCCGGCCAAACTCAAGATCATCGAAATCAGGCCAGCACAGCCCATGGCTACAAACATCCACGCAGGAACTAGGGAGCTCCTATGCGCCCGCTTCCAGTCACGAGACCCGACCGGGTACTCCTTCGCGAAGTCAGAGCGGAGACCGCGGAAGTCCCGGATGACCGCCAAGCCAAATACCGCAAACGCGGCAAACACCGCCATACCCACAAACTTGGCCACAACTTCTCCCCGTCGCCCCGCACCCAAATGCCGCAAGACTAGAGGCACCAGTTTCCGCGTGCCCGCCGCGTGCCCGAAGGAGCGGAGAACCACGGGGAACAGGGGGGAACCGCAGCGATCACCAAAGTAAACGGCCCCCGACCAAACTTGCTGGTCAGGGGCCGTTTCTCTGGCTGTGGCGGCGGCAGGGTTCGAACCTGCGTAGGCATAGCCGACAGATTTACAGGGCGCCTTACCAGCTAAAGGGGAGGAAGTTTCCGTTTCCGCTTCCTGAGACGGAAACCGAAACCTCGACCAGTCGCCACCCATAGCGGGATGATGGCGACGGACACGGACACCAACATCAGCCCGGTGATCAGGTGACCTGTCCACGTCCACCATGGGCCACGGGTGATCAGCGACCTGACCGCCAGCCAGGTCCCCACCGGAAGTGCTAGGCACACCCAAACCTTCACCCTTAGCGGAAGCTTTCGTCCAGTCATGCTCCCCCCTACAGCGCGCCGATCGAACGTCGTGCGGCAGAGAGTCTGGCACGCACCTCAGCAAATCGCTGTCCACAACTGTCCACGCTCGATGCTGCCGGGGTGCGCTCCCGGGCGGGGCCGTCATGGGGCCGTGGAAGGACGCTCAATGGTGACCAAGGATGACAGAAGCCCACGGCATCTGAACTGGTCAGAGCCGTGGGCCTGTTCTGCCTTGCTGGTCAGCCAGGCGGCTGTTTAGTACACCGGCTTGTGCGGCTCGATCTGGTTCACCCAGCCGATCACGCCGCCGCCCACGTGCACCGCGTCCGCGAAGCCCGCGTTCTTCAGCACCGCCAGCACCTCGGCGGAGCGCACGCCCGTCTTGCAGTGCAGCACGATGCGCTTGTCCTGCGGCAGGTCCTGCAGGGCGTTGCCCATCAGGAACTCGTTCTTCGGGATGAGGCGGGCGCCCGGGATGCTGACGATCTCGTACTCGTTCGGCTCGCGGACATCGATGATCTCGATGTTCTCGCCGTTGTCGATCCACTCCTTCAGCTGCGCCGGAGTGATCGTGGAGCCGGCCGCGGCCGCCTGCGCCTCCTCGGAGACGACGCCGCAGAACGCCTCGTAGTCGATGAGCTCGGTGACCGTCGGGTTCTTGCCGCACACCGCGCACTCGGGGTCCTTGCGGACCTTGACCGTGCGGTAGGTCATCTCCAGGGCGTCGTAGATCATCAGCCGGCCGACCAGCGGCTCGCCGATGCCGGTGAGGACCTTGATGGCCTCGTTGACCTGGATGGACCCGATGGACGCGCACAGCACGCCCAGCACGCCGCCCTCGGCGCAGCTCGGCACCATGCCGGGCGGCGGGGGCTCCGGGTACAGGCAGCGGTAGCACGGCCCGTACTCGCTCCAGAAGACCGACGCCTGTCCGTCGAAGCGGTAGATCGAACCCCACACGTACGGCTTGTTCAGCAGCACACAGGCGTCGTTCACCAGGTAGCGCGTCGCGAAGTTGTCGGTGCCGTCGACGATCAGGTCGTACTGGGCGAAGATCTCCATCACGTTGGAGGAGTCGAGACGCTCCTCGTGGAGAACCACGTTGACGTACGGGTTGATGCCGAGCACCGAGTCGCGCGCCGACTGGGCCTTGGAGCGGCCGATGTCGGACTGGCTGTGGATGATCTGGCGCTGCAGGTTGGACTCGTCGACCTCGTCGAACTCGACGATGCCGAGAGTGCCCACGCCTGCGGCGGCCAGGTACATCAGCGCCGGGGAACCGAGGCCGCCCGCGCCGACGCAGAGCACCTTGGCGTTCTTCAGGCGCTTCTGCCCGTCCATCCCGACGTCCGGGATGATCAGGTGACGGGAGTACCTGCGGACCTCGTCGACGGTGAGCTCGGCAGCCGGCTCGACCAGGGGTGGCAGCGACACGGGGACTCCGTAGATCGGTGGGAGTGCGATGGGGCACGCCCCCGCGCGAGCGGGAGGTGATGCCTCCGTCAACATTGCCACGCCCGTCGATATTCCGAGACACCCGTTCCGGGGGTCGAGACGATTCCGGCTCATATGCCGGGCAGGGGTGCCACCCTCGCGGTGATACGCCCGTTTTCGGTGGATTGCCACCAACGGTACGGCCGCCGTCTGCCCACCCTTCGGACAGCCCGTCCGAGACACGGCTCACACCCGGCAGGCCGCCTCCATCCAGATGTCGGCGAGCGACTCCTCCAGGCCGATCCGGGGGCGCCAGCCCAGCCGGTCCCGGGCGGTCCGCACATCGGCCTGCTGCCAGGGGCCGCAGCCGTCCGGGTACGGGGCCGGGCCGGGGCCGGGCGGCAGCGGCACCCCGTTCACCTCGTCGTGCTCCAGCAGCGCCCCGGGATAGCCGGCCACCCGGGCCAGGCCGGCCAGCACGTCCCGCAGCCGCACGGCGTGACCGGTGCCGATGTTGACGACGCCCTGCGCGGCGGACAGCGACGCCGCGTGCACCGCCCGGGCCACGTCGCGGACGTCCACGAAGTCGCGGCGGGCACCGAGGTTGCCGGTTCTCAGCTCGTTCTCGCCGTTCTGCATGGCGCGGCGCAGCGCCTCGGCGAGGCGGCCCAGCGGCGAGGCGGCCGGGGTGCCGGGGCCGACGGGGGTGAACACCCGCAGCACGATGGCGTCAAGCCCGGAGCCCAGCACGAGCTCCGCGGCGGCGAGCTTGCTCACCCCGTACGGGCCGCCGGGGCGCGGCACCGCCTCCTCCGGGGTCGACGCCCCGCTCGGCGACGGGCCGTACTCCGCGGAGCAGCCCAGGTGGACCAGGCGCGCGCCGCAGCTGCTGCGGCGCAGCGCCTCGCAGACGGTGGCCACGGCCACGGTGTTGTGCCGGACCAGTTCGCGGGCGCCGCCGCGCATGGTCCCCGCGCAGTTGACGACCACGCCGGGGTGGACGGCGTCCAGGAACCGGGCGAGGGCGCCCGGGCTGCCGCTGGACAGGTCGAAGCGGACATCGGAGTCGTCCCGGCGACCGAGCGCGGTCAGCTGGACGGCGGGATCGGCGAGCAGCCGTTCGGCCACGTGGCGGCCGAGGAATCCATCGGCACCGAGCAGCAGCACCCTCATCGGCGGCCGTCCCGGCGGCGTGCGGCGGCGGGGGCGGCGGCGGGCCGCCCGGCGGACTGGAAGGTGATCAACGGTTCTCCTGATCCGGTGGTACGGCGGGATCCGCGGCGGACGCCGCGAAGCAGTGGGTGCCGGCCCGGCCGAGCACGGCGAGGGCGCGGACGGTCAGCACGCCGGCGGCGAGCCCGCAGGCCGCGGCCTGGAGCGGCACGGGGCCGGTGAACGAGGCCAGGGCGCGCAGCGCGGGGCCGGCCGGGCCGCCGCCGCACCAGCGGGCCGCCGCGGCGACGGCGAGTCCGGCGGCCTCGACGGCGCAGGCCGCTCCGAGGCCGACCGCGGCGGCGCCCCGCGCGCCGTGGGCGGCCAGCAGCCGGGCGGTGAGGAGCAGCAGCCCGAGCGCCGCGGCACCGGCGAGCCCGGTGCCGTCCGGCCGGACGCCCAGGGCCGCGAAGGCCGCCGCGAGCAGCGCCACCAGCAGCGCCGTGGACGCCCCGAGGGTGCCGGCCAGCAGCAGCCGGGCCCGGGTGGCGAACTCGGCCAGGCCGCGGCTGCCCGCCAGCCGGCCGCGGGCCAGGCGGGCGAAGCGGCCGGCGCACCAGGCGGCGGCCGGGAGCGCCAGGGTCCAGCCGAGGAACGCGGCCGTCGCCGCCGCGTCCGGGCGCAGCAGGGCGGCCAGGACAGAGCCGGAGCCGGCGCCGGGCCGGGGCCGCAGCAGCGCGGCGTGGGCCCGCGGGCCGCACAGCGCGTGGCAGAGCAGCCAGCAGGTCCACGCCCAGGCGGCGGTCCCCCCGCCGGCCGGTCGCGCGGTGCGCAGCGGGCCGGTGCGCACCGCCAGGGCCGCGGCGGCGGTGCTCAGGGCGGCGGCGCCCAGGACCACCGGCCCGGCGACGCCGGGCAGCCCGGCCGCGTACAGCCCGGCCGTGAACAGCAGCGCGGGCAGCAGGTGGGCCAGGACGGTCAGCGGGTGGACGCCGCGGCCCGCCGCCTCCGGCTCCTCGGCGGGGCCGGCCGCGTCCGCCTCCCGGGGGACGCGCGCGAACAACTCCTCGGCCAGGGAGAAGACGTCGCGGTGCCGGTAGGCGGCGGCGCCGCGGTCGGTGAGCCCGTGGGCCTCCAGACCGGCGGCGATCTCCAGGGGGTCGACGGCGGCGGCGCACCACCGGTGGCGGTGCATCAGCTCCAGGACGGGATCGGCGGGGCCGCCTCTCATGCCTGCCGCCCCGCTCTGGCCGCGACCGGTTCGCGGGCCCAGGCCGGCCGGCGGCGGGCATGCGGCAGGCCGACGGGCACCCGCAGCTCGGCGGGGACCGCGAAGGGCACCGGCGCGGCGGCCCGGGGCGCCGGGCCGCGGTGGGTGGCCAGCTCGCGGTAGATGCCGCGGAAGGCGGCGACGTTGCGCTCCACGGTGAACAGCTCCTGGGCGCGGGAGCGGGCCGCGGCGCCCAGGCGGGCACGCCGCGGCGGGTCCCGCAGCAGTTCCAGGCAGGCCTCGGCGAGGGCGCGCGGGTTGCGCGGCGGGACGACCAGGCCGGTGCCGCCGATCACCTCCCGGACCGCGCCGACGTCCGTGGAGACGGTGGCCCGGCCGCAGAGCATGGCCTCGACCAACGTCACCGGGAAGCCCTCGACGGTGCTGGAGAGCACCACGATCCCGCCCGCCGCGTAGGCGTCGGCGCGGCCCGGCAGCCGGGGGGTGCCGATCTCCTCGAAGGTCACCGGGCTCTCCCCGGCGGTGGCGGTGTCGGCGGCCTCGTCGGGGAAGAGCTGGGCGGCCAGCGCGCGCACCCGGGCGAGGTGGGCGGCGCCCTCGGGACGTCGGTCGGGCAGCGCGACGATCCGCAGCCGGGCCGCGGGCTCGGCCTGCCGGACGGCGGCGAAGGCATGCAGCAGCCCCACCAGGTCCTTGGCCGGTTCGACGTGGCCGACCCAGGCCAGCGTGCGGTCCCCGGGATCGGGGGCGCCCGCCGCCTCGGCGGCCTCCCCGGCACCGGCGAGCGCGCCGGAGTCCAGGCCCGGGTGGATGGTGTGCAGCCGGTCGGCCGGGGCGCCGCAGCGCTCCTGCCAGCGGCGGACGTGCCCGTTCGCGGACGTGATCACGGCCGCCTGCCGGTAGACCGCCTCGGCGAGCAGCCGGTGGAAGGCGGCGGTGACGGCCCGGACCTGCGCGGGGACCCCGGCGGCCAGCGCGGCCAGGTGGCGCTCGCGCAGCCGGACGCCGTGCTCGGTGACCAGCAGCGGCATGCCGTGCCGCCGGCCGGCGGCCAGGCCGGCGAGCGCGGCCGGGCCGCCGCAGGTCACGTGGCACAGGTCGGTGCCGCCGAGCCGGTCCGCGCCGTACCAGGGCAGGGACAGCGGGCGCAGTTCCCGTTCCAGCTCGGCGGTGGCGGCGACCAGATGGCGGACGGCGGCCCCGGCCAGGACCGGGTCGGCGGACCGCGCCCGGCAGGCGGCCTCCAGGGCGCGCAGCGCGGGCTCCGAGCGCAGCGCCCCGGCGAGGGCGGCGCCGGGCTGTTCGGCGGCCAGGTCGGCGAGCCCGTGGAGCGCGCCGGTGAAGGCGGTGAAACGGTCCGGCTGGAGCCTGGTGGGGTCGGGGCGGGCGGTGAGCGCCTGAGCCAGCTCCCGGTAGCACTCCAGGAAGCGGGGGGGGGGGGGGGGGGGGGGGGTCCGAGGGAAGGT
>JBEHXI010000300.1:0-8334 GCA_048498775.1 Actinomycetota bacterium | reverse complement strand
GGGAGAAGACCGAGGCGCCCGCGCGGGAGAAGACCGAGGCGCCCGCCCCCACGCCCGAGCCGTAGGGCTTCCGGCCACCCGTTTCGACCTGCGCTTTCACCACACCCTCCGAACCGTACAGGCGTTCGAGAACTGGTCTATGGTGGGGAGGAAGAGGTCCGTGGTGAGGGGGGTGCGGTGAGGAGCGGGAGGTGCGCATGGGGAGTTTTACGCACCTCCACGCGGTGTCCGGCTTCTCCATGCGCTACGGGGCCAGCCACCCCGAGGCGCTGGCCGAACGGGCCGCCGAGCGCGGGATGGACGCCGTCGCGCTGACCGACCGGGACACCGTCGCCGGTGCGGTGCGGTTCGCCGCCGCCTGCGCGCGGGCCGGGGTGCGGCCGCTGTTCGGCACGGAACTGGCCGTTCCGGCCGCGGTGGAGACCGGCGCGGCCCGCCGGCGTACGCCGGTGCGCGGCGGCGCCTTCATCGACGAGTCGGCGCCCCGGGTGGTCTTCCTCGCCCGGGACGGGGCGGCCGGCTGGGCCGGGCTGTGCCGGCTGATCACCGCCGCGCACACCGCCGCGGACGGGCCCCGGCTGCGCTGGGCGGACCTGGAGGCCGCCGGCGCCGGGCTGACGGTGCTGCTCGGCCCGGACTCCGAGGTGGGGCGGGCGCTGTCCGCCGGGCGGCCGGACCGGGCGGCGCGGCTGCTCGGGCCCTGGCGCGAGGTGTACGGCGACGCGGTGCGGCTGGAGGTGGTGCACCACGGGCGGCCGGGTACCGGCCCCGGATCGCTGCGGCTGGCCGCCCGCACCCTGGGCTTCGCCGCCGAGCAGGGCGTTCCCGCCGTGCTGACCAACGCGGTGCGCTACGCCGACCCGGGGCTCGGGGAGGTCGCGGACGTGCTGGACGCGGCCCGCCGGCTGGTCCCGATCGACCTGCGCCGCCAGGAGTCGCTGGACAGCGGGGAGCGCTGGCTGAAGGACACCGCCACGATGGCGCGGACCGCCGAGCGGGTCGCCGAGGCGGCCGGGCTGCGGCGGGAGGCGGCCCACCGGCTGCTGCGCGCCACCGAACAGGCGGCCGCCGAGTGCCGGGTGGACCCCGGCGCCGATCTGGGCATCGGGCGGGTCCACCTCCCGGAGCCCGAACTGGTCGGGGCGGGCACCCGCAGCGCGGACCGGGTGCTGCGGTCCCGGTGCGCCGCGGCCATGGTGGCCCGGCGGTACGACCGCGACCGCGCCCGGTGGGACCGGCTGGAGGAGGAACTGGCCATCATCGCGTACCACGGGTTCGCCGGGTACTTCCTGACGGTGACTCAGGTGGTCGACGACACCCGGGCGCTGGGCATCCGGGTCGCCGCCCGCGGTTCCGGCGCCGGCTCGCTCGTCAACCACCTGCTCGGCATCGCCACCGCGGACCCCCTCGACCACGGCCTGCTCATGGAGCGGTTCCTCTCCCGGCGGCGCAGCGTGCTGCCCGACATCGACATCGACGTGGAGTCCGCGCGGCGCCTGGAGGTCTACCGGGCGATCTTCGATCGGTTCGGCGCCGAGCGGGTGGCGACCGTGGCGATGCCGGAGACCTACCGGGTCCGCCACGCCATCCGGGACGTGGGCGCCGCGCTCGGGATGGACCCGGCCGAGGTGGACCGGCTGGCGAAGTCATTCCCGCACATCCGCGCCCGCGACGCCCGGGCCGCCCTCGCCGAACTGCCCGAACTGCGCGCGGTCGCCGCGGAGGACCACGGCCGGCTGTGGGGGCTGGTCGAGGCGCTGGACGCGCTGCCGCGCGGGATCGCCATGCACCCGTGCGGGGTGCTGCTCTCCGACGCCGGGCTGCGCGACCGCACGCCCATCGTGCCGACCAGCGGCGAGGGCTTCGCGATGTCCCAGTTCGACAAGGACGACGTGGAGGAGCTCGGGCTGCTCAAGCTGGACGTGCTGGGGGTGCGGATGCAGTCCGCGATGGCGCACGCCGTCGCCGAGATCCACCGGACCACCGGCGAGCACCTCGACCTGGACGACCCGGAGCAGGTGCCGCCCGGGGACGCGGCGACCTACCGGCTCATCCAGTCCGCGGAGACGCTGGGCTGCTTCCAGATCGAGTCGCCCGGGCAGCGGGACCTGGTGGGGCGCCTGCAACCGAGCACCTTCCACGACCTGGTGGTCGACATCTCGCTGTTCCGGCCGGGTCCGGTGGCGGCCGACATGGTCCGCCCGTTCATCGCCGCCCGGCACGGCCGCAGGGAGCCGCACTACCCGCATCCGGACCTGGAGGAGCCGCTGCGCGAGACCTACGGGGTGGTGGTCTTCCACGAGCAGGTGATCGAGGTCATGCGCATCCTGACCGGGTGCGACCGTTCGCTGGCCGACGAGGCCCGGCGGGCGCTGTCCGACCCGGACCGGCAGGGCCGGGTGCGGGCCTGGTTCGGCGCCGAGGCGGCCCGGCGCGGCTACTCCGCCGAGGTCATCCGGCACACCTGGGAGATCCTGGAGGCGTTCGGGAGCTACGGCTTCTGCAAGGCGCACGCCGTCGCCTTCGCGGTGCCCACCTACCAGTCAGCCTGGCTCAAGGCCCATCACCCGGCGGCCTTCTACGCGGGCCTGCTCACCCACGACCCCGGCATGTACCCCAAGCGGCTGCTGCTGGCGGACGCGCGGCGGCACGGGGTCCCGGTGCTCCCGCTGGACGTCAACGCGTCGGGCGCCGCCTATCGGATCGAACTGGTGTCCGGGGCGTGGGGGTTGCGGCTGGCGCTCTCGGAGGTGCACGGCATCAGCGAGGCCGAGACCGCCCGGCTGGTGGCCGGCCAGCCGTACTCCTCGCTGCAGGACCTGTGGCAGCGGGCCCGTCCCGGCCGCCCGGTCGCCGAGCGCCTGGTCCAGGTCGGCGCGCTGGACCGGTTCGGCGCGGGCCGCCGCGACCTGCTGCTCCAGGTCGCCGAACTGCACCGGCAGGGCCGGGCGGCCGCCGCGTACGACGGTCAACTGCCGCTGGCGGTGGGGGAGTCCGCGCCGCCCGCCGGGCTGCCCGAGATGGACGCGGACGAACGGCTGGGCGCCGAGCTGGACATCCTGGGGATGGACGCCTCCCGGCACCTGATGGACGACCACCGGGCGTTCCTGGCGGAGATCGGCGCCGTACCGGCAGACCGGCTGCGCGGGGTGCGGCACGGCGAGACGGTGCTGGTCGCCGGGGCGAAGGCGGCCACCCAGACCCCGCCGATCCGCTCCGGGCGCCGGGTCATCTTCACCACCCTCGACGACGGCAGCGGGCTGGTGGACTGCGCGTTCTTCGACGACAGCCACGCCGCCTGCGCGCACACCGTCTTCCACTCCTGGCTGCTGCTGGTGCGGGGCGTGGTGCAGCGGCGCGGCCCGCGCAGCCTCAGCGTGGTCGGCTCCGCCGCCTGGAACCTCGCGGACCTGGTCCGGCTGCGGGCCGAGGCCGGGCCGGAGGCGGTCCGCGCGGAGCTCGCCGAGGGGCCGCCGGAGGAGGCCGGGGCGGGCCCGGCGACGGACCGCCGCATCCAGCTGCCCACCGGCTACGAGCTCAACCCCTGGGCCGACCTGCGGCCCGCCGGGGACCAGGCGGCCACCGGCCGCAAGCTGTGGCACTCCAGCCCGGGCAGCGCGGGCTGACAGCGCAGGCCCCACCTCGTTCGGCTGACACCTCATCGGGTGACGTGCCGTCATGCGCGCCCCGTTATCACGAGTGAGCCGTGGGGTTTCCCTTGTATGACCAATTCTTTACCGGCAAGTAACTGGCCCCGCCTCTTTACTGGCGGGTAAGTTATCGCGCACACAGCAGACTTGTGATCCGGATCACAGGGCGAGTGGTGGCTGTCATTCCCTGACTTGCGAGGAGATCGCATGAGGCTGCCCTTCCACCCCCGGTCCGCACCATCCACCAGATCCGGCAGGCCTGCTCCGCGCCGGCGTGTGCTCACCGCGCTGTCGGCGCTCGCCCTGGCGGCGACCGCACTGGCCGCGACCCCCACCGCGGCCAGCGCGGCGTCCGCCCCCAGCAGCGGCTGGAACGACTACTCCTGCCGGCCCTCCGCGCAGCACCCGCGTCCCGTGGTGCTCGTCCACGGCACGTTCGGCAACGGCACCGACAACTGGCTGTCCCTCGCGCCGTACCTGGAGGCCCGCGACTACTGCGTCTTCTCCTTCGACTACGGCATGCTCCCCGGGGAGACGCTCATCGGCGGGCTCGGGCCCATCGCCGACTCGGCACAGCAGCTGTCGAGCTTCGTCGACACGGTGCTCGCCGCCACCGGCACGTCCAAGGTCGACCTGGTCGGCCACTCCCAGGGCGGCATGATGCCGCGCTACTACCTGAAGTTCCTCGGCGGCGCGGCCAAGGTCAACGCCCTGGTCGGCATCGCCCCGGACAACCACGGCACCACGCTCGACGGGCTGACGAAGATCCTCCCGTACTTCCCCGGCGCGGCCGACGTCATCCAGGGCATCCTGCCCGCCGGGCTGACCGACCAGGAGGCCGGGTCGGCGTTCATCCAGAAGCTCAACGCGGGCGGCGACACCGTGCCGGGTGTGCACTACACCGTCATCGCCACCAAGTACGACGAGGTGGTCACCCCGTACGCCTCGCAGTTCCTGTCCGGATCCGACGTGCACAACGTCCTGCTGCAGGACCTGTGCTCGGTCGACCTGTCCGAGCACGTGCTGATCGGGGTCACCGACCACATCGCGTACCACGAGGTCGCCAACGCCCTCGACCCCGCGAACGCCAGCCCCACCACCTGCGCTTCGGCGCTGAGCTGAGACGCGTGGCCCGAGGTGCCCGGCGGACCCACTGCCGGGCACCTCACATCCGCTGATCGGATTAACGGGGACCGGAGCGTGGCAGGGTGCCGGTATGACCGCGCAAGCGCTGATCGAGACCGTCGTGGACGCCGGCACCTGGCACAGCTGGGACGAACCGGTCACCCGGCTGCCCGACGACCCCGCCTACCGGGCCGATCTCGAACGGGCCCGCAAGCGCACCGGCCTCGACGAGTCCGTGCTGACCGGCGAGGGCCGGCTCGGCGGCCGCCCGGTGGCGGTGGTGGCCTGCGAGTTCGCCTTCCTGGCCGGCTCGATCGGCGTCGCGGCGGGCGAGCGCCTGGTGCGGGCCGTGGAACGGGCGACCGAGCGCCGGCTGCCGCTGCTGGCGTTCCCCGCCTCCGGCGGCACCCGCATGCAGGAGGGGACCGTCGCCTTCCTGCAGATGGTCAAGGTCGCCGCGGCCATCGCCGACCACAAGGCCGCCGGACTGCCCTACCTGGTCTACCTGCGCCACCCCACCACCGGCGGAGTCCTCGCCTCCTGGGGATCGCTCGGGCACGTCACGGCCGCCGAACCCGGCGCGCTCATCGGCTTCCTCGGCCCGCGGGTGCACGAGGCACTCCACGGGACCGAGTTCCCGCCCGGCGTCCAGCTCGCCGAGAACCTCCTGGCACACGGCCTGGTGGACGCGGTCCTGCCGCCCGACCAACTGGCCAGGGCCACCGCCCGGGTGCTCGACGTGCTGTGCGGCGACCGGCGCGAGGCCCCGCCCGCCCCCGAGCATGACGACACCCCGCGGACCGTGCCGTCCACCGAGGAATCGATCCGCCGCTCCCGGCGCCCGGACCGCCCCGGCCTGCGGGCACTGCTGCGCTACGCGGCCACCGACGTCACCCCGCTCAGCGGCACCGGCGCGGGGGAGCGCGACCCCGGGCTGATGGTGGCGCTGGCCCGGTTCGGCCCGGAGCCCTGCGTCGTCGTCGGGCACGACCACAACCACGCGCCCGGCGCACTGGGCCCCGCGGGGCTGCGCGAGGCGCGGCGCGGCATGCGGATCGCGGCCGAACTCGACCTGCCGCTGGTCACCGTCGTCGACACCGCCGGCGCCATCCTCAGCAAGGAGGCCGAGGAGGGCGGGCTGGCCGCCGAGATCGCCCGCAGCCTCGCCGACCTGGTCACCCTGCCCGCCCCGACCCTGTGCCTGCTGCTCGGGCAGGGCGCGGGCGGCGGCGCGCTGGCCCTGCTGCCCGCCGACCGGGTGCTGGCCGCCCGCCACGCCTGGCTCTCACCGCTCCCGCCGGAGGGCGCCTCCGCGATCCTGTACCGCACGACGGAGAAGGCCTTCGAGGTCGCCGACCGCCAGGGCGTGCGCTCCGCCGACCTGCTGGAACACCGCATCGTCGACCGCATCGTGGCGGAGGACCCGGACGCGGCGGACGCGCCCAAGCCCTTCCTGACCAGCCTCGGCGGCGTACTCGGCGCCGAACTGGGCGCGCTGCGCACCGCCGACCGCGCCGCCCGCCTGGCCGCGCGCCGCGCCCGCTACCGCACCCTCGGGCTGCGCTGAGCGCCCGGAGACCGGGCGCTGTCAGTGGTGGATGCGAGGATCCGGGCATGGTGACGACGGGCACGAGTGAGAACGTCTGGGACGCCGCGGCCGCGACCTTCGACGACGAACCCGACCACGGCCTGCGCGACCCGCGGGTCCGCCGGGCCTGGGCGGACCGGCTGCGCGCCTGGCTCCCGGACGAGCCGTGCGACGTGCTGGACCTCGGCTGCGGCACCGGCAGCCTGGCCCTGCTCGCCGCCGAGCAGGGACACCGGGTCACCGCGATCGACTCCGCGCCGCGGATGGCCGAGCGCGCCGCGGCCAAGCTCGCCGGGACCTCGGCCCGGGTCCTGGTCGGCGACGCGGCGGATCCTCCGGTGGCGGCCGGCCGGTTCGACGTGGTGCTGGCCCGCCATGTGGTGTGGGCGCTGCCGGATCCTGCGGCGGCGCTGCGCCGCTGGGCCGGGCTGCTGCGCAGGGGCGGCGCCGGCGGCCTGCGGGCCGGGCGGCTGGTCCTCGTCGAGGGCCACTGGGAGCAGCCGGGCGGCACCGGGGAGCGCGCCGGCATCGCCGCCGCCGGGCTGACCGCCCTGCTGGCCCCGCTCGGCGGGCGCACCCACCTCGAACACCTCGCCCACGACAGCGCGCTGTGGGGGCGCGAGGTCCACGACGAGCGGTACGCCGTGGTGGCCGACCCGGCACCGCCGCGACGGCACACCGAGGTCGTCGACGTGCACCTGATCGTCCGGCGCGGCGCGGAGGTGCTGCTCGCCCGCCGGTCCGGCACCGGGTACGCCGACGGGCTGCTGAACGCGCCCAGCGGGCACGTCGAGGACGGGGAGGACGTGCGCGCCGCGGCGATCCGGGAGGCCGGCGAGGAGATCGGCGTCCGGATCGACCCGGCGGACGCCCGGGTGGCGCTGGTGATGCAGCACCGGTCGCCCACCGGCTCCGCGCGGATCGGCTGGTTCTTCGAGGTGCGCCGCTGGGAGGGCGAGCCGGTCAACAACGAGCCCGCCAAGTGCTCGCAGATCGGCTGGTACCCGCTGGACGCGCTGCCCGACGACATGGTGGCGTACTGCCGGGCGGGCATCGAGGCCTACCGCAGGGGCGAGCGGTTCCTGCTGCACTGGCACCGGCCCGGCGACCCGATCGCCCACCGCCCGGACGGCCCGGGAAGGGCGGTGGTCCTGCCGCACAATGAGTGACACCAGCAAGCGCGCCGCAGCATCGCCGAATCCACCGAATTCGCCGAACCCGCCGGGAGACCGTACGTGAGCCTGAAGATCACCGTCGATCCGACGTCCGCCACCGCGCCCTTCGAGCAGCTGCGCGAGCAGATCGCCGGACAGGCGCGCGCCGGGGTCCTCCCGGTGGGGTACCGGATGCCGACGGTCCGCGGGCTCGCCGAGACCCTCGGCCTCGCGGCGAACACCGTCGCCAAGGCGTACCGCGCCCTGGAGTCGGACGGCGTGATCGAGACCCGGGGCCGCCACGGCACGTTCATCGCCGCCGCGGGTGACGCCGCCCGGCGCGAGGCGGCGGCCGCGGCGGCCGGGTACGCGCAGCGCGCCCGGCGACTCGGCCTGGACCGGGAGCAGGCCGCGGCCACCGTGGCGGACGCGCTGCGGGCGGTCTACGGGCCGGAGGAGTGAGCGCCGCCGCGGGCCGCGCGGACGGCCACGGCACGCCTGACGGGGCACCAGGCCCGCCGGTGCCCGGGGCCTGGGACCCGGCGGCGCCCGGTGTGCTGCGCCTGCCCTCCGGCCGGCTGGTACGCGGCCGGGGCGTCAGGCGGCTGCCGCCCGGTCCCGTCCCCGACCTGGGGCTGTACCTGCTGGGCCGCCGGCCGCCGCCCGTTCCGTGGGAGGCCCGCTGGCTGCGCTGGCCGGACTTCCGGCTGCCCGCGGACCGCGCCGCCGCGGTGGCCGCGCTGCGCGAGGCCTGGACGCGCGCCTCGGCCGAGCGCGTCGAGATCGCGTGCGGCAGCGGGTACGGGCGCACCGGCAC
>JBEHXI010000299.1:0-8343 GCA_048498775.1 Actinomycetota bacterium | reverse complement strand
GAGACGCCGAGGGAGACGCTGAAGAAGAAACCGAGGAAGACGCTGAAGAAGAAACCGAGGAAGAAACCGAGGAAGAAGCCGAAGGCGCCACCGACGGGGCCACCGAGGGCGAGGGCGAGGGCGATGTCCGCGGGCCGTCCGGCACCGCGCACGAGACCCGGGTGGGCCCCGCCCCCGCGTCCACGGGCACGCTGGTGGCCCTGATGCCGCACCCGGCCAGCGTCGTGCCGCCGAGCGCCGCCAGTGCCAGGGCCGCCGCCCGTCGCCCGGTCGAAGCCCTCACCGTTCCTCCTCGCCGTCGGGCCGCTGTGCCGGCTCCTCGGCCGGGATCGGCAGCCGCAGGGTGAACAGGGCGCCGCCCTCCGGCCGGTTGGCGGCGGTGATGGTGCCGCCGTGGATGTGCGCGTTCTCCTGGGCGATGGACAGGCCCAGACCGCTGCCCTCGGAGCGCTTGCGGGAGGCGTCCGCCTTGTAGAAGCGGTCGAAGACGTGCGGCAGGACGTTCTCCGGGATGCCAGGCCCGTTGTCCGCGACCTCGACCACCAGCACGTCCCCCGCATCCGGCCCGCCGTCGGACGGCTCGGTGCGGACCGTGACCCGCACCGGCGAGCCGCCGTGCTTGAGCGCGTTGCCGATCAGGTTGGCCAGGATGACGTCCAGGCGGCGCGGGTCGAGGCGGACGACGATGCCGCGGGGCGCGTCCAGTTGCACGGCGTCCAGCCAGGCGCGGGCGTCGATGCAGGCGGTCACCATGTCGGAGACGTCCACCGCGTCCAGGGTGAGGCGGGCGGTGCCCGCGTCGAAGCGGGTGACCTCCATCAGGTTCTCGACCAGGTCGCCGAGCCTGCGGGTCTCGGTCACCACCAGGCGGACCGCCGGCGCGATCATCGGATCGAGCGAGTCGGCCTCGTCCTCCAGCACCTCGGTGACGGCGGTGATCGCGGTCAGCGGGGTGCGCAGCTCGTGCGACATGTCGGCGACGAACCGGCGGCTGGCCTCCTCGCGGGCGCTCAGCTCCTCCACCCGCCCTTGCAGCGCCTCGGCCGCGTTGTTGAACGTCCGCGAGAGTTCGGCGAGTTCGTCGGTGCCCGACACCCGCAGCCGGGTGTCCAGCCGGCCCTCGCCCAGCCGCCGCGCCGCGTCCCCGAGCCGCTGCACCGGCCGCAGCACCGTGGAGGCGGCCGCCTCGGCCAGCAGCGCCGCGCCGATCAGCGCCAGCGCGGTGGCGATCCCCAGCGACCAGGCCAGCGAGTCGAGGTCGGAACGCTCCGCGTCCAGCGACTTGTACATGTAGCCGGTCGGCCCGCCGCCGGCCATCCGCGCCCCGCCGACCAGGAAGGGCCGCCCGCCCGGCGTGGCGCGCATCCAGTACAGGTGGTACGCGGACTCGTTGCCGTCCTCCAGCGCCCGCCGCTTCCCGACCGCCGCCCGCAGCGCCGCCGGCACCTGGTCCAGGGTGAACACGTCCCGGTCGGAGGTGGCCGCGCACGGGTTGCCGGAGGCGTCGGCGCCTATCAGCAGCACCTGGTAGTTCTGGGTGCTCTGCGCCATGCGGCTGGCCGCCTCCTGCAGTTCGTCGCAGGGCGGATCGGCCGGCAGCGAGCCGACGATACGGGTCATCGAGGCCCGGAAGTCGTTCAGCGCGGCGTTCTGGGCGCGGGTGAGGACCGCGTCGCGGTTCAGCCAGTACGCGATGCCCGACGCGGACACCGCCGCCGTCAGCGCCACCGCCCCGAACACCGCCACCAGGCGCAGCCGCAGGCTCCCGAACCGCAGCCGGGCCAGCCGCGCCGCCAGCCCCGCCACCACCGCCCGCACCGTCACTGCGGCGGATCCAGCCGGTAACCGACCCCGCGGACGGTGCGGATCAGCTTCGGTGACGACGGCACGTCCTCGACCTTCGCCCGCAGCCGCTGCACACAGGCGTCGACCAGGCGCGAGTCGCCCAGGTAGTCGTGCTCCCACACCAGCCGCAGCAACTGCTGCCGCGACAGGGCCTGCCCGGGCCGGCGGCTGAGCTCCAGCAGCAGCCGCAGCTCGGTCGGGGTCAGTTGCAGTTCCTGGCCGTCCTTGGTGACGGTCATCGCGGACCGGTCGATGGTGATCGATCCGAACGCCGCCGAGTCGGAGCTGTCCCGCTCGCCGCGGCGCAGCACCGCCCGGATCCGCGCGTCCAGCACCCGCGGCTGGATCGGCTTGACCACGTAGTCGTCCGCGCCCGACTCCAGGCCGACGACCACGTCGATGTCGTCGCTGCGCGCGGTGAGCAGGATGATCGG
The DNA here is from genome assembly GCA_048498775.1 of Actinomycetota bacterium. Taxonomy (GTDB): domain Bacteria; phylum Actinomycetota; class Actinomycetes; order Streptomycetales; family Streptomycetaceae; genus JBEHXI01. Next base: position 6,064 of record JBEHXI010000299.1, on the reverse strand, counting down.
CAACTGGTCGCTGCGCCGGATGCGGCGGCACACCTCGAAGCCGTCGATGCCGGGCAGCATCACGTCCAGCACGATCAGGTCCGGACGCTGCTCGCGCAGGCGTTCCAGGCCCTCCTCCCCGCTGGCGGCGGACACCACGCGGTGCCCCTGCCGGGTCAGGGCCAGCTCGAGACCCGTACGGATGGCGTCGTCGTCCTCAATCAGCAACAGGAAGGGCACGGGGGTCATTCTGGCGTACGGCCCGGCCGGCCTTCGACCGCATGGGCGAGCTCGGCCGGGGGGCGCGCGAACCGAAGGGCCCGCCCGCTGTGACGCGGCTGTGACACTCGCCGGACAGCGCCATGAAACTGATCCGACAGGCTTGTGGACATCAGATCAGCCGGTCCACCTACGGGGGCACGAGATGAGCGTCACGCACACCAGCACCTCCGCCGCGCCTCTGCGGCAGCGCCCGCACACCGCCGGGTGGACCGTCGAGCTGTCCGGTGCCACAAGCGGACGGGGGTGCGCGCGTGGCACCGGACGCACCACTGTCGCGGGATCGACGGTGACCCGGGCACGGGCGCCGTACATGACCGCGATCGAGGGGGGAGCGGCGGCCGCGTCCGGCGAGGCCCGGGGGGAGCGCAGCGCGTCGAGCGAGGCGGACTTCACCGCCTACGTCGCCGAGCGCCGTGCCTCGCTGTACGCGACCGCCTACCACCTCACCGGTGACCGCCACGAGGCCGAGGACCTGCTGCAGAGCGCGCTGTTCTGCACCTACCGCGCCTGGGACCGGATCAGCGACAAGGCCGCGGTCGGCGGCTACCTGCGCCGCACCATGACCAACCTGCACATCAGCGCCTGGCGCCGCCGCAAGCTCAACGAGTACCCGACCGAGGAACTGCCGGAGACCGCCGGCGAGTCCGACGCGATGAGCGGGACGGAGCTGCGCGCCGTGCTGTGGCAGGCGCTGGCCAAGCTGCCGGAGACGCAGCGCACCATGCTGGTGCTGCGCTACTACGAGGGCCGCACCGACCCGGAGATCGCCGACATACTCGGCATCAGCGTCGGCACGGTCAAGAGCGGCATCTGGCGCTCGCTGCGCCGCCTGCGCGAGGACGAGGCGCTGGCCCGGGGCCGCGACGAGAGCGAGGTGTTCGGCGAGCTGGTCGCCTGAACACCCCACCGACTGGGGGAAAACGGGGAACGGGGGAGCAGGAAGGGCGGGATCACGGGTCGGGGGGCCCGTGATCCCGCCTTGCCTGTGTGTACGGCCGGCTTTGCGCTTACGTACCACCCGGGACGGCGGTGGCCGCCCGGTGTATCCGGGTCAGCGCCTCGTCCTGGGAGCACGCCTCGGCGCCCAGGGCCGTCTGCCGCGCCACGATGCCGCGTTCGGCGCGCAGCAGCCGCCAGCCCCTGCGCAGCAGGACGGGCACCGGCTTGCGGCTCTCGCGCAGGTCCCGCCGCAGGCGCCGCCACGCGGTCGTGAGCGGGCTGCCGCTCAGGCACAGCGCCGTGGCCGGGAGCCCCGCCGCGCGGCAGCGGGCCACCAGGTCGGCGGCGAAGATGCCCTCGGCGACGAACGCCGCGGCGCCGTCGAGCGCCAGCAGGCTCTCCCCGGTGACGGCGCTGGCGGCGATCGAGTACACCGGCACCCGGGCCCGTCCGGTGCGGGCCAGCTCGCCGATGGCGGCTACCGCGGCGTCGGCGTCCCAGGACAGCGGGGAGTCCCAGTCCGGGCCCGAGCCGTCCGGCAGCAGCGGAAGTGACGGGTCGTCACCGGCGCGGTAGAAGTCGTCGAGGTGGAGCACCGGCAGGCCGGTCCGGGCGGCCAGCGAGGACTTCCCCGACCCCGAGGGCCCGCCGAGCAGCACGACGAGCGCGGGTGAACGGCGGGCGGCCGGATCGTGGACGTCGAGGGATTCGGCGGTGGTCACGGGACATCAGTGTGCGGCATCGCGCGGCGACGGCACCCACGCGGGCCGGGCTTGGACGTAGCGTATCGAATCGCATACCCTACGTGATCGACCAGTATGTCGGCCATGTCAGGTAGGTCCCCATGTCCAAGCATCGTGCCCGTCCCACCTCAACGGCCCTGCTGCGCGCCGCCGTCGCGCTGTCGGCGGCCGGTGCCGCCCTGACGGCGGGAGCGGCGTCCGCGTCGGCGGACGAACTGTCCGACACCGTCAAGCTGATCGGCGGGCCGGTGATGACCGGCACCACCCAGTCGGTGCGGCCGATCACCAAGCTCCGGATCGACCCGCTGGCCAAGACCGGCGTGGACCCGCTGACCAACGGGCTGAGCACCCAGATCGCAGACTTCAAGCCCATCGGCACCCCGGCCGTCACCAAGCCCCTGACCGACGGGGACTCGCTCTCCCAGCTGCCCGTCGTCGGGCCGGCGACCAGGCTGGTCGCCGGCCACTGACGTATGTCACCGGCCGGCCGGGTGCCAGACCGTGCGGGTCTCCAGGAAGGCGGTGAGCCGCGCGATGCCCGGGTCGGCCGTCCAGTCGGCGGTGTCCGGGGCGCCCGGGCGCAGCACCCGCTTGAGGGTGCCGGCGGCCGCCGCCTCCAGCTCCCGGGCCAGCTCCGGATCCGCCGCGCCGGTCAGGTCCAGCGCGTTGACGTCCGCGTGGGCCGCCAGGTGCGGCCCGATCTCGTCGGCCCGCCCGGACAGCAGGTTGACGACCCCGCCGGGCAGGTCCGAGGTGGCCAGCACCTCGCCCAGCGACAGCGCGGGCAGCGGGGCGCGCCCCGAGGTCACCACCACCGCGGTGTTGCCGGTGGCGATCACCGGCGCGACCACCGAGACCAGGCCGAGGAAGGACGACTCCTGCGGCGCCAGCACCGCCACCACCCCGGTCGGCTCCGGCGTGGAGTAGTTGACGTACGGCCCGGCCACCGGGTTCGCGCCGCCCGCGATCTGCCCGATCTTGTCGGTCCAGCCCGCGTACCACACCCAGCGGTCCACCGCCGCGTCCACCAGCGCCGCCGCCTTCGCCCGGGACAGCCCCTCGGCGTCGGCCACCTCGCGGGCGAACTGCTCGCGGCGGCCCTGCAGCATCTCGGCGACGCGGTACAGGACCTGGCCGCGGTTGTACGCCGTCGCCCCGGACCAGGCGCCGAACGCCTTGCGCGCCGCGACGACCGCGTCCCGGGCGTCCTTGCGGGACGCCAGCGGTGCGTTCGCCAGCCAGTTGCCCCTGGAGTCGGACACCTCGTACACCCGCCCGCTCTCGGACCGGGGGAACTTCCCCCCGACGAACAGCTTGTAGGTCTTGAAGACGCTCAGCCGCGCGTCAGACATCGAGATACGCCTCCAGACCGTGGCGGCCGCCCTCGCGGCCGTAACCCGACTCCTTGAAACCACCGAACGGCGACGCCGGGTCGAACCGGTTGAAGGTGTTGGCCCACACCACGCCCGCCCGCAGCCGGCCCGCCACCCACATCGCGCGCGAGCCCTTCTCCGTCCAGACCCCGGCCGACAGCCCGTACGGCGTGTTGTTGGCCTTGGCCACCGCCTCCTCGGGCGTGCGGAACGTCAGCACCGACAGCACCGGCCCGAAGACCTCCTCGCGGGCGATGCGGTGCGCCTGGGTGACCCCGGTGAACAGGGTGGGCGCGAACCAGTAGCCCGACGACGGCAGTTCGCAGGCCGGCGACCAGCGCTCGGCGCCCTCCGCCTCGCCGGCGTCCGCCAGCTCCCGGATCCTGGCCAGCTGCTCGGCCGAGTTGATCGCGCCGATGTCGGTGTTCTTGTCCAGCGGATCACCGACCCGCAGCAGGGCCATGCGCCGCCGCAGCGCCTCCAGCAACTCGTCGGCGACGGACTCCTGGACCAGCAGCCGGGAGCCGGCGCAGCACACATGGCCCTGGTTGAAGAAGATGCCGTTGACGATGCCCTCGACGGCCTGGTCCAGCGCCGCGTCGTCGAAGACGATGTTCGCCGCCTTGCCGCCCAGCTCCAGGGTGAGCTTCTTGCCCGTGCCCGCCACCGTGCGGGCGATCTGCCGGCCGACCTCCGTCGAGCCGGTGAACGCCACCTTGTCCACGCCCGGGTGCGCCACCAGCTCCGCGCCCGTGGAGCCGTCGCCGGTGAGGATGTTGACCACCCCGGCGGGCAGCCCGGCCTGACGGCAGACGTCCGCGAAGAACAGCGCCGACAGGGGAGTGGTCTCGGCGGGCTTGAGCACCACCGTGTTGCCGCAGGCCAGCGCCGGGGCGACCTTCCACGCCAGCATCAGCAGCGGGAAGTTCCACGGGATGACCTGCGCGGCCACGCCCAGCGGGCGCGGGTCCGGGCCGAAACCGGCGTGGGCGAGCTTGTCCGCCCAGCCCGCGTAGTAGAAGAAGTGCGCCGCGACCAGCGGCAGGTCGGTGTCGCGGGACTCGCGGATCGGCTTGCCGTTGTCCAGCGACTCCAGAACCGCCAGCTCCCGCGAGCGCTCCTGGATGATCCGGGCGATCCGGAACAGGTACTTGGCGCGCTCCGCGCCGGGCAGCGCCGACCAGGGGCCGAACGCCTTGCGGGCCACGGCCACCGCCCGGTCCACGTCCTCCGCGGTGGCCTGGGTGTACTCGGCCAGGACCTCCTCGGTGGCCGGGCAGACCGTCTTGCGCAGGCCGCCGCCCGCGCCCTCGGTGAACTCCCCGCCGATGAACAGCCCGTAGCTCGGCGCGATGTCCACCACCGAGCGCGACTCGGGAGCCGGCGCGTACTCGAAAGCCATGTGTCAGTCCACCGTTACGTAGTCGGGCCCGGAGTACGCCCCGGTGCGCAGTTTCTGACGCTGCATCAGCAGATCGTTGAGCAGGCTGGAGGCGCCGAAGCGGAACCAGTCGGCGCTCAGCCAGTCCGCGCCGGCCGTCTCGTTGACCATCACCAGGTACTTGATCGCGTCCTTGCTGGTCCGGATGCCGCCGGCCGGCTTCACACCGACCTGCACCCCGGTGGCCGCCCGGAAGTCGCGCACCGCCTCCAGCATCAGCAGGGTGCTCGCCGGGGTCGCGTTGACCGCCACCTTGCCCGTCGAGGTCTTGATGAAGTCGGCGCCCGCCAGCATCGCCAGCCAGGAGCAGCGGCGGATGTTGTCGTAGGTGGACAGCTCGCCGGTCTCGAAGATCACCTTCAGGTGCGCGGTGCCGCAGACCTCCTTGACGGCCCTGATCTCCTCGAACACCTGGAGATAGCGGCCGGACAGGAAGGCGCCCCGGTCGATGACCATGTCGATCTCGTCGGCCCCGGCGGAGACGGCCGCCGCCGTGTCGGCCAGCTTGACCGGCAGCACCGTCCGGCCGGACGGGAAGGCGGTGGCCACCGAAGCGACCCGCACCCCGCTGCCGGCCAGGGCCTCCTTCGCGATGGCGGCCATGTCCGGATAGACGCACAGGGCGGCCACCCGGGGAGTGGACGGATCGGTGGGATCGGGGTGCACGGCCTTGGCGGCCAGCGCCCGGACCTTGCCGGGGGTGTCGGCGCCCTCCAGGGTCGTCAGGTCGACCATCGAGATCGCCAGGTCGATGGCGTACGCCTTCGACGTGGTCTTGATCGAACGGGTGCCGAGGGTGGCGGCCCGGCCCTCGAGGCCGACCGCGTCCACCCCGGGCAGCCCGTGCAGGAAGCGGCGCAGGGCGGCGTCGGAGGCGGTCACGTCGGCCATCGCGGCCAGCCGCTCCGCGGCCTGCGGGCTGTGGGCGGGTACGGGGGGCAACATGGTCACCACCCGAGCATATCTACGCGCGTAGTGGTATGGCCACCCCGTGCTCGGGGCGCCTTCGGTGCACGGGGTGCGCCTGTGTTGCCCAGAGCAGGGGTGCCCGGGTGCTCTGGGTGCGGGTGCTCCCATTCTTTCCCCCTCCCCTCGCACTCGGCGTACCCGGTGCACCGGGTACGCCTACGGCGTGTGCTCGGGTCGGGGGCGGTTCTCCGCGGGCGGTACGGGGACAGCACATTTACGGCGCCCTACCGGCGAGCAGTCGGCTGATCCGATTGTTCCGGGCGCCACACATATGCTCCAGCGTCCCCGCACCACCCGCTGCGCCCCGCCCCCTTCGCTCTCGTACGCGTCTGCGGCCC
>JBEHXI010000298.1:0-8379 GCA_048498775.1 Actinomycetota bacterium | reverse complement strand
GCGGGATCGGGTAGTCGGACGCCTTCGTCACGTCGTCGGCCGCGCCGATGGCAGCGATCAGGGCCGCGGCTCGATGCGGGCGATACCGGCGTCCAGATCGATTCCGGTTCTCTTCGGGGCGCCGTCGTGCTCGTCGTCGCGAAGGACCAGCTCGATCCGGCGCTCTTCCAACTGGGTGCGCTTGCTCGGATACAGCAGCGCGTGCAGTTCCTCGGTCGCGGTCGCTCCGACCCCACGCGTTCCCGGGGTGTCGCGCTTGAGGCGTCCGGGCAGCCACCCGCGGTCCTGAGCCCATTGAACGATCCTTCTCAGGGCTGCCAGCAGGAACAGCGGGACCACGATCGCGAGCGCCACCCAGGGGCCCGTCAGTAAACCCAGCACGCACGGAGAACGGGCCGTGGCCACCGGCGGGTTCCCGGTCCCGGTTCCGGGTGTGTGCCCCCGGCGTGCGCCGGTGCCGTCTTGCGTGCGTGGCGCGTGCACAGCACGGTTTTCAGGTGGTGCTGCTCGCAGCGACGGCGTCCATCCAGGAGGGGGTACCTCGTGGGCTCGGTGAGTCGGTGGGCACGGGAGACGTTCGGGGCGGTGGCCGAGCAGTTGGCGGAGGTCATCCCGGCCTGTCTGCTGCGGGCCCACGCGAGGGCCCGCGACGCGCACGAGGGCGTCCACACGCAGACCTTGGAGGCATACGGCCATGGGCTGTACGCGGTGCAGTACGAGGAACTCGCCGCGGGTCTGGGGGCCATCGCGGATGCCAGGCCGGTGCGCCTTCAGGGGCGCACTCTGGTGATCGTCGCCGGCCATGTGATCTACCCGCTGCGGTATGCGAAGAAGGACGTCCCGGTCACGGCGGCTCGCCTGCGGCGGGCCACGGGGTTCCGCGCCGAGCTGATCCGCCGGCATGGGCCCGAACCCATGCAGCAGGCGCTGGACTTGGGCCTGGATGAGCTCGAGGAGCCCGAAACCCATCCCGACCTCGGGCTTCTTCCCGAGGACATCCGCCTTGTCCTGGTCGCCTACGCGTGCTCGATGGACCGCGGGGTCATGCGCGTCGAGTGGGGCTCCGCGGAGTTGCGGCGGGAGGACCGGTACCTGGTGTGGCACCACCACGAGCCCCTGTCCCTGAACGGCAGGCCGTCCGGCGCGGGGTGACCTCGGTGGTGGCCGGTGACCCGTCCGGTGGGCGCGATGAGCCGCCCGCGCCCCGGAAAAGCACCGGCGGCAGGCAGGGGTCGGCTGGTTGACTGGGGGCATGACATCGCGCGCGTTCGAGACGGTCGGGCCCGGCCCGATCGCCTATCTCGACCGGCTGGCCGCGAGCGATCTCGGCCGCGCGTACAAGGGGCGCATGCTCGACGAGCTCGACGTGCGTGCCGGGCAGACGGTGCTCGATCTGGGGTGCGGTCCGGGGACGGATCTCGGGGCCCTGGCGGAGGCGGTCACCGCGACGGGCACCGTGATCGGGATCGACCGTGATCCGGCGATGGTCGAGGCGGCCCGGGAGCGCGCCGCCGGCCGGCCCGGGGTGGACGTCCGGCTGGGGGACGTCCACGACCTGGCACTGCCCGGCGGGGCCGTCGACCGGGCCCGCACCGACCGGGTGCTGCAGCATGTCGCCGACCCCTGCCGGGTGCTCGGGGAGGTCCGGCGCGTCCTCGGGCCCGGCGGGCGGCTCGTGATGGGGGAGCCGGACTGGGGAAGCCTGGCCGTCGATCACCCCGACGAGGCCCTGACCCGCGCCTACACCCGTTATGTCGCGGACGAGGTGATCCGCAACGGGAGCATCGGCAGGCAGCTCGCCCGGCTGGCCGCCGAGGCCGGTTTCACGGTGCCCGCGGTGCTTCCGGTCACCCCGGTCTTCCGGGATCTCCGCGCCGCCGACCGGGTGCTCGGGCTGGAGCGCACCACGCGGCGGGCGGTGGCCGCGGGGTACCTCGACGGGGAGGCGGCGGACCGGTGGCTGGCGCACCTGGCCGACGGGCCGTTCCTCGCGACGGTCACGTTCTACATCGTGACGGCCGTGGCGTAACCTTCCCGGCGCCGGTTATTAAGTTGCTCGGGGCAAGCAACCTCCTCTATGCTTGCTGGACACAAGCAACCAGTGATGACGGGGGGCGGCGTTCATGGAACGCACGACGCCGAGGCGCAGCGCCGAGCGCGCGGGCGCCGGAGCCGTCCGTGGTTCGGAAGCGGAGCCCACCGCCTCGGTCAACGGGGCGCTCAGCGCGACGGCGGCCGCCCCCGGGCTGGCCACCGAGGTGGCACGGATGCTCAGGCTGATCGCGGTCGCCAAGCACCACACGAAGAGCGAGCCCGGTGCCGCGGACCGGATCCTGCTGGCGCGCCTGGTCATGGACGGCCCCCGGCGGGCCACCGACCTGGCCGCCGACACCTTTCTCGACCTCTCGACGGTCAGCCGGCAGGTGCGGTCCCTGGTGGACCGCGGGCTGGTCGACCGTCAGCCCGACCCGGAGGACCGGCGGGTCACGCTGCTGAGCGCGACCGGTCCAGGACGCGAGGCGTTCGAGCAGTACCGGCGTCAACGGGACGCCGAACTCGCGGCCCTCCTGCACGGATGGCCGCCCGAGGACCGCTACCAGCTCGTCCGGCTGATGAGGCGCCTCAACGACAACCTGATGGAACACCACAGCGCGCGGCACTGCCCGGAGAAGGCTCGGGGCTGTCAGCGAAACAGGGAGATAGCACGATGAGCACCGCGACGTCCCCACCCACCGTGGGGTCCGCGCCGAAGCCCTCGTCAGGGCCCCTCAGCCACCGGCAGATCATGACGATCCTGTCGGGCCTGATGCTGGGCATGTTCCTGGCGGCTCTCGACCAGACCATCGTCAGCACCTCGATCCGCACCATCGCCGACGACCTGCACGGCCTGAGCCAGCAGGCGTGGGCCACCACGGCGTACCTGATCACCTCGACGATCGCCACGCCGCTGTACGGCAAGCTGTCCGACCTGCACGGCCGCAAGCCGTACTACCTGATCTCGATCAGCGTGTTCGTGCTCGGTTCGGCGGCGTGCAGTTTCACCACGTCGATGACCGAGCTGGCCTGGTTCCGGGCCTTCCAGGGCATCGGCGCGGGTGGCCTGATGTCGCTGGCCCTGGCGATCATCGGCGACATCGTGCCGCCCCGGGAGCGGGCCCGCTACCAGGGCTACATCCTGGCCGTCTTCGCCACCTCCAGCGTGCTCGGCCCGCTGATCGGCGGCCTGCTGGCCGGTGCCAACAGCATCGCCGGCATCACCGGCTGGCGCTGGGTCTTCCTGGTCAACGTGCCGGTCGGCATCATCGCGCTGTTCGTGGTGGCCAAGGTGCTCAACGTGCCGCACACCCGGCACGAGCACCGCATCGACTGGTGGGGCGCGCTCACCCTCGTCATCGGCGTGGTGCCGCTGCTGCTGGTGGCCGAGCAGGGCCGCGACTGGGGCTGGACCTCGACGAACTCCGTGACCTGCTACGCGATCGGCGCGGTGGGCATCCTCGCGTGGATCGTGGCCGAGCGGATGATCGGCGACGACGCGCTGATCCCGATGCGGCTGTTCCGCAACGGCGTCTTCAGCCTCACGAGCATCGTCTCGGTGCTGATCGGCATGGGCATGTTCGGCGGCATGCTGCTGATCCCGCAGTACCTCCAGATCGTCAAGGGTGCCAGCCCGACCAAGTCGGGTCTGGAGATGCTGCCGCTGGTGCTGGGCATGATGTTCTCGTCGATCCTGGTCGGCCAGATCACCTCCAAGACCGGCAAGTACAAGATCTTCCCGATCATCGGCAGCGCCCTGATGGTCGCCTCGATGCTGCTGTTCCACTACAAGCTCCAGTGGGACACCCCGCTGTGGCAGGCCATGGTCTACATGCTGCTCCTCGGCCTGGGCCTCGGTGGCTGCATGCAGACGCTGGTCCTGGCGGTGCAGAACGCGGTGCCGCCGCGCGACATGGGCGTGGCGACCGCCTCGTCCACCTTCTTCCGGCAGATGGGCGGCACCGCCGGCGCGGCGATCTTCCTGTCGGTGCTGTTCAGCACCGTCAGCGGCAAGATCGCGGACGCCTTCAAGGCGGACTTCGCCACCCCGGCGTTCCAGTCGGCGCTGCACGACCCGGCGGTGCTCTCCAACCCGGCCAACCAGCCGGTGCTGAGCATGCTGAAGAACCCGCACGGCGGCGGCTCCTCCAGCGCGCTGAGCGACTCCTCGTTCATCCAGAAGCTGGACCCGCGGCTGGCGGCGCCGTTCAAGCAGGGCTTCGCCGACTCCATGCACGTCGTCTTCCTGCTGGGCGCGATCGTGGTGGCCGTCGCCTTCCTGGTGATCTTCTTCATCAAGGAGGTGCCGCTGCGGCAGATATCCGGTCTGGAGGCGCGGGCGGCCGAGGCGGCCGGCGTCGACTCCGGTGCGGCGCCGCAGGTCGCGCCGGTCGAGACCGCTCCGGCCGGGACGCAGGCGGTGCCCGCCGCGGCCGCCACGGCCGTCCTGCCGGAGGCCGCCGCCGGGACGGTCCCCATCCAGGGCCAGGTCCGGGACCTCGGCGGCTCGCCGATCAGGGACGCCGTCGTCACACTGATCGACATCGCCGGGCACCAGCTCGCCCGCGCCGCCACCGGCGCGGACGGCCGCTACGCCCTGCGGGCGCCCGGCGGCGGCACGTATGTGCTGATCGGTTCGGCCGAGGGCCGGCAGCCGCAGGCCGCGACCGCGCTGGTCGGGGACGCGCCGGTCGACCACGACATGGTGCTCACCGGTTCCGTCGGCCTGTCCGGCCGGGTGGGCCGGGTCTCGGACGGCGAGCCGCTGCCCGGCGCGCTGGTGGTGGCCACGGACGTGCGCGGCGAGGTCGTGGCGTCGGAGAAGGCGGGTGAGGACGGCTCGTTCCACCTCGCCGACCTGGTCATCGGGAGCTACACCCTGGCGGTGAGCGCGGCGGGTCACCGGCCCACGGCGCTGCCGGTGGAGATCACCGGTGCCGGCCCGGCCCGTCAGGAGGTCCTGCTGGAGGCCGCCGCGGTGCTGCACGGCACCGTCCGCAGGCCCGGCGGCAGGCCGCTGGACGACGCCCGGGTGACGCTGCTCGACGCGGCCGGGAACGTGGTCGGCACCGCGATGACCGGCCCGGACGGTGAGTACGACTTCACCGACCTGAGCAGCGGCCAGTACACCGTCATCGCCAGCGGGTACACGCCCGTCGCCACTCCGGTGCGCCTGGAGGCCGCCGGTCTGGAGGACTTCGACGTCCACCTGGACCACAGCGAGTGAGCGTTCGTCACATCTGACGGTGTGCCCGGCGGGGCGCCTCCGGTTTCTCCGGGGGCGCCCCTTCGGCGTTCCGGCCGGTCAGGGGCATGGGGACCCGGTGATGCCGGGTCAGGGCGGGGCCCGAGGGTTGCCCCATTTGGGGTATTTGTCGGTATCTGGTTAGGGTTGTGATGTAGGCAACACCACGTCCATGAGAACGGAGATCACCATGTTCGACGGCTGGTGGGTCGGTGGATATCGCCGCAGGTGGTTCCGCCGTGACTACTTCGGCTACTACCGGTACCGCGACTACTGCGGATGGGGTTACCGCTACTGGTGGTGATGCCGACGCGAATGTCCCTCCGGGGGGCCGGTGGATCTCCACCGGCCCTTCGCTGTGCGGTCCGAACGACCCGGCGCCTCAGCGGCCCACCGGAGCCTGGAGGCTGCCGTAGCGCTCCATGCGCTGCCAGCGCAGCCGGGTGCCGGCGACGGCGGTGACCACCGACTGGAACACCACCAGATACATCAGCTGCCGGTAGACGAACTGCTGGAGCGGCAGCGACCACAGCGGGCCCATCCGTTCGCCGTCGAGCCGGAACGCGTAGGCGCTCATGGCCAGTTGCAGCGCCAGGAAGCCCAGCCACAGCCCGAGGATGCGGGCCGGGTCCAGGAAGACGAGCCCGTACACCGCCAGGACGTCGACGACCGGGGCGAGCAGCGGCAGCAGCACCTGGAAGAGCAGCAGGTAGAGCAGCCCGCGGCGGCCCAGGCGGCCGGCGGAGCCGCCGCGCGCCACCGAGCGGCGGTGCTTCCACATCGCCTGGAGGGTGCCGTAGCACCAGCGGTAGCGCTGCCGCCACAGGGCGTTCAGCGAGGCGGGCGCCTCGGTCCACGCCACCGCGCTCTCCTCGTAGACGACCCGCCAGCCGTCCTGGATGAGCGCCATCGTCAGGTCGGTGTCCTCGGCGAGGGTGGTGTCGCTGACGCCGTCCACCCGCAGCAGCGCGCCGCGCCGGAAGGCGCCCACCGCGCCGGGCACCGTGGGCATGCACTGGGCCAGGTCGAACAGGCGCCGGTCGAGGTTGAATCCGACGACGTACTCGATGTGCTGCCAGCGGCCCAGCAGCCCGCCGCGGTTGGCCACCTTGGCGTTCCCGGAGACGGCGCCGATCCGCGGGTCGGCGAAGGGCTGCACCAGCCGCCGGACCGCGTCGGGCTCGAAGACGGTGTCGCCGTCCACCATCACCAGCAGTTCGCAGGAGGCGGCGCGGATGCCGGTGTTCAGGGCGGCGGGCTTGCCCGCGTTGGCCTGGCGGATCACCCGCACGCCGGGCAGCCGCAGCGACTCGACGAGGTCCGCGGTGCCGTCGGTGGAGCCGTCGTCCACCACGATGACCTCGACGGGGTGGTCCGAGGCCACCAGCGAGCGGACCGCGGCCTCGATGCCCGCGGCCTCGTTGTACGCGGGGACGATCACGGTGACCGGCTCGGTGACCGGCGGCCCCCACGGGACGTCCCGGTCGCGGCTGTGCCGGCGGGCGGCGATCACGACGGCCGCCGCCCGCAGCACGCTCAGCGCGCCGGCCGCGTAGAGCATCCAGGTCAGCGCGGTGATCACGGCGTCGCCGCCGCGCAGTACGGCGATGAGCGCCAGGCCCTGCCAGTGGTCCGACGGCGACGCGGGACGCACCGGGTCCGCCATGCCGACGGCGTCGCCGACCGTCCGGACGGCATAGCCCCTGGCCTTCAGCGCGGGCAGCAGCCGGGCCAGGGCGGTGACGGTCTGCGCGCGGTCCCCGCCCGCGTCGTGCATCAGCAGCACCTGGCCGGCGCCGCCGCGCGGGGTGGCGTTGGCGAGGACGCGGGCGACGCCGGGGCGCTGCCAGTCGTCGCTGTCCTGGGTGGTCAGTACGGTCAGATAACCGGACCGGCCGGCCTGGACGATGGCGTTCCAGTCGGCGTTGTCCAGGGCGTCGGGGGAGGAGGAGTACGGGGGCCGCAGCAGCGAGGTGGTGACGTCCGCGGCCCCGGCGACCGCCAACTGGGTCTCGCGCAGCTCCAGCGAGCGCCGCCAGGGGGCGATGGTGCCCAGGTCGGGGTGGGTGAAGGTGTGGACGCCGATCTGGTTGCCGTCGGCGACGATCTGCCGCAGCAGCCCGGGGTGGGCGGCGACCTGCGTGCCGACGACGAAGAACGTGGCGTGGACGTGGTTGCGCCGCAGCACCGCCAGGATCCTCGGGGTCCACACCGGGTCGGGGCCGTCGTCGAAGGTGAGCGCGATGGTGTGCGGGCCGGGGCGGGCGGTGCGGGCGGGGGAGGCCGCGCCGTCGATCACCGGGCCGCCGTGGGCGACCTGGTCCGGCACCGCGTCGGCGGGCCCCGGGACGCGGGGCGCTCCGTCGGCCGTGGTGTCGAACATGTGCTGGGTGTAGCCCTGCAGGAGCAGCGCGGCCCCCAGGGTGAGGACCAGCACCGTCAGCAGCAGCCAGTGGGTGCGCAGGGTGGTGGTGCGGCGGGCGCCGGCGTGGCGTCCGCGTCCGCCGCTCGGGGCCGTCCGGGTGCTCATCACGGGCTTTTCACGGGACGGTGGGCGGCGCCCGGGACGGACGTGGAGTGGCCGCGTCCTGGGGAGGTGGCGCTCGGCGACGGGGTGGTGCTCGCGGTGGGCCGGGGGGCCGTCGTGGCCGGTGCGGAGGGCCGTGCGGAGACCGCGGTCGGGCGGGCGGCCGCGGGGTGCGGGGTGGTGGCGCGCGGGGCGGTGGACGGGCTGGGCTCCGCGCGGGGGGCGGTGTGCGGCCGCGGTGGTGCCGGCAGGAAGGGCGAGGAGACACCGGGGCCGCCCAGCAGCGAGCTGACCAGCAGGGCGACGTAGCCGGCCGCCGGTATCACCAGCAGCCGCCCGAGCCTGCGGATCCGGCGCTGCCGGCGCCCGGAGGCGTCCACGAACACCGGTGGGGCGGCGCGGTGGCGTCTTCGGCGCGGGGCGGGGATCGGCGGCGTTTCGGCCACCAGGGTGTCCGGTTCGCTTCTCCACGGGTCTTCCACAAACGGAGGATCGTAGCCGTCGAAGGTCACGCTCCGGAATCGCCGGTTCCGCAACGACCGCGGCCGATCAGACGGCGACCGGGGCCGATCAG
>JBEHXI010000297.1:0-8436 GCA_048498775.1 Actinomycetota bacterium | reverse complement strand
ACAGCCCGATGGCCTCCACGCCCAGGCGGCTCAGGGACGCCTCGCAGGCCTGCCTGATGTGCCGCGGGGAGCCGTCCTGCGTCCAGGTGCCGTCGCCGGGGCGCAGATGGCCGGCCTTGGTGGCGACCAGCACGTCCTTGCCGCCCTCGTGCGAGGCCAGGGCCTTGGCGATCAGGATCTCGTTGTGGCCGACCTCGTCGGCGTCCCGGTGGTAGGCGTCCGCGGTGTCGATGAGGGTCACCCCGGCGTCGAGTGCCGCATGGATGGTGGCCAGGGACCGTGCCTCGTCGGGCCGCCCCTCGATCGACATCGGCATGGCCCCCAGGCCGATGGCACTGACCTCGACGGCACCGATGCGGCGAGTCTGCATGGGTTCGCGCACTCCTTCTTGGCTTCTCGGTCCGGTGGACACTCCGGGCTCTCTCCCCGGGGTGCCACTTCGGTTGTCACGTCGGCTTGTCCTCGGTGGGTGCCGCGCGGCCCGAGGTGGCGCGACGTCGTGGCGCGCGGCACCGGTTCAGCCTGGCCCGCCGCCCGGCCAGTCGTCCAATAGAAGAAAGCGAACGCATCCAGCAGCCAGGGTTCTGAATTAGGGTTCCCCCATGGAGCTTCGGCATCTGGAGTACTTCGTCGCGGTCGCGGAGGAGCGCCACTTCACCCGGGCCGCCCAGCGACTGATGATCTCCCAGTCCGGGCTGTCGGCGTCGGTGCGCGCCCTGGAACACGAGTTGGGGGCACCGCTGTTCGTCCGCAGCACCCGCAGCGTGGAGTTGACCGCGGCGGGCCGGGCGCTGCTGGACGAGGCGTCCCGCACCCTGGCGAGCGTCCGGGCGGCGAAGGAGGCCGTCGCGGCGGTCCAGGGCCTGCTGCGCGGCACCCTGTCGGTGGGCACCGAGCAGTGCGTCGCGGGGGTGGACCTGCCGGCGCTGCTCGCCCGGTTCCGCGCGCAGCACCCGGAGGTCGAGGTCCGGTTGCGCCAGGCCGGCTCGGCCGCACTGGTCCAGGACGTCGCCACCGGGCGGCTGGACCTGGCGTTCACCGCCTGGTGCGGCCAGGCGCCGGAGGGCGTGCACCTCAGGCCGCTGACCCGGGCGCCGATGGTGGTGCTCTGCCACCCCGGACACCGTCTGGCCGCGGCGGCCAAGGCCGAGTGGGGCGAGCTGAGCGGCGAGGCGTTCGTGGACTTCCACCCCGACTGGGGCGCGCGGCGCCTGACCGACCGGGCGTTCGCCGCCACGGGCGTCCAGCGGCGGGTCGCGCTGGAGGTCAACGACGTGCACAGCCTGATCGACCTGGTGCACCACGGGCTCGGCGTCGCGGTGGTGCCGCAGCCCATCGCCCGCAAGGACCACGCGGCGGGGCTCGCCGCGCTGCCGCTGGCGGGGGCCGAGGACCACCTGTGGGAGGTTTCGGCCGCGCTGCCGGAGGAGGACCGCGTCAGCCCGGCCGCCCGCAAACTGCTCTCCTACCTGCCCTGACGTCGGCCCGGCCACCCGCCGGGGCGCCACCCGGCCCGACCATAGATACAAGCTTGCATTCATAACGCGGTATGCTGGGGGTATGGCCGCCTCCACCCCCTCCCGACCGCAGGTTCCCGCCGCACAGCGCGCCTATGCGCTGACCAAGGAGCTGATCCTGTCCGGACAGCTGCCCGGCGGAAGCCTGATCAGCGAGGGGGAGATCGCCGAGCGGGTCTCGCTCAGCCGCACCCCGGTGCGGGAGGCGTTCCTGCGCCTCCAGTCCGAGGACCTGCTCCAGCTGTTCCCCAAGCGCGGCGCCGTCGTCGTCCCCGTCGCACCCGGCGAGGCCGAGGACGTCCTGGAGCTGCGCGAGGCGCTGGAGACCGCCGCGGTGCGCCGCATCGCCCGGGGCACCGCGCCGCTCGACGCGATGGTGCGGCGGCTGACCGACGTCGTCGACGCCCAGCGCGAGCACGCCGGCCACGGGGACATCGCCGCGTTCGCGGAGGCCGACGAGGCCTTCCACCGGGGCATCGTCGCGGAGGCCGGCAACGTGCTCGCCGAGCGGTTCTACGGCACCCTCGGCGACCGCCAGCGCCGGATGACCGTCCAGGCGCTCCACCCGCGGCCGCACCGCCTCGGCGTCCTCATCGACGAGCACGCCGCGCTGCTGGAGCTGATCGCCGCTCGCGACGCCGACGGCTTCGCCCACAGCCTGCGCGCCCACCTGGACGCCACCCACCGCACCATGACCGGCGGCCACTGACCGCCACCCCCGCCCCACCGCACCCCGGCCCCCCCGCCGGGGCGATCCGACCTGCCCGAGGAGCACGACCGCCGTGAACGACACCGCCCGCCGCCCCGCCTCCCGCCCCGCCGCCCCGCCCGGCGGCGGACGGCCGTGGATCAGGGTGGCGGCGGCGATGTTCGCGGCCGGCTGGGGCGGCAACCAGTTCACCCCGCTGCTGCTGATGTACCGCCGGCTGGGCGGGTACTCCGCGGTCACCGTCGACGCGTTCCTCGCCGCCTACGTCCTCGGCCTGGTTCCCGGGCTGCTGGTGGCCGGCTCCGCGTCCGACCGCTACGGCCGACGGCCGCTGCTGGTGGCCGGGACCGCCGCGTCGCTGGTGGCCAGCGCCGTGCTGTCCGCCGGAGCCGCCGGTGAACTGCCGATCTACGCCGGGCGGTTCCTGACCGGCATCGCCGTCGGCATCGCCATGGCGGTCGGCACCAGCTGGCTCAAGGAGCTCTCCCAGGCCCCGCACGACCCGCAGGCCGAGCCCGGCTCCGGGGCGCGCCGCGCCTCCCTGTCGCTGACCGCGGGCTTCGGGCTCGGCGCGGGGGTGGCCGGTGCCCTGGCCCAGTGGGGTCCGCTGCCGATGGTCAGCCCCTATGTGGTGCACATCCTGGTGATCGCCCCGATCCTGTTCGCGCTGGTCCGCGCGCCCGAGACGCGGCCCCGCAGCACCGCGGTCACCAGCCTGTGGGCCGACCTGAAGGTCCCGGCCGCGAGCCACCGGCGCTTCCTGCGGGTGGTCGTCCCGATGGCCCCCTGGGTCTTCGGCTCCGCCGGCATCGCCTACGCGGTGATGCCCCAGCTGGTCGGCTCCCGTCTGGGCCACTGGAGCCTGGCGTACGCGACGCTGCTGACCGTGGCCACCCTGGGCACCGGGGTGCTGGTGCAGCCGCTCGCCAAGCGCCTGGACTCCGCCTCGACGGCCCGCGCGGTCGTCGTGAGCATGGTGCTGATGTCGGCCGGCATGGGCGTGTGCGCCTGGAACGCGGCCGTCCGCTCGCCCTGGCTCGGCCTGGGCGGCGCGATGCTCCTGGGCGCCGCCTACGGCGTCGCGATCGTCTCGGGCCTGCTGGAGATCCAGCGGATGGTCACCCCGGACGACCTCGCCGGACTGACCGGCGTCTACTACGCCCTGACCTACACCGGCTTCCTGCTGCCGGCCGTCCTGGCGGCCCTGGCCGCCGCGGTGTCGTACACCGTGATGCTGCTCGGCCTGACCGCGCTGGCGGTCCTCAGCCTGGTCACCGTCATGGCGGGCTCCCGCCGCACCCGCGGATCCCTGATCGTGGCCTCCTCCGCCGCCCTGCGGGACGCCCGGGCCGCCGTGGAGCGGGAGCAGGCCCGGCAGCGCCGCTGAGCGCGTCCCGTCCGCCGTCACACCGCGGCGGACGGGACGAAGACCAGCGGGGTGGTGCTGTGCCGCAGGCAGTACAGGCCGATGCCGCCGGGGATCTCCGGCGAGCTGATGCCGGTGGTGCCCAGGACCAGCAGCTCGGCGTCCCTGGCCCGTGCCACCAGCCGCTCCCCCGGCGGCCCGCACAGCGGTGCGGTGATCACCCGTTCCGGGAGCCGGTGCCGGCGCGTCAGCACGTCCAGGGCCCGGTCCAGGCGTTCCCTGGCCACCTCCAGCCGCTCCTCCCCGGCCGGTGTCCCTCCGGTACCGGCCAGGTCCTCCCACACGGCGACGATGTCCAGCACCGTGTGGCGTTCGACGGCCTGCGCGGCGGCCCACTCCAGCGCGGCGTTCGCGCCGAACGACCCGTCCACGCCGACGACGATCCGGTGCCGCAGCGCCTGTTCGCTCAACCGGTCGTCGGCGACGCCGGGTTCGACGCCGGCCGGCCGGCTGCCGTGCCCGGTCTGCCCCTGGTCCATGTCCGTGCGGCCTTCCCGTCTGCCCGTCGGCCCGTGCGATCGCGCGGTCGCGGTGCGGGCCCTGTCCTCCATGGCAGCAACGGCCGCGGGCCGGGGCGAGCCGGGCCGGGCCGTCCGGGCGACGCGCCGCCCCAGCGCTCACCGGTCGCCGTCCCCGGGCAGCAGCGGTCCCAGCGGTCCCAGGTCGATGTTGAGGTCCTCGGGTGTGAGGCCGAAGTGCTCGCGCAGCTCCGCCATGCGGTCCTCCAGGGCCATCAGCGTCAGTCCCAGCTGTTCCACCTGCTCGTCGCTGAGGTCGTCCTCCTCCATCCTGCGCAGTGCCTGACGCTCCATCAGCTGCCGGAGGAGTTCGACGACGGTGAGCACCAGACCGGCCAGGCTGCGCTCCACCTTCTCGGGGTCCATGGACACCCGCCGGGTGACCTCGCGGCCGTCGCCGTCCTCCCGCCGTACGGGGCGCGGCGGGCGCCCGCCGTCGCCAGGCTCGCTCACCGCGGTGCCCCCGGCGCGGTCACCCCCGGTCGCACCGAGGCCACCAGGGCGCGCAGCGACACCCGGACCAGGTCGATGTCGGCGATGGACAGCGTCAGGTCGCCGCTGATGACCACGCCCCCGGCCAGGATCCGGTCGAGCAGGTCCACCAGCGCGACCTGCCGGCCCTCCAGGCCGTAGGGGGGCGACGGACGGGTCTCGCGCGGCGCGCGGGGCTCGGGCGTGGTCATCACCGCTCCCGCCCGCCGGCTGGGCCCTCGTCGCCGGCGCCGCCGGTGAACGAGTACGCCGGCCAGGGGCCGCTGAGCTCCAGGCGGACCGCGGGGAACCGCTGCCGGAGCCGGTCGACGCCCTCGGCGAACTCCCCGGACCGCTCGTCGGCCACCAGATAGGACCCGTTGAGGATCATCCAGCCCTGGTAGTCGGCGAGCCTGGGGTCCTGCGGCGGGTGCCGGACGGCGTCCTCCGCCTGCTCCGCGAGCGCGGTGTGGAGCCGGGCGGCGTAGTCCAGCGCGGTCTGCTGGGCGCTGTCGCGTCCCTCCCGCTGGGCTCTGCGGCGCATCAGGTACGCCGTGCCCGGGCGGGCGCCTTCCGTCGTGCCGCCGGCCGCCGGGGACGGCTCCGGGGTGGGCGGGGCGAGGGTGTGGGGGTCGACGTACGCCTTGACGCCCCACTCGGTCCGGCCGGCCAGCCGTTCCAGGGTCGCCGCGAGGTCGGCGTGGCGCTCGGTGAGCAGCGACCGGACCCGGTCGTCGTCGTGGTAGACGGTGGCGAAGCGCAGCGGGACGACGCAGCCGGCGCGGGCGGCCGCGGCGATGACGCGGTCGTGGGCCCGGGCCGCGCGCTCCAGCCAGTCGAGGTCCTCCAGGTGGTCGCGGAGCGGCTCCTCGGCGAAGTCGCCGAGCGGTACCGATCCGACGACGGCGGCCAGCCCGGCGGCGGTCACGACGCGGACCGGCTCACCGGCCACGCCCGCCACGCCGTCGAGCGGCCCGCCGCCCGGTGCCGGGAGGATCGCGTACAGCCAGGTGGCGCTCGGCCGGTCCGTCATGGCGTGCCCCCTTCGCCGCGCTCCCGCGCACGGCCGGGCTCACGGCGCGGCAGCGGTCCGGGCCGCGCTGAGTCGTCGGCGTCATCGGCGTCATCGGAGTCGTCGGAGTCGTCGGCGTCATCGGCGTCATCGGCGACCACCCGGCCGCCGGGCACCGCCGGGGCGGACCGGTCCGCCTCCAGCTCGCCGATCCGGCGGCGCAGGCGCTCGTTCTCCTCGATGACGTCGCGCTTGCCGGTGGACAGGGTGGGGTCGTGCTCCCACCAGTCGATGCCCATCTCGCGGGCCCGGTCGACCGAGGCGACCAGCAGCCGGATCTTGATCGTGAGCAGCTCGATGTCCAGCAGGTTCACGCGGATGTCGCCGGCGATGACGATGCCCTTGTCGAGCACCCGCTCCAGGATGTCGGCGAGGTTGGCGCCGGAGCGGGCCGGCTCGTGGGAGGCGCTCATCCGCTGCCCGCTCCAGACCGGTTGC
The DNA here is from genome assembly GCA_048498775.1 of Actinomycetota bacterium. GTDB lineage: Bacteria > Actinomycetota > Actinomycetes > Streptomycetales > Streptomycetaceae > JBEHXI01. Next base: position 2,285 of record JBEHXI010000297.1, on the reverse strand, counting down.
TGGCTCATGGTTCGCCCTCCTGCGCCCTGCCCCGGTAGTAGCGTCCGGCGCGCCGGTAGGAGACCAGCTCGCCCTCGTCGTCGACCTCCACCCGGTAGACGGCCAGGATGTCGGTGGAGTCCGGTATCCGGCGCGACTCGACCACCTCCAGGTCCACCCGCCAGCCGGCGCCGGTGCGCTCCAGTGAGGTGACGCCCTCCGGCTCGCCGCCGGTGAGGTCCCGCACATGGTGGGCCGCCCGGACGGCGGCCTCGCGCGCGGTGCGGACGCGGCCGGGCGCGGCGCTGTCGTGTTCCCCGGCGCCGCCCGCCGGGCCGCCGGATTCGGGCTCGTGGGAGCGGGCCGGTGCGCGGGCTCCTTCCTCACGACGGGACCCGCCGCGCCGGTCCGGGCGTTCGGCGGACGGGTGTTCGGCGGAGCGCTCCCGGTGGGCGTCGCGAAGCCGCCCGGCGGACCGCTCGGGCCGCCGGCCGGAACGCCGGTCCCGCGCCAGGTCGTCGTCTCGTTCCGCTCCGGCACCGGGCATCGGCTACGCCTCCAGGCCGCCGAGGTCGGGCGGCGCGGTGTTCATCAGGCATGCGACCAGCTCCTCCTGGAGGCGTTCGCCCTCCTCGCGGCTGATCACGCCGTCCGCCATCGCCTCCTCGACCTCCGCCAGTTGGGCGCGGATCACCTCGGGGTCGTACAACTGGCGCAGCGCCTCCTGCTCGATGCACTCGCCGATCCACACGACACCGCGCACGGGTGCGAGCGGCAGCGTCAGCAGCCCGGTGAACAGTCCCATCACCTCTCGCCCTCTTCGGGTGGGCTCCCCGTCCCGCCCATCGCCGCGGAGACGAACTCGTACGGCGCGAGCGGCCCGAGCAGGCGCAGCTGGATGCGGCCGTGCCAGTCGCGGGCGAGGTTCTCGGCCGCCTCCTCGAACGCCGCCTGCCGGCGGTGCGCGACCAGGAAGGAGGCGTTGACCACCTCGTCGCCGGACGGTTGCCTGCCCTCGACCGAGGCGTCCGCGAACGGCTCCAGGCGGCGCAGCAGTTCGGCGCAGTCCGCCTCCCGTTTGGCCGCGATGGCGTCCGAGACGATCTGGCCCAGCTCGACACGCTGGTAGTAGCCGGCCTCCTCCGGCACCTCGGCCAGTTCGTCGCGGAGCTGGCGGGCCACCGGCTGTTCGGCGAGGACCTCGCGCAGCACGGCGTCCTGCACATAGCGCGCCTTCATGGTGAACTGGGCGTGCCCGGCGAGCCGTTCGAGGGCGGCCGCGAAGTCGTCGTGCCCGCCGGCCAGCAGTTCGTCGGTCACCGTCCGGACGTCCTTGACCACCGTGCCGAAGCGCAGCGGCAGGACGGCGGTGCCCGCGGCGGCGAGGGTGTCGAGTGCCCGGGCGTGCGCCTGGAGGTCGTCGGGCCTGCCCAGCGGCACGTCGACGGGCACCTCGCTGACGACCGCCGCGATCCCGTCGTGCCGGACGAACGTCAGCGATCCCTCCGGGTTGGCGACCGCGGGCAGGTCCTCGACCTCCTTGGCCACCTCCGGCGAGGGCTCGGCCACGATGCCGTAGACGTAGAATCCTCGCCCGGTGCCTGCCGCCTCGGGGCCGGGCTGCCGTGCGGACCGCTCTTGTGGCTGCGCTGTCACCGTTCACGCTCCTGCCGTTCCCGGCGGGCGGCCGGCCGGCTGCCGTGCCGGGGCCGCTCCGGCTCCTGCTGGGGCTCCTCCTCGTCCCGGCCGCCCTGGAGGATGTCGCCGACCTTCTCCCTGGCGCCCTCGAGGACCCCCTTGGTCTTGTGCTTCGCGCCGCCCTCGCGCATCTCCTGCATCAGGCCGGGCAGACCGCGGGTCTCGGTGCCCGAACGCGCCAGATCCAGGCGGTTGACGGCCTCCGCGAAGCGCAGATACGTGTCGACGCTGGCGACGACCACCCGGGCGTCGACGGTGAGCAGTTCGATCCCCACCAGGGACACCCGCACATAGACGTCGATCACCAGGCCCTTGTCGAGGATCAGGTCGACCACGTCCACCAGGCCGCCGCCGGACGGCCGGTCCAGGTAGTGCCCCCGCTGGCTCGCCACCGTCATCGCCGTCCGCCGCCCTTCGCTCCGGAGCGGGCCCGCGGCCGGGCGGGCTCCTCGTCCTCGCCGGCGTCGTCCTCGTCACCGAGGTCCTGGTCGTCGTAGTCGCCGACCTCGTCGTCCTCATCGACGTCGTGGTAGCCGGTCTCCCCGGCCTCCACGTCGTCCCCTTCCTCTTCCTCGTCCTCTTCCTCCTCGTCGAAGGCGTCCTCGTCG
>JBEHXI010000296.1:0-8555 GCA_048498775.1 Actinomycetota bacterium | reverse complement strand
CACCGCCGACCGTGGGCCGCGGGGGACACGGCCGGGCTACGCGTCCCGGCCCGTGCGAGCGGGCCGCGCGCGCCGCGGCCGTGCCGGACGCCCGCCGGGCGGAGGCGGTACGAGGCCGGGAGCCTGCGGCTTCGTACCGGGCGGCGGCTCGGGGTGCGCACCGCGCGCCCGCGGGCGTCCGGACCGGGCGGCGGCACCCTCACGGCCTGCCGCCCGGCGCACCGGCCGGTCAGGCCATCTTCACCTGCCCGCCCTGGACGTCGATCTTCTGCGCGGCCAGCGGGGCGGGCGCCGGACCCGCCGCGACACTGCCGTCCTTGATGCTGAACTTGCTGCCGTGGCACGGGCAGTTGATGGTGCCGTTCGCCACCTCGTTGACGGTGCAGCCGGCGTGGGTGCACACCGCGCTGAACGCCTTGTAGGTGCCCGCGGACGGCTGGGTCACCACCACCTTGTGCTCGGCGAAGACCTTGCCGCCGCCCTCGGGGATGTCGGTGGCGGCGCCCAGCGCCATCCCGGCCATGCTGTCGCCGCCGGACGAACCTCCCGTCGAGCCGCCGGAGGAGCCGCCGGACGACGCCGGAGCCGTGGTGTCCGACGAGCCGCCGGCGCTGTTGCTGTTGGATCCGCCGCAGGCAGCGAGCACCGCCGCGATGCCGGTGGCGCCTGCCGCCGCCACGATCGTGCGGCGGGCGGTGCCACTCGGGGTTACGGGGCTCTGGTCCATGCGTGAACATCCCTTCCAGTCGATGTGCCGGGGCGGCCCGCCGGGTGCCTGCGGGCAGATCCGCCGGACCGCCACCCCCTGCTACGGCGCGGGCCGCTCAGCAGTTCAACGGCTCCTCGGGCTCGGGGACACCGAGGGCGTCCCGCAGGAAGGCCAGCTGATGGAGCATCAGGCCCACCGCGATCTCCTCCTGCCGCACCGCGTGCGTCGCCCCGGCCAGCGGGAGCACGCTGTGCGGCCGTCCCGCGGCGAGCAGTGCCGCCGACATCCGCAGGGTGTGCGCCACGGTGACGTTGTCGTCGGCGAGCCCGTGGACGATCAGCAGCGGACGGCGCAGGTTCGGGGCGTCGGCGAGCAGCGAGGAGCGGTCGTACCGCTCGGGGTGCTCCTGCGGCAGGCCGAGGAAGCGCTCCTGCCAGTAGGTGTCGTACAGCCGCTGGTCGAACGCCGGGGCGCCGGCGACCGCCGCGTGGAAGACGTCCGGCCGCCGCAGCACCGCCGCCGCGGCCAGATATCCGCCGTACGACCAGCCGCGGATCCCCACCCGGCCGGTGTCCAGGTCCGGGCACTGGTCGGCGGCGCCGCGCACCGCCGCCACCTGGTCCTCCAGCGCGGCTGTGATCTTGTCGCCGTGGAAGGCCTTCTCCCAGGCCGGACCGCGTCCCGGGGTGCCGCGGCCGTCCGCCACCAGCACCGCGAACCCGCCCTCGGCGTACCACTGGGCCTCGCACAACCACCAGTCGCGGGTGCGGACCGCGCGGCGCATCCCGGCGCCGCCGTAGGGGTACGCCAGGACCGGGAGCCGCCCGGAGCCCGGCCGGTGCCAGGACGGGAGCAGCAGCGCGGTCCGCAGCTCCAGCGGCCCGGTGCGCAGCCAGGTGATCCGCGGGGTGACCAGCGGTTCCTGGGCGAGCGAGGCGAGGGTGCCGGACGGGCGGCCCTCCCGCAGCACGGTGGCGGTGCGGCCCTGCGGGGTGCGGCTGTCCAGGACGGTGACCGGACCGCCGGCCGCCGCGGTGTGCACGCCGGGCTCCGCGCTCAGCCGTACCAGCCCGTCCCGCGGCTCCCAGGACCAGACGTGGATCTCCGTGGGCTCCCGGGAGGCGGTGAACAGCACCCGCTCCCCGGCGACCCGCAGCACCTCGTCAAGCTGCAGGCCGTCCGGGGTGACCGGTTCGCCGCCGACGCAGAGCCGCCGGGTCCCGTCGTCGTCCCGGGTGTGGACCAGGGCGCCGGAGGCGGTGCGCGCCGGGGTGCCGTGGACCAGCTCCACCCAGGCCGGATCGTGGTGCCGGTGCAGCAGGGTGGTGGCGCCGGTGCCGGGGTCGGCGGCCAGGACGTCGGCGGTGCGCTGGTCGCGGCGCTGCAGGGTCAGCAGCGGGCCGTGCGCGTCCCAGCCGGCCGTGGCCAGGTACTCGTAGGCGGTGCGGTCCCACACCACCTCGGTGCGCTCGCCCTCCAGGGTGATGACGAACAGGCGGACCTCGGCGTTGGCGGTGCCCGCCATCGGATACCGCCGGGAGCGGGCGGGGCGCTCCGGGTGCGCCGGGTCGGCGAGCCACCAGCGCTGCACGGGCGACTCGTCGACCCGGGCGACCAGCAGCCGCGAACCGTCCGGCGCCCACCAGTGGCCGCGCAGCCGCCCCATCGACTCCATGGCGGTGTACTCCGCCAGACCGTAGCCGACGTCCGGGCCCTCCGGTGCGGCCGTCACCCGGTCGGCGCCGGTGGCCGGGTCCACCACGTGCAGCGCGCCGCCGCTGACGTACGCGATCCGCCGGCCGGCGGGGTCGGGCCGCGGGTCGGTCACCGGGCCGGGGGTGGGCACCGGACGCGGCCCGCCGCCGGCGGTGTCCACCGTCCACAGCCGGCCGTCCAGCGCGAAGACCGCCGTCCGCGCCTCGGCGTCCGCGGCGTAGGCCACCACCCCGGCCGAGCGTTCCCTGGCGCGCTCCCGGCGGGCCAGTTCCTCCGGGGGCGGGCCGCCGGGCGCCGTGGGCAGCTCTGCCGGGTCCGCGAGCACCCGCTCGGCGCCGTCCTGGTACAGCCACAGCAGGCCGGCCGGGTCGTCCCCGGCCCGGGTGCGCAGGAACAGGACGCGCCGGCCGTCGGGGGAGACGGTCAGGGCGCGGGGAACACCGAAGGAGAGCCGGCCGGTACGGGCCAACTGGCGCGGGAAGTCAGCTGGGTTCATGGTCCTCACCCTCGCAGGGGCCGCCCGCCCGAAGCACCGGGTTAAATCCGGTGGCCGGGCACGGTGCCGCCCGCAGTAGCCTGGGCGGATGCTTCCTGAGGTCACGGCGATCCGCTATGTCACGCCCCTGCGTGAGGGCGGATCCGTCCCCGGGATCGTCGAGGCGGACGACCTGGGGACCTACGTCGCCAAGTTCACCGGTGCGGCGCAGGGCCGCAAGGCACTGATCGCCGAGGTGGTCTCCGGCGAGCTGGCCCGCCGCCTCGGCCTGCGGGTGCCGGAGCTGGTGCGGTTGCAGTTCGATCCGGTGATCGCGCTCGGGGAGCCCGACGAGGAGGTCCAGGACGTCCTCAAGGCCAGCGGGGGACTCAACCTGGGCATGGACTACCTGCCCGGCTCGGTCGGGTTCGACCCGCTCGCCTTCGAGGTGGACCCGGGCGACGCCGGCCGGATCGTGTGGTTCGACGCCCTGGTCAACAACGTCGACCGGTCCTGGCGCAACCCCAACATGCTCGTCTGGCACGGCAGGCTGTGGCTGATCGACCACGGTGCCTCGCTGATCTGGCACCACAACTGGCCGACCGCCGCCTCCTCCGCGGCACGCCCCTACAACGCCACCGAGCACGCCCTGACCCGCTATGGGCCCGATGTCGCCGCCGCCGCCGCGGAGCTCGCCCCCACGGTGACCGGCGGCCTGCTGGAGGAGGTCGCCGCCCTGATCCCGGACGAGTGGCTGGCCGGTGAGCCCGGTTTCGACGGGCCCGCGGACGTGCGGCGCGCCTATGTCGAGGCGCTGGCCGGCCGGGCGGCTACGGTGCACGAGCGGATCACGCTGGCCGGCCCGCCGCGCCGGCCGTCCGCCCCGCCGGAGTGGCTGCGCCCGTGGGTCGAGGGAAAGGCCGGATGAGCTCGGTGACCACCAGGGACGTCTTCGAGTACGCGCTGGTCCGCGTGGTGCCGCGGGTCGAGCGGGGCGAGCGGATCAACGCCGGGGTGCTGCTGTACTGCCGTGCGCGGTCCTTCGTCGCGGCCCGCATCCATCTGGACGAGGACCGGCTGCGCTGCCTGGACCCCAAGGCCGACGTGGTCGCCGTGCGGGCCGCGCTGAACGCCGTGCGGTGTGTCTGCGAGGGCGGCGAGCAGGCCGGTCAGGCCGCCGGGGACGACGCGGGCCGCCGCTTCCGCTGGCTGACCGCGCCGCGCAGCACCGTGGTGCAGCCCGGCCCGATCCACACCGGTCTGACCAGCGACCCCGCCGCCGAGGTGGACCGGCTGCTGGACCTGCTGGTGCGCTGAGGCCGCCTGGGCGGGTGGTCCGGCCCGGTGGGGTGAACCACATCGGGCGTGGGGCCGTTGACAGTCGGTCACGGCCCTCCTACGGTTTCGACTGCCGAACGTACTAAGCGGTTGCTCACGTGCAGCGCCGCACCTGAGGGCGAGGAGACCGAGATGTCCACCACCGAGCAGCGTGTCGCCATTGTCACGGGAGCCGCTCGCGGCATCGGTGCCGCCACCGCCGTGCGGCTGGCCGCCGAGGGCCGTGCGGTCGCCGTGCTCGACCTCGACGAGGCCGCCTGCAAGGAGACCGTCGAGAAGATCACCGCCGCCGGCGGCAAGGCGATCGCCGTGGGCGCGGACGTCTCCGACGAGGCGCAGGTCGAGGCCGCCGTGGCCCGGGTCGCCGCCGAGCTCGGCGCGCCGACCATCCTGGTCAACAACGCGGGCGTCCTCCGCGACAACCTGCTGTTCAAGATGAGCGCCTCGGACTGGGACACCGTGATGAACGTGCACCTGCGCGGCGCGTTCCTGATGACCCGCGCGGTGCAGAAGCACATGGTGGACGCGAAGTTCGGCCGGGTCGTCAACCTCTCCTCCAGCTCGGCGCTCGGCAACCGCGGCCAGGCCAACTACTCGGCGGCCAAGGCCGGCCTGCAGGGCTTCACCAAGACCCTCGCCATCGAGCTGGGCAAGTTCGGCATCACCGCCAACGCCGTGGCCCCCGGCTTCATCGTCACCGACATGACGGCCGCCACCGCCGCCCGGGTGGGCATGGGCTTCGAGGACTTCCAGAAGGCCGCCGCCGGCCAGATCCCGGTCCAGCGGGTCGGCAGGCCGGAGGACATCGCCAACGCGATCGCCTTCTTCACCGGTGAGGACGCCGGCTTCGTCTCCGGCCAGGTCCTGTACGTGGCCGGCGGCCCGCTCAACTGACCCGGCGACAGCCCGACCGAAAGGCTCCCACCACCATGAGCACCCAGCCCGACAGCGGGCACGTCGCGATCGTCACCGGCGCCAGCCGGGGCATCGGGTACGGCATCGCCGAGGCGCTCGTCGCCCGCGGCGACCGGGTCTGCATCACCGGACGCAGCGAGGACTCCCTGAAGGAGGCCGTCGAGAAGCTCGGTTCCGACCGGGTCATCGGCGTCGCGGGCAAGGCGCATGACGAGGCCCACCAGGAGGCGGTCGTCGCCCGCACCATGGAGGCGTTCGGACGGATCGACCACCTGGTCAACAACGCCGGGACCAACCCGGTCTTCGGGCCGATCGTCGACCTGGACCTGGACGTGGCCCGCAAGGTGTTCGAGACCAACGTCCTCTCGGCGCTCGGCTTCGCGCAGCGCACCTGGAAGGCGTGGCAGAAGGACAACGGCGGCGCGATCGTCAACATCGCCTCGGTGGCCGGGATCTCCGCGTCCCCGTTCATCGGCGCCTACGGCGTGAGCAAGGCCGCGATGGTCAACCTCACCCTGCAACTGGCCGCCGAACTGGCGCCCGCCGTGCGGGTCAACGCCATCGCGCCGGCCGTCGTCAAGACGAAGTTCGCCGCCGCCCTGTACGAGGGGCGGGAGGCGGAGGTGGCGGCCTCCTACCCGATGCAGCGGCTGGGCGTGCCGGAGGACATCGGCGGCGCGGCGGCGTTCCTGCTGTCCGACCAGGCCGGCTGGATCACCGGCCAGACGCTGGTGGTGGACGGCGGCAAGTTCCTCAACGCCGGGGTCTGAGCACGGCGGTATCGCGCGGAATCCCGGTCTCCCGGCCTGCGGGGGGCCGGGATTCCGCGTTTGTCAGTGGGGGCCGGTACGTTCTGTGCCCAGTGACGGATCGTGTACCGGAGGTTGCCGACGTGCCCACCATGCTGCCCGCGTCCTGGCAGGACGTCCTCGGCGGGGAGTTGGACAAGCCCTACTTCACCCAGCTCACCGAGTTCGTCGAGGAGGAGCGCGCCCGGCACCGGGTCTTCCCGCCCCGCGAGGAGGTCTTCGCCGCGCTGGATGCCACCCCGTTCGACCAGGTCAAGGTGCTCATCCTGGGCCAGGACCCGTACCACGGCGAGGGCCAGGGCCACGGCCTGTGCTTCTCGGTGCGACCCGGGGTGCGCGTCCCGCCGTCGCTGCGCAACATCTACAAGGAGATCAACGACGATCTCGGCCACCCCGTGCCGGACAACGGCTATCTGATGCCGTGGGCCCGGCAGGGCGTGCTGCTGCTCAACGCGGTCCTGACGGTGCGTGAGGGGGAGGCCAACTCGCACAAGGGCAAGGGCTGGGAGAAGTTCACCGACGCGGTGATCCGGGCCGTCTCGGACCGCTCCGACCCCGCGGTGTTCGTCCTGTGGGGGAACTACGCGAAGAAGAAGCTGCCGCTGATCGACGCCGAGCGCCATGCGGTGGTCCAGGGGGCGCACCCCTCGCCGCTGTCGGCGAAGCTGTTCTTCGGCAGCCGCCCGTTCTCGCGGATAGACACCGCCCTCAAGGAGCAGGGGCACGACCCGATCGACTGGCGCATTCCGGATCTCGCGGGCTGACCGGCTCCGCGCCGTCCCGTCCGTCCCGTGAGGGCCGGCCGGGGGGCGCGCGTCATCCGCCGTACCAGGCATGGCAGATGCGGTCGGCCTCGCTGCCCGTCGCCCAGCCGCCGTAGTGCGAGCCCAGCGCGCAGGCCCCGGACCGGCCGCCCGGCGAGGACGGCGCGGGGGCGCCGCGGCGCGGCACGGTGGCGGCGGGAGCGCCGGCCGGCCGGCCCTGCCGAGGCGCGGCGGCCGGCGGCCGCGCCGGTGGAGTGGGCTGATCGGCCGTGGGTCCCGCGGGATCGGTGCCGGGATCGGGGGCGGGCGGCGCGGGCCGGGCCGCCCGGTGCTCCCGCGGCGGTGCCGTGGCCGGGGTGTTCCGGGCCGGCGACGGGGACGGCGACGCAAGCGGAAGGACCGGCGGCGCCGAGGCCGGCCAGGGCACCGCGGGGACCGTGCGTCCGCCCGGGGACGACGAGGAGACGGTCAGGCAGCCGGAGGCGGCGGCCGACACCGCCGTCACCATCAGGACGAGGCGAAATCTGCGCACCTGTCCCACTCTGGCCGGGAAGGCGTCCGCCGGCTATTCCCCGCAGGGGTGAGCTTCAGCGCCCCAGCATGCCGCGCAGCAGTTCGCGTGCACCCCGCCGCAGGTCCTCCCGGGTCGGGACGGACGCCCAGTCGGCGCCGGCCACGCAGGCGAACTGCACCCCCTCGCACCAGGCGGCCAGCGAGCGGGCCTGCCGGTGGGGCTCGGGTGCTCCGGCGGCCTCCAGCATCGCCGCCAGCGGCTCGCGGAAGCGCCGTCCCGCGGCGTCGTAGACGGCGCGCAGTTCGGGGCGCCGGGTCGCCTCCAGGGCCAGTTCGAGGCGTGCCCGGGTCAGTTCGCGGCCCTCGGTCAGGGATCGGTGCAGGGCCAGCGCCAGCAGAGCCGCCAGCCCGTCCGGTCCGGCCTGCGGCCCCGGCGGCCCTCCCTCCGGCCCTCCCTCCGGCGCGGCCGCCGCCTCCCGGTCGGCCAGTCGCCGGATCGCCGCTTCCAGCAGGGCGGCGCGGGTACGGGCGTGGTTGGAGGTCGAGCCCTGCGGCAGCCCGGCCGCCTCGTCCACGGCGCGATGGGTCAGTCCCCGCATCCCCCGCTCCGCGAGCAGCGCGAGCGCGGTGTCGGCGATCAGCTCGGCCCGCGAGGCAGGGGCGGCCGGCGCGGGGGTCGCGGCCGGGGAGGTGGTGCCCGGCGTATGGGAGGAGGGCATGGCGGCAATCTACCGGCCCCTGGCCGTATCACTACGTCTGTAGTAGTGTCTCACTACATCTGTAGTGGACTCCGCCTCGGCATGCACTACAGGCGTAGTGCCACGCTCGCACCCGCGGACGACAGACCCACCCCCAGGAGAGGCCATGGACACGCGACGCGCCGTCGTCATCGGTGCCGGGATCGGCGGGCTGACCGCCGCCGCGGCGCTGCAGCGCACCGGCTGGTCCGTCACCGTCCTGGAGCGGGCCGAGCGGCTGGAACCGGTCGGCTCGGGGATCGCCCTCGCCCCCAACGCCCAGCGCGCCCTGGACCTGCTCGGCGTCGGGGACGCGGTGCGGGCCCGCGCCGCCTTCCAGGGCGAGGGTGCCCTGCGGCTCCCGTCCGGGCGGCGGCTTGCCCGGGTCGACAGCACGGCGGCGGAGCGGCGCTTCGGCGGGCCGGTGGTGGTCATGCACCGCGCGGAGCTGGTCGGGTTGCTCGCCGGTCTGCTGCCCGCGGCGGCGGTGCGCACCGGCGGCGCGGCCCGGCTGGTGGATCCTGGCGATCCCAGCGACGTCGTTTTTTAGAAAGCGAAAAGCAAAAGGCGGAAAGCAAA
>JBEHXI010000295.1:0-8609 GCA_048498775.1 Actinomycetota bacterium | reverse complement strand
CTCACTCCGGCCCGGGTCCACGTCGGCACCCTGCTCGTCGTCGCCCCGGCCCTGGCGGCGGCGCTCGCCGGTCCGCTGCTGACCGGAACGACCGGCGCCCTGACCGTGGTGGTCCTGGTGGGCGTCAACCATCTGCGGGGCGGACTCGCCTCACCCGACTTCGACCTGCGCCTCGGCACGGTCGTGCTGGTCTCGGCGCTGTTCACCACCACCTCCTACCTGCGGGAGCGGCGTCGGGACGAACTCGACCAGGTCCGCCGCGTCTCCCTCGCCGCCCAGCAGGCCGTCGTACGCCCCCTGCCGCGCCGGATCGGCCCGCTGCACCTCGCCTGCTGCTACCTGGCCGCCGACGACCAGGCGCAGATCGGCGGCGACCTGTACGCGGCGGTCCGCACCCGGGACGGCACCCGGCTGATCATCGGCGATGTGCGGGGCAAGGGCGTGACCGCCGTCGGGGAGACGTCGCTGCTGCTCGGCGCCTTCCGCGCGGACGGCCATCGCGCCGGGAGCCTCCCGGACCTCATGGCCCAGCTGGAGGCGGGCGTGCTGCGCAACCTGCCCGGGGCGGCCGGGGAGGACCCCGCCCCGTCCGCCGGGGTCCCCGAGGACACCGGGTCCGAGGAGGCCGCGGAGGTCTTCGTCACCGCCCTGGTCGTCGGCATCCCCGACGACCGCGCCGACGCGGAACTGGTGAGCTGCGGCCATCCGCCTCCCCTGCTGCTGCGCGGCGACCGGGTCATCACCGTGGCGGTCGAGCCGGCCGCGCCGCTCGGGCTGGGGGACCTGGCCGCCTCCCGCCCGGGCGTGCGCGCCTTCCCCTTCGAGGACGGTGACATCCTGCTGCTGTACACCGACGGCGTCACGGAGGCCCGCGACGCCGGGGGCACGTTCTATCCGCTGGTGGAACGGGTCGCGCGGGCACCGCGTGCGAGTGCGCGCGCCCTGGTCCGCCATCTGCGCGAGGACCTGCTCGCCCACGCCGGCGGACGGCTGGGCGACGACGCCGCGCTGCTGGCCGTCGAACGCCGTCCGGCGCCCTGCCCGGACCTGTCCTGAGGACGTCACACCTTGGTGCCGGTCACCAGGCGCTCCCGCTGGAACATGACCGCGACGAGCCGCCAGGCGAGGACGTCGACCAGCAGCAGTACCGCGGCCAGGACGAGGGTCAGGGCCAGGGTGGGCCGGATGACACCGAAGCCCATCAGGGTGGTGACCACGAGGGGCGGGAGGCTGGAGAGGGTGCCCAGTTGCTGGGCGACGCGTACGTCGCCGGACCGGGTGGAGATCGCGATGCCCGCCCAGATCGACCAGCCCGCGAGCAGTGGGGTGAAGAGCAGCGGGGCCAGCAGTCGGTGGGCCTGGAAGATGTCCGCGGCCACGTTCGGGTGCGCGAAGAGGGCGACGGAGGCGAGGAAGATCCCGAACATCGCGTACGAGAGCACCAGGGTGGGCACCAGCACCGCCAGCGCCTTGCCGACCAGGAACTCCTCCGGCCGCACCGGGGTGGTCAGCACCGGTTCCAGCGTGCCCTGTTCGCGCTCGCCGACCACCGCGTAGGAGGAGACCACGGCGGGCGTCAGGGAGGGGATGAGCGTCAGGTAGAGCAGGGCCACGGCGATCAGCTTGTCCAGCACCGCCGGTGGCGCCGAGGCCGGCAGGTTGAAGATGTCGGCGATCGGCAGCACGACGAAGACCAGCGGCATGACGGCCATGGTGGAGGCGATGAAGCGATTGCGCCGGTAGTCGCGCATCTCCTTGCGCACGATGGCCCGGACACGGATGGCGCTCAGGCTCATGCCGCCCCCACCTCCCCGTCCGTGTCGATCAGCCGCAGGTAGACGTCCTCCAGCGAGTGCCGGGAGGGGGTGAGGGAGAGCAGGTCCGCTCCGGCCGCGATGAGGGCGCGGGCGGCCTCGGGGGCGGCGATCCGCGGATCGGAGACGTCGAGCAGGTAGGCGCCGTCGGGGGCCGGCCGCCAGCCCTCCACGCCCGGCAGGCCGGTGAAGACGCGTTCCGGTTCCGGCAGCGGGTCGCGGATTCTGACCTCGATACTTCTGCTGAACATCCGTTCGCGCAGTTCGTCGGGCCGGCCGACCGTGCGCAGAGTGGTGTTCATGATGCCGACGCGGTCGCACAGCCGCTCGGCCTCGGCCAGCCGGTGGGTGGTCAGGAAGATCGTCACACCGCGGTTGCGCAGGTCGTCGATCAGGTCGTGGACGTCGCGGGCCGCGACCGGGTCGAGCCCGGAGGTCGGCTCGTCGAGGAAGAGCACCTGAGGGTCGCTCAGCAGCGCCCGGGCCAGGCCGACGCGCTGGCGCAGGCCCTTGGAGAGGGTGCGGCAGGGATCGTCGGCCCGGTCCAGCAGCTTGACGGCCCGCAGGGCGCGGCCGATGCGATCGGACGCGTCGGGCAGTTCGTACAGGCCGGCGAAGAAGGCCAGGTTCTCGGCCACACTCAGGCGCAGGTACAGGCCCGGCGACTCCGGCATGATCGAGATGCGCCGGCGGATCTCGACGCCGTTCCCCGGCTCCAGCGCCAGGCCGGCGACCATCGCGGAGCCCGCCGTCGGCGCCAGCAGGGTTCCGAGCGTGCGCACGGTGGTGGTCTTGCCCGCGCCGTTGGGGCCGAGGAAGCCGAAGACCTCGCCGTGGTCGACGCTGAACGTCACGTCCGAGAAGGCCGTGCGCTGCCCGAACCGCTTGGTCAGACCCTCCACGACGACCGCGGGCCGTCCCGTCCGGCGGGCCGCCGCTCCGGCCGCGTTCTCCGGCGTTCCCTGGGCCTGCGCGGCCCGGACCCTGCCTCGTCTCATATTAAAGTGATATCACTTTAATGCGGGGTGGGCAACACACCGGACCCGCCCGGCCGGCCGACGACGCGCCCGCCGTCCGGCCCGCTCAGTCCCCGTCGCCCACCGCCGGTGCGGCCGGGCCGTCCCCGCCCTCGTCCGGCGGCCGGGGGCGCTTGGGCGGACGGCCGCGCCGGGGCATGCTGCCGACGTTGCCCGGCAGCCGCCCGGCGTCGTCCAGGGCACGGCGCAGCAGCAGCTCGATCTGGGCGGTGGTGCTGCGCAGTTCGTCGCCCGCCCAGCGGGCCAGCGCGTCGTACACCGCCGGATCGAGCCGCAGCAGGATGTTCTTGCGTTCGGCCACAGCACCGCTTACCGGTAGAGGGTGCCGGTATTGACCACCGGCTGGGTCGCGCTCTCACTGCACAGCACCACCAGCAGGTTGCTGGCCATCGTGGCCCTGCGCTCCTCGTCGAGCTCCACCATGTCCTCCTCGGCGAGTTGCTCCAGGGCCATGTGCACCATACCGACCGCGCCCTCCACCAGTCGCCGGCGTGCGTCGACGACCGCGTCGGCCTGCTGACGGCGCAGCATGACCTGGGCGATCTCCGGCGCGTAGGACAGGCGGGTGATGCGCGACTCGACCACCCGCACCCCGGCCGCCGCGACCCGCTGCGCGATCTCGACCGAGAGCCGGGAGGTGATCTCCTCGGCGTTCTCACGCAGCGACAGGCGCGCCTCGCCACGGGCGTCGTACGCGTACTGGCCCGCGATGTGCCGCACCGCCGTCTCGGTCTGCGTCGCGACGAAGTCGACGACGTCCTCGACGGCGTAGGCGGCCTTGGCGGTGTCCGCCACCTGCCAGACCACGACCGCGGCCATCTCGACCGGGTTGCCGTCCGCGTCGTTGACCTTCAGCGTCGCGGTCTCGTGGTTGCGGATCCGGGTGGAGACCTGCTGCCGCCGCGCGAACGGGTTCACCCACCGCAGGCCGTTGACCCGCACCGTCCCCAGGTAACGGCCGAACAGCGTCACGACCCGGGCCTGCCCGGGCGCCACCGCCGTGAGCCCCGCGAGGGCCAGCGCCCCGGCCACCAGCAGCACGGCCCCGGCGACGGGTACGGGGGACAGCAGCACCGCGCCACCGGCCACCAGCGCCACCCCGGCCGGCAGGGCGATCGCGCCCGAGAGGCTGAACGCCGTACGCTCGCCGATCTCTTCCGCACCCGACGGCATGGTGTTCATCCCGGTCCACCTCGCTTCGACGGCGGGAGCGCCAGCCGCACCCGCAGGGGACCGAGTATAGAGATATCACTTTTCCTCGGGGAGTCCTCGCGGCGAACGGAGTCACTCCGAGGAGGGAGGCGCTTCCCCCGGAGGGCCGTCCGCGGCGAACGGCCGCGGAGCCGGCTCGGCGGCCGCCACCCGTCCAGCGGCGCGATGCCACGGCGCCGGGTCAGCGTCAGCGCTCCGGCAGCTCCGGCAGCAGGCGGCGCAGGTACGCCTCGTACAGCGCCCGCAGATCGACCGTCTCCGGGTCCAGCCGCCACAGGACGAGCGCGCCTTCCTGGAAGGCCAGGATCTCGGCGGCGGCCGCCTCCGGGTCGGGGCAGCCGGCGAGTTCGCCGCCGCGGACCCCGGCACGGAGGATGTCCGCCATGGCCTGGCGCAGCCGCCTGCTGCGCCGCAGGAACCGGTCGTGCACCTCGTCGCCCGGGCCGGCCGGCAGATGCTCGGCCTGCAAGGTGGCGTGCAGGGTCGCGAGGTGGACGTTGCGCCGCATGTGGTCGGCGTTGTCGAGCAGCGCGTCGACCAGTCCGCGGACTCCAGCGCCCACGTGGTGGGAGAGACGCGCGGCGGAGCGGGCGTCGTGCTCGTCGAGGACGGCGCGCAGCAGCCCCTCCTTGCTGCCGAAGTGGTGGATGACGGCGGAGGGGGTGATGCCGGCCTGCCGGGCGATCGCGGCCAGGCCGGTACCCCGGTACCCCTGGCGGGCGAAGAGTTCGAGCGCGGCATCGACGATCAAGCGCCGGCGCTCCTCGCCGCGCTTCTGCACCTGTCCCTTGATCCCAGCGATGGGGCCAGTTTATGGGGCGCGCGCAGGCCGCCCGGCCATTAGACTGAATGTCCATGCAGGAAAACAACCCGGCAGCCGTCCGCGTGGCGGTCACCATCACCGCCACCGCGGAAGAGGTCTGGCGGATACTCACCGACCTGGCCGCCTACCGCCGGTGGCATCCGTTCTGCGAACTGCTCGACGGCCCGTCGGCGGACGACCTCGCGGTGGGCAGCGTGTTACGTCTGCGGATCCACCGCGGCACTCCGGCGGAGCAGGTCTTCGACGTCACCGTCACCGAGGTCACCAGGCCGTCGGTGCTCGCCTGGGAGGGCGGCGACCCGCACCGCTTCTTCGGCCGCCATCGCTTCACCCTCACCGCGCGGGACGGCGACGTCCGGCTGGAGGACGAGGAGGTGTTCACCGGGACGATGGCGGAGGCCGT
Source organism: Actinomycetota bacterium (assembly GCA_048498775.1). Lineage (GTDB taxonomy): Bacteria > Actinomycetota > Actinomycetes > Streptomycetales > Streptomycetaceae > JBEHXI01. The sequence continues at coordinate 3,320 of JBEHXI010000295.1, read as the reverse complement.
CCTCTCCGAGCACCACGCCGCCGTGGAAGCGAACTACCGGGCGGCGGCCGCGGCCCTGAAGGACACCGTGGAACGCCGGCCGTGACCCGGTCGCCGTGCGGCTGCGGTTGTCCCACACACCGTTGATCAACGGCGAACGGTGGGCCGTGGGAATTCGGCGAGCCTGCCTCCGGGTTGCGCACATCTGCGTCCCTGTCCACGCCCCCTCGGGGCCCGCTCTCCGTCCTCGACACCCGGCCTCGGCCGACGCCATACTGTGCCGACCTCCCGCCGCAGGCGGCACCCGCCCGGAAAGACCGGAAGCAGCCATGATCAAGGAACGGCCCGCCGAGACGGTGGAGGAGATGCGCGCCCGGGTGCGGTCGAGCTTCGACCGCCAGGAGATGATGGCGACCCTCGGCGTCACGCTCGCCGCGATCGAGCGCGGCCGTGTGGAGCTGGCGTTCTCCCATGACGGCCGCTTCACCCAGCAGCACGGCTTCCTGCACGCCGGCGCGGTCGCGACGGTGCTGGACTCGGCGTGCGGCTATGCCGGGTTCTCCGCGATGCCGCCGGAGGCGGCCGTGCTGACCGCCACCTACACCATCAACCTGCTCTCCCCCGCGGCCGGCGAGCGGTTCCGGGCGGTCGGCGAGGTGGTGCGAGCGGGGCGGACGCTGGTGGTGTGCCGCGGTGAGGTGTTCGCTGACGAGAAGCCGGAGCCGTGCGCGGTGATGCAGGCGACCCTGACCGCCGTGTACGACCGGCCCGGGGTGCGGCACTAGCCAGGCGGCTCCACGCGCCGCGGTGGATGACGTCGCGGGGTGGCTGTCGCGCTGCTTCGAAATCGTTGGACGTCCTTGGGGCCGGTCGGCGAGCATCCGTGGGTGACCGATGAAGCCGACTACGGGGGTCCGTTCACGCGGAGCCCGAGGCGCGTACGTTTTGTCGAGCTGTCCGGCGGGGCGATGTCCGCTCTGCTCGATGGTGACCTGTCCGAAGCCGGCAGGGTCGCCGGGGTTTCGCTGACCGAGTACTTCGTGACCGACAGAGCACGGTGGCTGTGGCGGCTCCGGCTCGACCAGATGGCCGCCGATCCGGGCCGGGCACGGTGGATGGTGCGACAGGCGGTCGTCGGCGACAACGGTCTCGTCGTCGGACATGCCGGGTTCCACGGACCGCCCGATGAGGCCGGCATGGTCGAGATCGGCTACTCCATCGCCCCCGACTTCCGTCGCCGGGGATATGCCCGATCCGCACTGACCGAATTGCTCCGCCGGGCGGCGGCCGAAGCCGCGGTCACGACCGTACGGGCGACGATCAGCCCCGACAACGCGGCATCCCTGGCCACGATCTCGGGCTTCGGCTTCGTCGAGGTCGGAGAGCAGTGGGACGAGGAGGACGGCCGTGAACTCGTCTTCGAGGTTCCCGCCCGCCGGGTTCCACCCGCTTGAGGGAGCCTTCGGCGGGAGGTGCCCCCCGCACCGGACGCCGCGAGCCTCACGGCAAACTGCGAAGCGCAGTGTAGCGAGGTGCCGTGCCGGGCGTCGCGAGCCGGTGAACCTTCCCGGTCACAGCACTAGCGGTTGCGGTGGGAGCGCCGGGACGCCAGCCCGATCACCAGCAGCACGATCACCAGGAGCGCGGCGGACGTGCCCGCCTCGCTCCACGGACGGCCGTCCGTCCAGTGCTGGATCAGCAGGCCGAGACCTCCGCCGGCCACCGCCAGCGCCAGAATGCGTATCCATCGACTGAGAGTTGGCATACCCCTCGCCTACCCCGATCGGGGCGCTCCACCGGTACCCGCCGTCCGCAGCGGGAAGGCCATCACGCTGACACCGACCGGGACGGTGTCCGGCGTGTGCGGGGGCCGCGCGGCGTCGTGGAGTTCGGCGGCCAGTTCGGCGAGGCGCCGCCTGACGTGCTGCCAGGTCCGCTCGTCCACCCAGAGTTCGGCGTCGACGGTCACGCCCTCGCCCGCCTCGGCCCGCCGGCCGGCCCGTTCCCGGAGGCTGTGGGCCAGGGTCTCGGCCAGCAGCGGGGTCCCGTCGTGCCGGTCGGACAGCGGCGAGCCGTGGACGGTGCGGTAGCGGCGCTCCCTGCCGCCGCGGCGCGTGCGTTCCTCCGCGAGCTCGACCAGGCCGGCCGCGTCCAGGCGCCGCAGATGCTGGCTGGCCAGCGCGTGCGAGATGTCCAGCTCGCGGGCGAGCTCGGCGGCGGACATCGGCCCCGGCCACATGAGGTTGAGCATCCGGAGCCGCAACGGGTGGGCGAGGGCGCGCAGCACGGGGTCGGTATGGGTCACGCAGGCCAGTAAAGCGCACCCGGCACCACGGTCCGAGCTACCGCCAAGCAAATGGTTGGGGGTAGGTTGACCTGGCCGAGGAGCAGCGAGGGGGAAGCCATGGGCTGGAGCACGCTCACCGTCCTGCGGGACCGCAACGCGGGTCTCTATCTGGGCGGGGTGCTCGTCTCCGGCTTCGGCGACTCGGCCATGTCGCTGGCCGCCGGGATCTGGGTCAGGACGCTCACGGGTTCCAACAGCCTTGCCGCGCTCGTCGGTTTCTGCGTCTGGTTGCCGACGTTCGCGGGGCCCGCGATCGGCATGGTGGCCGACCGGGTGCGCCGCCGCCCCCTCCTGGTCGCCACCCAGCTGGTGCTGGCCGCCGTCATGACCGCGCCGATCGGCCTGCGGTCGCGCGGCGACGTCTGGATGCTGTTCGCCGTGCTGACCCTGGTCGGGGTGGGCGTGGTGCTCACGGACGCGGCCGAGACGGCGCTGGTGGCCGCCGCCGTGCCGGTCGGACTGCGCGGTGACTTCAACGGCCTGGTGCGTACCGCCATCGAGAGCATGAAGCTGCTCGCTCCCCTGGCCGGGGCGGGCCTCTTCACGGCGTTCGGCGGGCCCGCGGTGGCCGCCCTGGACGCGGTCACCTTCGTCCTGGCCGCGGCCGCCTTCCGGCTGATCCGGGTGAGCGAAGACCCGCCCGCGGGGCGGCAGAGACGGGGCTGGACCGCCACGACCAACACCGAGCCGTCCTATGTGTTTACCAGCGCCGCGCCGAGCCTGATCTTCAGCGTCTGCTGCTCGGTCACGTCGCGGGTCACGTCGATGATGTCGTCGGGCTGGCCGGGGTCAATGCCCTGGGCGGCGCACCAGCGGGTGTAGAGTTGGATCAGCTCCGTGCGGTATGGGTCGGCCATGTCCTTGGGGAGGTCGAAGAGGGCCTCGTTGGCGCATTCGGTAGTGGCGAAGGCGGGGTCGTCCTTGTAGGCCAAGCCGGTGAACTCGTTGACGTGGGTCCAGACCTGCCGGAGGAAGAGCTTATGCAGGTCGCGCA
>JBEHXI010000294.1:0-8622 GCA_048498775.1 Actinomycetota bacterium | reverse complement strand
TCGCGCTGCCCGGCGGCTTCGTCGACCACGGCGAGACCTGGCAGCAGGCCGTGGTCCGCGAACTCGCCGAGGAGACCGGCATCGTGGCCGACGCCGGCCGGGTGCGGCTCGCCGACGTCCTGTCCGACACCGACGGCTACCTGCTGGTCTTCGGCCTGCTGCCGGCGCGCGACGCGGACGCGCTGCCGCCGTTCGCGCCCACCGCGGAGACCACCGTCCGGCAGGTCCTGGCCGCCCCCGCGCAGCTCGGCTTCCCGCTGCACACCGAGGCGGCCCGCGCCTGGTTCGCCGGCCGCTACGACCGGTCCGGGACCGCCTGACCGCGCACCCGGACCGGGCGGCCCACGGTGTCCGCGCCGTCCCGCTCCACCACCACCTCGCCGTCCCGCAGCCGGGTGGCGAACCGCTCGACGCGCGGCTCGGCCCACCCGTCACCGCCGTCGTCGAGGTAGACCCCGCCGCCCGCCCGGCCCTCGACCGGGCGCCACACCTCCAGCTCCACGGTGCCGTCCGCGGCCGCCACCGGCACCACGCTCCCGGCCCGCGCCAGCACCGGGATCCGGTCCAGCGGCGCGTCCAGCAGCACCTGCCCGGGGCCGTCGTACGCGGCACCGGTGACCGTGTCGTACCACCGGCCGCGCGGCAGCCGCACCGCCCTGGACGTGGCGCCCTGCTCCAGCACCGGCGCCACCAGCAGCGCCTCACCCAGCAGGAACGCGTCCCCGGTGCCGCGCAGTGTGCGGTCCTTCGGATGCGACCACCACAGCGGCCGCACATACGGCGCGCCCGTGCGGTGCGCCAGATGCGCCAGCGTGTACAGATACGGCATCAGCCGCTCGCGCCGCTCCAGCGCCGCCCGGGCGCACTCCACCGCCCGCTCCCCGAACTCCCACGGCTCCCGCCGCCCCGCGTCGATCGCCGAATGGGTGCGGAAGAACGGCAGATGGGCCGCCAGCTGGAACCAGCGCACATACAGCTCCGGCGACGGCGACCCGTCGAAGCCCCCCACATCCGGGCCCGAGTACGGCACCCCGCACAGCCCCAGGCCCACCACCAGTGACAGCGAGGCCCGCAACCCCGGCCAGCCGCCGGCCACATCGCCCGACCAGGTGCCGCCGTACCGCTGCATGCCCGCCCACCCGGAGCGGGAGAACAGGAACGGCCGCTCCTTCGGGCGCAGTTCCCGCAGGCCCTGGTAGCCCGCCGCGGCCATGGTCAGCCCGTAGACGTTGTGCGCCTCGCGGTGGTCGCCGCCCCTGCCCTCCAGGGCGTGCCGGGCCGAACGCGGCAGCGTCGCCTCGCCGAACGCCGCGAACGACGTCGGCTCGTTCATGTCGTGCCACACCCCGGAGAAGCCCTGCGCCAGCCGCTCCGCGTACAACCCGCCCCACCACTTGCGCACCTGGGGATCGGTGAAGTCGGGGAAGACCGTCTCGCCCGGCCACACCACCCCGCGCACCACCCGTCCCCGCGCGTCCCGCACGAACGCGTCCGCGGCCACCCCGCTGTCGTACACCGCCAGCCCCGGTTCCGCCTTGACCGCCGGGTCCACGATCGACACCAGCCGGGTGCCGCCCTCGCCCAACTCCCGGGCCAGCCCCGGCAGATCGGGGAAGCGCCCGGTGTCGACGGTGAAGATGCGGTGCCCGTCGAAGTGGTCGATGTCCAGGTGCAGCGCCGCGAGCCGCATCCCGTGCTCCCGGTAGCCCGCCATGACCCGGCGCACCTCCCGGGCGCTGCCGAATCCCCAGCGCGCGTGCTGGTAGCCCAGCGCCCAGCGCGGTGGCAGCGCGGGCCGCCCGGTCAGCGCCGTCCAGGTCCGCAGCACCCGCGCCGGCGTCCCCGCCATCACCCAGTAGCGCAGCGGCCCGCCCTCCATGCGGACCTCGCACGCCCCCGGCCGGTCGTGCCCGGAGCCCGCCCCCTCCAGCCCGTCCCGCAACTGCACACTGCCGTTCCAGGAGTTGTCGTGGAAGACCAGATGGCAGCCGCTGTCCGCGACGACCATCTGCACCGGCATCGTGATGTACAGCGGATCGTCGTCCGGGGTGAACGGCGCGTGCGGATCGGTGTTCCACAGCCGGTACGTCCCCTCGGGCAGCCGCGGGCCCGACGCCCGGCCGCCCAGCCCGAACACCGCCGCGTCGGCCGGGACCTGCGAACGCTGCACCCAGCGGGCCGGCGGCACGGCCGCGTCCCACCAGCGCGGCGGCAGCTCGCGGCGCAGCAGCAGCCCGCCGGGCGTGCGGAACTCCACCGAGCCGTTGCGGGTCACCACCACCGTCATCCGCTCCGAGACCACCCGCCAGCCGTCCTTGTCCGGCTCCAGCACCGCCCGCACGTCCGCCTTGGGGCAGCCGCCCGCCAGCGCGTACGACGGCAGCGGATCGGCGTCGTCCCAGCCGCAGAACACCGCGCCGCCGACCGCCACCCGCACCCGCAGCGACGAGCGGGCGAACCGCACCACCCCGCCGCCCGGCAGCGGCTCCGCCTCCAGCGCCTGCCCCGGCACCCTGGCCCGCTCCTGACCCCGGCGCGGCAGGTCCCGCGCGTCGGTGCGGCTCGTCCGCCACGCCGACCGCACCGCCCGCAGCCCGCCGGCCGAGCCGATCACCCGAACCGACCGCACCAGGTCACGCGCATCCATGCCGTTCACCCTCCCACCGGTGCCGCGCCCCACGGCCCCGCTTCAACCGCTGTTCACCTGTCCGCCCCCCGCCAGGCCCCCGCCCGCCCCCGGCCGTGACCGCCGTGACAGGCAGTGACCCCTGGCGTCACGGACGATCACGTGGCATCGTCCTGCCCAGCCGCACCCGCCGGCATGCCCGACGAGAGCGGTCCCGCACACCAGGCGTCACCCTCCGTCATCCCGGGAGCCGACCGATGAGCACCGCACCGCACCGCAGTCCCGCCCCGCAGCCGCTGTGGCAGCCCGGGCCGGACCGGGTCGCCGGCACCCAGCTGACCCGCTACCAGGACTGGGCCGCGCGGCGGTACGGCGCCCCCGCCGGGGACCCGGACGACCCGTCCGCCTCGTACCACGCGCTGCACGCCTGGTCGGTGCGCGAGCCGGAACGATTCTGGCAGTCGGTCACCGACTGGTTCGACGTGCGGTTCGCCACCCCCTACGAGACCGTGCTCGCCGACGCGTCGATGCCCGGCGCCCGCTGGTTCCCCGGCGCCACCCTCAACTACGCCGAGCACGCCCTGCGCGCCGCCGGTGAACGGCCCGGCGACCCCGCCCTCCTCCATCTGGACGAGCGCCACGAGATCTCCACCCTCACCTGGGCGGAACTGCGCCGCCAGGTCGCCTCGCTGGCCGAACGGCTGCGCGCCCTCGGCGTCACCCCCGGCGACCGCGTCAGCGGCTACCTGCCCAACATCCCGCACGCCGTCGTCGCGCTGCTGGCCACCGCGGCCGTCGGCGCCGTGTGGACCTCCTGCGCCCCCGACTTCGGGGCCCGCAGCGTGCTGGACCGCTTCCAGCAGGTCGAGCCGGTGGTGCTGTTCGCGGTCGACGGCTACCGCTACGGCGGCCGGGAACACGACCGCACCGAGGCCGTCGCCGAACTCCGCCGCGAACTGACCGCCCTGCGCGTCGTCGTCCACATCCCGCTGCTCGGCACCGCCGCCCCCGACGGCGCCCTGGAATGGGACGACGTCATCGCCGGCGACCCGGAACCGGCCTACGAGCACGTGCCGTTCGACCACCCGCTGTGGGTGCTGTACTCCTCCGGCACCACGGGCCTGCCCAAGGCGATCGTCCAGTCCCAGGGCGGCATCCTGGTCGAGCACCTCAAGCAGACCGGGCTCCACCTCGACCTCGGCCCGCGGGACCGGTTCTTCTGGTACACCTCCACCGGCTGGATGATGTGGAACTTCCTCGTCTCCGGCCTGCTCGCGGGCGCCACGGTCGTCCTGTACGACGGCAGCCCCGGCTACCCGGACACCGGCGCCCAGTGGGAGGTCGCCGAACGCACCGGCACCACCGTCTTCGGCACCTCCGCCGCCTACGTCATGGCCTGCCGCAAGGCCGGCGTCCACCCGGGCCGCGACTTCGACCTGTCGGCCGTGAAGTGCGTCGCCACCACCGGCTCCCCGCTGCCCCCCGACGGCTTCCGCTGGATCTACAGCGACGTCAAGGAGGACGTCTGGCTCGCCTCCGTCAGCGGCGGCACCGACGTGTGCAGCTGCTTCGCGGGCGGCGTGCCCACCCTGCCGGTGTACGTCGGCGAACTGCAGGCCGCCTGCCTCGGCACCGACCTGCAGGCCTGGGACGTCACCGGCGAGCCGGTCACCGACGAGGTCGGCGAACTGGTCGTGACCGCGCCCATGCCGTCCATGCCGGTCCGCTTCTGGAACGACCCGGACGGCACCCGCTACCGGGAGAGCTACTTCGAGACCTTCCCCGGCGTGTGGCGGCACGGCGACTGGACCACCGTCACCTCCCGCGGCACGGTGATCATCCACGGACGGTCCGACTCCACCCTCAACCGCCAGGGCGTGCGGATGGGCTCCGCGGACATCTACGAGGTCGTCGAACGCCTCCCGGAGATCCGCGAATCCCTGGTCATCGGCCTCGAACAGCCCGACGGCGGCTACTGGATGCCGCTGTTCGTCGTCCTCGCCGAGGGAACGGTCCTCGACGACGCGCTGCGGGAGCGCATCAACCGCACCATCCGCACCGAGCTGTCCCCGCGCCACGTCCCCGACGAGATCATCGAGGCCCCCGGCGTGCCCCACACCCTCACCGGCAAGCGCATCGAGGTCCCGGTCAAGCGCCTGCTCCAGGGCACCCCGCTGGACAAGGCCGTCAACCCCGGCTCCGTCGACGACGCCGACCTGCTGCGCTTCTACGAACGCCTCGCGGCCCGCCGCGCCCAGGGCTGACCGGCCCGAAGCGCGATTGTCAGCCCCCTCGGTTACGGTGAGTGAGCAATGGTTCGCGGTGGTCACCACACGGTGACCACCGAGGGCCCTCACCACCATGCCGAGGGGGACGACATGCAACCCGCCGAGAAACGCCGCGCCACCGCGGCCGGACACCGCAAGCCCGCGCCGGGACACCACGGCCCACCACGCCGGGCCGCCACCCGCGGCCGCCGCGCCCTGCGCCGCGAGGTGGCCGGCACCGTCGCGCTGCTCACCGGCCGCGACGACTTCGCCGCCATGCGGCGCTACACCACCTTCCCCTTCGACGACCACACCCGGTACCTCCAGGGCATGCGGCGGTTGCTGAACGCCCTGGCCGCCGAGCACCTCCACGTCGGAGTCACCCGTTTCGACCCGGCCGCCTACGCCGGCTACTGCGCCGCCGCCGGCCTGGAACCGGACAGCCCCGCCAGCCGGGCCCGCTACACCGCAGACGTCGCCGCACCCCGGCTCACCGTGCGCTACCGGGGCCAGCCCGTCGAGCACCTCGCCACCGAACTGGCCCTCCAGGCCGCACACCAGGCCGACTGGGAACGTGCCGAGGACCTGCTCGCCGCGGCCGCCGCCCAATCGCCGTCCGGCCCCGCCGGCACCGCCTTCGAACGCGCCTCCCAGGCCGTCCTGGCGCTCGTGGAGTCCGCCGGCCCCGGCCGCCACCACGTGGTGGCCAGCGTCCCCGTCGACGGCACCGCGCTGACCGGCCTGCTGCACCTGGAGACCGACACGGACGGCATCGTGCGCCTCGCCGAGGCCGACGTCCTCGCCCTCTGCACGATCCTCGCCGCCGGAATCGCCACCGGCAGCCCCGGCGGCGTCGTCCTGCGCACCAGCGCCCCACCCGGCAGCGGCACACCCGACCGCATCCGCGGCTGGAGCCTGCGCGACGGCTGGCTCCACCCGCTCACCGAGGCCGAGGTCTTCAACGCCCACTGCACGGACGCCGCCACCGGCGAGCCCGTCCCGCCGGAGCCGGGCCTGACCTTCGCCCCCGGCACCGACCTGCCGCCCCCGGGACCGCCGCCCCACTGACCGGACGGCCGTGCGGGGTGTCCATGATCGTGAACGCCTCCGGCCCCTGGGTGGACAAGACGCTGAAGATCCCGCACGGCCGGTCCTCACTCCCCGGACAGCACCGCCTGGGCCGCCCGCCGGGCCTCCTCCGCGGTGTCCGTCGCCCGCGCCGCGGCCGCCGCCCGCTCACACTGCGCCAGCGTGTGCTTGGCCAGCGTCGCCCGCACATAGGGCAGCGAGGCCGCGCCCATCGACAGACTCGTCACCCCCAGCCCCGTCAGCACGCACGCCAGCAGCGGATCGGAGGCCGCCTCACCGCACACCCCGCAGCTCTTGCCCTCGGCCCGCGCGGCCTCGGCCGCCGCCGCCACCAGGTCGAGCAGCGCCGGCTGCCACGGGTCCTGCAACCGGGACACCGCCCCGACCTGCCGGTCCGCGGCGAACGTGTACTGCGCCAGGTCATTGGTGCCCAGCGACAGGAACTCGACCTCCTGCAGGATCGAACGGGCGCGCAGCGCCGCCGAGGGGATCTCGACCATCGCGCCGAACTTCGCCGCCAGCCCCGCCTCACGGCAGGCGTCGGCGAACGCCCTGGCGTCGACCCGGTCGGCCACCATCGGAGCCATCACCTCCAGGTGGACCGGCAGCCCCTCCGCGGCCCTGGCCAGCGCCCGCAACTGGGTGCGCAGCACCTCCGGATGGTCCAGCAGGGTGCGCAGCCCCCGCACGCCCAGCGCCGGGTTCGGCTCGTCGGCCGGCGTCAGGAACTCCAGCGGCTTGTCCGCGCCGGCGTCCAGCACCCGCACCACCACCCGGCCCTCCGGGAACGCCTCCAGGACCTTGCGGTACGCCTCCACCTGCTTCTCCGCGGACGGCGCCCGCTTGCTGTCGTCCAGGAACAGGAACTCGGTGCGGAACAGCCCGACGCCCTCCGCCCCGGCCTCGACCGCCGCCGCCACATCGCCCGGCCCGCCCACGTTGGCCAGCAGCGGCATCCGGTGCCCGTCCGAGGTCGCGCCGGGCCCCGTCGTGGCGGCCAGCGCGGCCCGCCGCGCCTCCGCCTCGGCCTCCAGCGCGGCCCGCCGCTCGTCCGACGGCTCCACGAACACCTCACCGGTGCTGCCGTCCACCGCCACCACGGTGCCCTCGGCCAGCTCCACCGCGCCCGGCAGCGCCACCACCGCGGGCACGCCCATCGCCCGCGCCAGGATCGCGCTGTGGCTGGTGGGCCCGCCCTCCTCGGTCACGAACCCCAGCACCAGGCCCGGATCCAGCAGCGCGGTGTCCGCCGGCGCCAGGTCGCGGGCGATCAGCACATACGGCTGGTCGCTGTCCGGCACCCCGGGCATCGGCACGCCCAGCAGCCGCGCCACGATGCGGTTGCGCACATCGTCCAGGTCGGCCACCCGGCCCGCCAGGTACTCCCCGGCGCCCGCCAGCAGCGCCCGGTAGGAGGCGAACGCGTCGTACACGGCGCGCTCCGCCGTACTGCCCACCGCGATCCTGCGCTCCACGTCCGCCAGAAGCTCCGGGTCCTGCGCCATCAGCGCCTGGGCCTCCAGGACCGCCTGCGCCTCGCCACCCGCCAGGTTGCCGCGCGCCACCAGGTCCGCGGCCACCGCCTCGACGGCCTGACGCGCCCTGCCCTGCTCGCGCGGTGCCTCCTCCGCCGGGATCTGCTTCGCCGGCGGCTCGAGGACCGCGGTCCCCATATGCCGCACCTCACCGATCGCCACACCGTGGCTCACGCCGACGCCCCGCAGCGTTGTCTCCATGTCACCGTCCACGCTCGTCGCGGCGCTGCCGCCGCGGTGTGTCCTTCTCCCTGCCGGCCCGGGGGGCGCCGCTCAGCTCCACAGGAACAACTGGGCGCCGGCCCCGACGTCTCCGTTGTCCACCAGTTCCGACAGCGACTCCTCGGTGGCCTCCAGTGCGACGACCGGGCACACCGGAGACTTACCCCGAGCCTCCACCGCCGCGGGGTCCCAGCGCACGACCGGCTCGCCCCTGCGCACCGTGTCGCCCTTGTTGACGAGTACCTCGAAGCCCTCGCCGTCGAGCTGAACGGTGTCGATGCCCAGGTGCGTCAGCACGCCGTGCCCCTGCCCGTCGACGACCACGAAGGCGTGCGGATGGAGCGAGACGACGACTCCGTCGACCGGGGCGACCGCGGTGGACGGCTCGCGTACCGGGTCGATCGCCGTGCCGGGGCCGACCATCGCACCGGCGAAGACGGGATCGGGCACGGCCTCGAGCCCTATGGCGCGTCCGGCCACGGGGGACGTCACGCTCGTCATGGAAGCCTCCTACGGGCGGAGTTCGCAGCGGCCGACTGGTCTGTACCAGCCGGCGGTACCGGTGTGCAGCCTAGGCCCTGGCCGGGCGATCTTCGAGGGTCGGCCCGAAGTGCCCGGGTCACGCCGCGCAGTTCGCACCGGCCTGCGAGCGCCCCCCCGATTTGCATCCGGCGCGAGGCCTCCAGTACCTTGGCGCAACCGCCTGAACGAGCCCCGGTGCCAATGTGCGCCGTAGAGCTGGAAAACGGGCGGGAAACTCCGGCCGAATCGGTCTGATAGAGTCGGAGACAACGAAGGGAAAGCCCGGAGGGGCCGGTGAAACGGTCGCGAAGGAAGCTTCCGTTCCTTGAGAACTCAACAGCGTGCCAAAAGTCAACGCCAG
>JBEHXI010000293.1:0-8636 GCA_048498775.1 Actinomycetota bacterium | reverse complement strand
GCGGCCGATCTACGCCCAGACCGCCGCGTACGGCCACTTCGGCCGTGAGCTGCCCGACTTCACCTGGGAGCGCACCGACCGCGTCGACGCGCTGCGCGCGGTTGTCCGGGACTGAGGAGACCGCCGTGCGTATCGCTGTGACCGGATCCATCGCGACCGACCATCTGATGACGTTCCCGGGCCGCTTCACCGAGCAGCTGATCGGCCACCGGCTCGACACCGTGTCGCTGTCGTTCCTCGCCGACACGCTCCAGGTCCGGCGTGGCGGAGTGGGCGCCAACATTGCCTTCGGCCTGGGCTCGCTCGGCCTCGCACCGGTGCTCGTGGGAGCGGCGGGGCTCGATTTCGCCGAGTACGGTGAACGGCTTCGGGCGAACGGGGTGGACACCCGGGCCGTCATGACCAGCGGGACCCACTACACCGCACGGTTCGTGTGCACGACCGACCTGGAGCAGAACCAGATCGCCACCTTCTACCCCGGTGCCATGCGCGAGGCGCGCACCATCGACCTCGCCGAGGTGGCCCGCGGCACCGGCGGGCTCGACCTCGTCCTCGTCGGCGCCGACGACCCCGAGGCGATGCTGCGTCACACCGAGACGGCCCACGCCGAGGGCATCGCCGTCGCAGCCGATCCCTCCCAGCAACTGGCCAGGCTCGACGGCGACCAGACACGGCGGCTGGTCGACGGAGCACATCTGCTCTTCACCAACGCCTACGAATCCGCGCTGCTGCAGGAGCGCACCGGGTGGAGCGAGTACGAGGTGCTGGGCCGGGTCGGTACCTGGATCACCACGCGGGGAGCCGAGGGAGTCACGATCGCCCGGCACGGCTGTGACCCGGTCCACATCGGGGCGGTGCCCACGGGTCAGCAGGCCGACCCCACCGGCGTCGGCGACGCCTTCCGCGCCGGGTTCCTCGCGGGAGTGGCCTGGCGGTTGCCGTACGAACGGGCGGCACAACTCGGCGCCGCCCTGGCCACAGTGGCGTTGGAGTCGGTCGGCGCCCAAGAGTACAAGCTGGTCGCCGCGGACGTGGTCGCGCGCCTGGAGGCGGCCTACGGCCACGTCGTCGCCGGGGAGGTGGAACCCGCGCTGACGGCGCCCCCGCCGGCCCTGGACGGGGCCGACGATGACGGGGGTGAGCCCCACATCGTGCGGGGCGTCGACTGAACGAGGCAGGCGCCGTTGACCGCGATGCGGGGGCGGGCGCGCGGTGCTTCCCCGCCGCACCGCGCCGGCACCGGGAGCTGCTGAAGCGACGTCGCGCTGCCGGTCGCGTGCCGCGCCATCGGGGACGGCCCCGCACGGTCCGCTCCTGCGCCGTCATGACGCGGGCCGCCGACGCCGGCGGTGTCCGCGTGCCGGGCCGCCTCGCAGGCGATGTCCACCCGGGAGTTGCCGGCGCCGACGACGAGTACGCGCTTGCCGCGCGGGTCACGTCGCCGACGAAGGTGTCGAGCATCGCGTTGACGTGCCCGGCCTGGAAGCCTTCACCGGCGGGGTGCGCAACAGACGGGAACGCTGCTGACATGCGGTTTTGCGGTGGGCGGGTCACGGTCGCAGCGACCTACGACGTGCCGTAGTGGGCTTGGCCGCAGGGTTTGAGTCCCTGGCGGGAGCCCGAAAAATTGGCTGGTAGTCCTCAGGGCGCTGACCTGCGTGTTCGTGCTCGGCTATATGTCGCGGGGCGCACCCAAGTGGTGCCGTTGTCTCCGGGGGAGTGAAGCGCGCTGGTTCGCTTGCCCGGTGTGGCGACCGCGGGGCGTCAGGGGATTGTCGCCGATGCCGGCGTGCTGGAGATCGCTCGCCTTGAGGACACTGCGGTGCTTCTTGGTCTGGATTCGGCCGAGCTGCGTGCCGACCGGATGCTCCACAAGAACCGCCACGGCCTGTATCTGGCCAGCTGGCCGGTCACAGAGCGCTTCGCCCGTCCTGCCGCCGAGACGTTCGCCGACGCGATCTTGCCCGAGCTTGATCGCCGGCAGCACGCCGTGGAGGAGGAACGCACGTCTCCAAGTGCGGCGCTGACGTCGTGCCGCGGCTCCGGCTCGGGGCGCGCCGGTGGAGGCGGGGGCGGCGGCTTTTCCTTCTCGGGCCGGTGCGGGCTTCGAGCCGTTCAGAGAGGGGCGCAGCTCGTCGCTGGTCGGCTCCGTCTCGTACGGCGCGGTGCGCAGGCTGCTGCCGTCGCTCGTCGGGTCGAGACGGTCAGCCTGCATCTGGCCCCAGGCGCCCCGAAGGGGCCGGCCGTCGGCGTACTCCTGCGCTGTCTGCTGCTTGCGCGCGAGGCACACGGAAGTGCTCTGGTCCCTCGGCGTCCTGCCCCTGGTGACGGGATTGGCCATCATCGTGTTCGGCCTCTCCGCGCCGGCGCCCGCAAGCCGGCAGGCATCGTCTGGGACGGCTGCACGGACGCCGGCATCGGGCTGCTGCATGTCTTCGCGCGACATACGGCCAGCGCAGGGTCGTGGGCCTGCAGGTCGGACGCGTGTGCCGCCCGACCACGGCGCAATGCACCAGACCGGTCTGCCGCTGACCGCCATCGGGCGTCAAGATCCCGTTAATAATCAACTGTCCGGCGTTAAGGATTCGTCAGCATCCATTGCGTGGCTGCCGCCGATTCCTAGCGTCGGGTCCATGGCAGAAAAAACCGCTGGATCTGGTGCGGTGGGACGCGGCGGGCCGCTCACCGCTCGTGGTGGGGCGGTTGTCGGTAACCGGGAGTGGCGTGCCGGCCTGCGGTTCGCGGCTGTCTGCGCTGCCGCCTTCTCGGGCTTGGCGCTCCTGCTCGATGGTGCGTCGGGGCACTTGACCGTTGTACGTGCCGTGGTGTGGGCTGCGACGGGGGTGGTCGTCCTCGCTTTGCTGGTGCCGCCACGAGTGGTGGCCGGCGATGGTTGGCTGGCGGTTCGCAACGTGGTACGCAATCGCCGGGTGCGAACCGATGCGCTGGTGGTGGTGCGGCTGCAGGGTGCCGTGGCGCAGAGCCTGCTGCTCCGTGACACGGGCGGTCGCTGGGTTGCGGTGGACGTGCGGCTTCTGCTGGCGAACCCGCTGCTGTGGCATCGTCTGGAGACTGCCGCGCTGCGTTCGCATCACCGCGGTACGTTGCAGGACGGGCTCAGTGCGCTGCGGCAGGTGGCCGATCGTGTCGATGGCCCCGAGGCTCATGCGCTGCTGCGGGACGCGGGGCTGGAGGGATGATTCGCGCTCCCTCAGCGTTCGGCGGTTCATCTACGGTTCGAAACGGTAGCCGATGCCCGGTTCGGTGATCAGGTGCCGGGGGCGGGAGGGGTCGGCTTCCAGTTTGCGTCGCAGTTGGGTCATGTAGACGCGCAGGTAGTTGCTTTCGGTGCGGTACGTGGGGCCCCAGACTTCCTGGAGCAGCTCTTTGTGGCTGACGAGCCGGCCGGGGTTGCGGACCAGGGTTTCCAGTAGGTGCCACTCGGTGGGGGTGAGGCGTATGTCGGCGCCGCTTCTGTTGACCTTCTTGGCGGCCAGGTCGATGGTGAAGGCGTCGGTGCGGATGAGGGAGTTGCCGTCGTCGGGTGCGGTGGGGACGGCCCGGCGGATGGCGGCGCGCAGCCGGGCGAGGAGTTCGTCCATGCCGAAGGGCTTGGTGACGTAGTCGTCGGCACCGGCGTCGAGGGCTTTCACCTTCTCGTCGGAGGTCTGGCGGGCTGACAGCACGATGATGGGCACCCGGCTCCAGCCGCGCAGGCCGCGGATGACATCGACGCCGTCGATGTCGGGCAGGCCGAGGTCGAGGACGACCGCGTCGGGGTGGCGATCAGCGGCGAGTCGCAGTGCGGTGATGCCGTCGCATGCCGCGTCGACCTCGTAGCTTCGTGCTCTGAGGTTGATCACGAGAGCGCGCACGATCTGCGGCTCGTCGTCCACTACCAGCACCCTGCTCATGTGTGTCCCCTTTGGTCTTTCGCGGTCGTGGTCAGCGGTGAGCATGTTGGAGGAGCGGGGTGCTGGGGTTGGTGTGGTGCGGCGATGCGAAGGGTGAGGACCATCGTCAGGCCGCCGCCGGGAGTGTCCTCGGCGGTGAGGGTGCCGTCCATGGACTCGACGAAGCCGCGAGCGACGGCCAGGCCCAGCCCGACGCCGTTGCCGCGTGGCCGGTCACCGTACCGCTGGAAGGGTTCGAAGATGTTGTCCTTGGCTTCGTCGGGGACGCCCGGGCCACGGTCGGCGATGCGCAGCTCGACGCGGTCGCCGAGGGCGCTTGCGGCGATCAGTAGCGGGCTGCCGGGCGGGCTGTACTTGACGGCGTTCTCCACCATATTGGCGACGGCCCTTTCCAGCAGTCCAGGGTCGGCGGCAACTATTGGAAGGGTTTCGGGGATGTCGAGGGTGACGCTGTCGTGCGGGACGCCGCCCAGTGCTACCGGTACCACCTCGTCGAGACCGATTCGGCGGATCAGCGGGCTGACGGTCCCGGTGTGCAGCCGGGACATGTCGAGCAGATTGCCGATGAGGTGGTCGAGACGGTCGGCGCCGTCCTCGATCGCGGCGAGCAGTTCGGCTTCGTCTTCGGCCGACCAGGCGACCTCTGCGGAACGCAGTGAGGTGACAGCGGCTTTGATGGCGGCGAGTGGGGTGCGCAGGTCGTGGGAGACGGCGGCAAGTAGAGCCGTTCGAATCCGGTTGCCCTCGGCGAGTTCGCGGGCGCGGGCGGCCTCGTCCGCCAGCCGCTGCCGGTCCAGTACCGCGGCGGCCTGGGCGGCGAACGCGGAGAGCACCCGCTGGTCGGACGCCGGCAGCACCCGGCCGGTCAGGGCGAGAGAGAGCCGCTCGTTGACGGGAACTTCGACATCCGCGTCCTCGGGCCGGGTAGCGGTCGGTGCGCCGGTGCTTGCCACGCGCCTCCAGCCGTCGCGACCGTTGGGGTCGGCGCCCCGCTCGAGCAAGGCCACGGAGACCATCGAGAAGGTCTCCCGGACGCGCTCCAGCAGGGCTTCGAGCGGGTCGTCGCCGCCCAGCACCCCTCCCGCGAGGTGGGAGAGGATCTCCGCCTCCGAGCGCAACCGGGCCGCCTGTTGAGCGCGCCGGGCCGCCAGGTCGACCACGGACGCCACCGCCATGCCGACCACGAGGAACACCACCAGGGCGGCGATGTTCTGTGATTCGGCGATGGTCCAGGTGTGCACGGGAGGAGTGAAGTACCAGTTCAGCAGCGCTGAGCCGATGACGGCCGAGGCCAGGGCGGGAAGCATGCCGCCAAGCAGGGCCGCGCCGACCGTGCAGGTCAGGAAGAGCAGGACGTCGGTGGGAAGGCCGGAGCGGGTGTGGATCAGCGCCGCGGTGAGAAGCGCCGGGAGCGCCACCCCGACCAGCCAGCCGGCGAGCACTCGGGTACGGCCCAACGGGGTCCCTCGGACGGCCGGCAGTCCGCGGCCTTGGGCCGCGTGCTCGTGAGTGACGATGTGGATGTCCAGGTCGGGGCCTGACTCGCGGGCCACGGTGGCTCCTACGCCCGGTCCCAGCAGGTACTGCCACGCCTTGCGTCGGCTGGTGCCCAGCACGATCTGGCTGGCGTTCGCTCCTCGGGCGAAGTCCAGCAGCGCGCTGGGCACGTTCTCTCCGACCACGTGGTGGTAGGACCCGCCGAGGTCCTCCACCAGGGTGCGCTGCGCGGCCAGTTCCTTGGGTGATGTGGAGACCAGGCCCTCGCCGCCGGCCACGTGGACCGCCAGGATCTCTCCGCCGGATCCATTGGCGGCCAGCCGGGCGGCCCGGCGGATGAGGGTCCGGCCCTCCGGACCGCCGGTCAACCCGACCACGATGCGCTCACGTGCCTGCCACACCTCGCCGATCCCGTTCTCGACGCGGTACTGGCGCAGGTACTCGTCGACCCGGTCGGCGACCCAGAGCAGTGCCAGCTCCCGCAGCGCGGTCAGGTTGCCGGGGCGGAAGTAGTTGGACAGCGCGGCGTCCGCCTTGTCCGGGGAGTGGATGTTGCCGTGCGCCATCCGGCGGCGCAGTGCCTGTGGGGACATGTCGACCAGCTCGATCTGATCGGCCTGCCGGACCACCTCGTCCGGCACCGTCTCCGGCTGTCGAACCCCGGTGATCGACTCCACCACATCGCCGAGTGACTCCAGGTGCTGGATATTGACCGTGGAGATCACATCGATGCCGGCCGCCAGCAGTTCCTGCACGTCCTGCCACCGTTCGGCGTTGCGGGAGCCGGGCACGTTGGTGTGCGCCAGTTCGTCGACCAGCGCCACCTTCGGAGCACGGGCGAGTACCGCATCCACGTCCAGCTCGGCGAAGCCCCCTCCCCGGTACTCGATCTTCCGGCGCGGTACCTGCTCCAAGCCGTCGAGGAGCCGCTCGGTGCGCGGGCGCTGGTAGTGCTCAACGTGCCCGACGACCACGTCCGTGCCGCGCTCCAGGCGGCGATGTGCCTCGGAGAGCATGGCGTAGGTCTTTCCGACGCCTGGTGCGGCCCCGAGGTAGATGCGCAACATGCCGCGAGCCATGAAAAGACCCTAGGACGAACACGGCGGTGATCGAACTTTTTCGACCCCTCGGACGGCTGCCTTGACGCGGTCTTGACACCGTCTTCCTGGCCGCCGCCGTACCGGCGTGCGGAGCCGAGGACATAGGAGTGACCATCACGCCGGGCATGGTCGGCAGCCGGGCCTTCAGGCCCAGGGCGCTCTGGTCGTGCAGCAGCTGCTCTCCCCAGCGTCACCTGGACGCCGGCTGCCGCACGGGCCGCATGCACGCCCGGGCGGTGGCTGCCCGTCGGAGGTAGCGTCGGAAGCAGGCGACCGGTGCTTGACCAGGCAGGAGGCGGTCGGCGGTGGCTCGTGGACGTCTGCGGGTGTATCTCGGCGCGGCGCCGGGAGTGGGGAAGACCTACGCCATGCTGGCCGAGGGGCAGCGGCGCAGGGCCCGGGGGACGGATGTGGTCATCGGGCTGGTGGAGCCGCATGGCCGCCGGGTGACAGCGCAACTGGCGGAGGGCCTGGAACTCGTACCGCGGCGCCCCATGGTCTACTGCGGCCACACCTTCACCGAGATGGACGTCGACGCCGTGCTGGCCCGCCGGCCCCAGGTCGCCTTGGTGGACGAGCTGGCACACAGCAACGTCCCCGGGGCACGCAACGACAAGCGCTGGCAGGACGTGGATGAGCTGCTGGAGGCGGGCATCGACGTCGTCACGACGCTGAACATCCAGCACCTGGAGTCACTGAACGACGTTGTCGAGCAGATCACCGGGATCAAGCAGTACGAGACGATTCCCGATGCCGTCGTGCGCCGGGCCGAGCAGGTGGAGCTGGTGGATATGACGCCGGAGGCGCTGCGGCGGCGCATGGTGCACGGCAATGTGTATCCGCCCGACCGCATCGACGTCGCCCTGACGCACTACTTCAGGCCCGGCAACCTGACGGCGTTGCGGGAGCTGGCCCTGCTGTGGGTTGCCGACAGAGTGGAGGAGGGGCTGCAGCGCTACCGGGCCGAGCACGGCATCGCGACCCCGTGGGAGACCAGGGAGCGCATCGTCGTCGCGCTGGCAGGTCGGCGGGAGGAGGAGTCGCTGATCCGGCGCGCGGTGCGGATCGCGGAGCGTACCCCCGGCAGCGAGTTGCTTGCGGTGCATGTGGCCGACGGCGATGGTCGGCCCGGTGCGGACCCGGCGGTCCTGGCCGGCCAGCGGGCACTGGTGGAGTCGCTCGGCGGGGACTATCACCAGGTGGTGGGTGACGATCCGGCCGCCGGGGTGCTGGCGTTCGCCCGGGCGGAAGACGCCACGCAGATCGTCCTGGGTGGGTCCCGACGGACCCGGCTGGGCGGTCTGGTCTTCGGCGACCAGGTAGTGCCCAAGGTGACCCGGCAGGCCGGCAGCATCGATGTGCACCTGCTCGCGCCCGAGGGGGCGGCGCACGGTCCGGTGGTCTCGCTGCCGCCGCCGACCGGGGGCGTGGGCCGGGCCCGGCTGTGGTGGGGGGCCGTCGCGGCGGCAGCGCTGCTCCCCACGGTGACCTGGGTGCTGACCTGGATACCGGGTTTCGGGCTGGCCGGTCAGCTGCTGCTGTACTTGCTGGCGGTGGTGGGTGTCGCCCTGGTCGGGGGGTTGTATCCGGCGCTGGTGGCCGCCGTCGCCGCGGGAGTGCTCGCGGACTACTACTTCGTGCCCCCGGTCCACACCCTGACGATCGGCCGGCCGGTCGATGCGGGCGTGCTGGTGGTGTTCGTCCTGGTCGCGCTGATGGTAAGCGGCGCGGTGGAGCGCGCCGCGCGACGCTCCCGCGCGGCGGCGCGGGCGTCGGTGGAGGCCACGACGCTGTCCGAGTTGGCGACCGGAGTACTGCGCGGACGAGACGACCTGCCCGCGCTGCTGGAGCGAATCCGCTCGATGTTCGCCTTCGGCTCGGTCGCTCTGCTGGAGCGGGACACCGCAGGCGAGCGTCGCTGGTTCGTCGCTGTCAGCTCCGGGCAGCGGCCACCGGAGCGGCCCGAGGAGGCTGACGTGCAGGTCGCGGTCACCGACGACCTGGTACTGGCCGGGCGTGGCCGTCCGCTGGATGCGGGTGACCGGCGGGTGCTGCGGGGCTGCGCGGCGCAGATCGCCGCCGGCTGGCAGGGCTACCGGCAGCGGCAGCGGACCGCGCAGGCAGA
>JBEHXI010000292.1:0-8676 GCA_048498775.1 Actinomycetota bacterium | reverse complement strand
CAACGTCTACCCTTGCCGCTCCCATGGACCGCGTGGGTGTCCCGCGGGACCGGCGGGGCGGGTCAGTGGGTGAACGGCTCCGGCCAGCGCAGCAGGGCGCCCAGGCCGCCGGCCGGCGCCTCGGCCGGGTCGCGGACGGTGATGACCTCCGCGCCGGTGGCCGCCGCCGAACGCAGCAGCGCGTCGTCCGCGCGCGCCGCCACCGGCTGCGTCTCGCCCAGGTAGCGGGTCTCGCCGCGGCGCGCCGCCAGCTGGTCGGGCTCGGCGCCCACCCACACCTGGTGCCCCAGGTCGGGGCCGCCCGGCTGCACCAGCAGGGTGGCGATCCGGTGTTCGCGGGCCGCCGCCACCAGGGCGGGGATGCCCTCGGCCGCGGAGGTCTGCTCGGCGCCGAGGGCCAGCCGGCCGCGCTCGGAGCGGTAGCGATCCAGGATCTCGGTGGTGTGCCGGGCGATGTGGGCCGCGCGGGCCTCCTCGATGTCCCGGTCGAGCAGCCGGCCGCTGCGGTCGGCGCCCTTGGCGCGGGCCCCGTGCTCGGTCTCCAGCGCGATGGGCCGCACCCGGTCGGGCAGCCTGTTCATCACCTCGCGCCGCTCGCGCGGGTCCCCGGCCAGCAGCACGATGTCGGCACGGATCTCCTCCCAGGTGCGGGTGAGCTCCTTGGCGATCTCGGCCGCGTTGTGCTCCCAGGTGTTCTCCACCGACACGTTGAAGTGCCGCTCGGACCAGTCGGCGGCCCGGCTGGGGTGCAGCGGCCAGTCCTCGCCCTGCACACTGCCCAGCGTCCGCCGCTCCAGGTTGCCGCGCAGCTCGAAGTCGGCCCCGCTGCGGTCGATGTACGCGACCAGGCAGGACGGGTTCTCGTCGGCCAGCTCGACGGCCGGCTCGATCCGCGGCAGCGTCGTGTAGGTGGCGATCTCGGTGGGCGGGGCGGCGGCCAGCGGGGCGTCCAGGAGGACCTTGCCGTCGGTGGCGAAGACGGCGCGCCCGGGCGACGGCCGGGTGCCGGGGCGCAGCGGAGCGGTCAGCGCCTCGAACACGGCGTCGCAGGTGGCGCGGTCGGCACCCTGGGTCTTCAGCTCCTCGCGGGCCGCCCGCGCGGACAGCTCCTGCTGCTTGGCGGTGTCCTGCGTCTTGTAGGTGGAGTCCACGTACACCGAGGCCCAGGGGCCCGGACGAGTGAGGAGCGGGCTGAGGAAGTCGAGGTCCATCAGGTGCCTCCTTCGTATGGATCACTGCTGGGCGGGTACCCGAGCGGGCGGGACCGACACGGACCGATCGGGGAACGCATCCGGGGACGAAATCGGGGACGGAATCCGCAGACGGAAGGGGACGTGCCATGGCCGAATGGGAGGAGCGCACGGAGATGGCCGCCTGGGAGCGGCTCGCCGACCGTGACATCGGGGTCGACCCGGGACGGCTGGACGACCGCCTCCTGCTCAAGGAGCTGGAGGCCATCCACCGCACGCGCCACGAGACGCTGCTGCACGGCTCGTCCGACGCCCTGAGCGCCCACAACGCGCGCATGGCCGCGCTGGAGGGCGAGTACCTGCGCCGCCACCCGCGCCGCCGGGTCGTCCCCGGCCGCACCCGGGAGGGCGCCAGGGCCAGGGTGAAGGACTGCGCCAAGGACGCCTGAGCGGGCCGCCCGCGGCTGCCCGGGGGCCGGGTCCTCATGCCACCCGGTAGCGCTGCGCGTCGGAGTGCCGCAGCCGCATCCCGTGCCCCGGGCCGCCGCCGGACGACGGGCGCAGCACGCCGCCGTGCGGGTCCAGCGTGCCGTCGAAGAGCAGGGCCTCGACGCGCACATGGTCGTGGAACCACTCCAGGTGCCGCAGGTTGGGCGTGCACGCCCCCAGGTGGGCGTGGGCGTGGGGGCTGCGCAGGGCGGAGACCTCCAGGCCGTGGCCCTGGGCGAGGGCCGCGGCCCGCAGCCACTCGGTGACGCCGCCGCAGCGGGTGGCGTCGATCTGGAGGCAGTCGACGGCCTGCGCGTCGGCCAGCCGGGCGAAGGACGCCAGGTCGTGGCCGTGGGCGCCGGCGGTCACGTCGCAGTCCAGCGCGTCGCGCACCTCCCGCAGTCCGTCGACGTCCTCGGAGGGGACCGGCTCCTCGAACAGGCCGACCGCCTCGACGGCCATCGCCCGGCCCACCCGGATGGCCTGCTTGCGGCTGTAGGCGCCGCCCGCCGCGACGTACAGGTCGGCGTTCGGGCCGATGGCCTCCCGGGCGTGGCGCACCCGCCGCAGGTCGCGGTGCGGGTTGCGCCCCCAGGACTCCCCGATCTCGATCTTGACGCGGCCGATGCCCTGGCCGTGCACCCAGCCGCCCACCTGCCCGGCCAGCTGGGTGTCGTGGTACGTGGTGAAGCCGCCGCTGCCGTACACCGGCACCTCCTCGCGGACCGCGCCGATCAGGTGCAGCAGCGGCAGCCGCAGCAGCCGGGCCTTGAGGTCCCACAGCGCGATGTCCACCGCCGACAGGGCGTGGCCGACCAGCCCGGCGCGCCCCGCGTCCCGCACCGCCCGGCACATCGCCTGGTGCGCGCCCGCCACGTCCAGGGCGCAGGCGCCCACCACCTGCCCGGCGAGCAGGTCGCGGACCACGGCCCCGGCCACCGCGGGCGCGTACGTCCAGCCCAGGCCCGTGCACTCGCCGCTGTGCGCCTCGACGGCCACCAGCCGGACGGCGTTCCAGGCGAGGGTGCCGTCGGCCTCCGGGCCCTCGGTCGGCACGGTGTAGGCGGACACCTCCAGCCGTTCCACGGCGGGCAGGCCGTCCTGCCCGCCGGCGCGCAGGTCGGCGTCGGCGGCGGCGCGCACCGGGTGGGCCGTCACCTCGTCGGGGGCGGCCTCGGGAGCGGCCTGCCGGGTGCTCTCGCTCATGGTGCGCCTCTCCTTCCGGGCTTCCCGGGCTTCCTAGTAGGCGTCTCTGGCGCGCACCCCCGCCCGCGCGCCCGAGATCAGCCGGCCGGCGGCCCGGTCGGCGAGCGCCATGATGGTCAGCGCCGGGTTGGCGCTGCCCTGGGTCGGCAGGACACTGCCGTCGGTGATGTACAGGTTCGGGACGGCGAAGGTCCGCAGGTCCGCGTCGACGACGCCGTCCTGCGGGCGGCTCGCCATCCGGCAGCCGCCCACCAGGTGCGCGTACCGCTCCACCGTCATCACCTCGGTGGCGCCGGCGGCCCGCAGGATCTGCTCCATCACACCCTGCGCGGCGGCCATCAGCCGGTCGTCGTTCTCGCAGCGGCTGTGGGAGAAGTGCGCCACGGGCAGGCCGTGGCGGTCCTTCTGCCCGGCCAGGGTGACCCGGTTGCCGGCCTGCGGCAGCAGTTCGCACAGCGCGCCGAGCGTCGCCCAGTGCACGTAGTCGCGCATCACCGCGCGCAGGTCGGCGCCCCAGTGGCCCTGCGCGGCGACGTGCTCGGCCCAGGTGATCGGCAGCGGGGAGACCGTCTGGATGGAGAAGCCGCGCCGGTACGGCTTGGCCGGGTCGGTCTCGTAGAACTCCTCGGTGGTGGTCTCGGGCGGCGGCGCCTTGTACATGCGGATCTCGTCGTCGAACCGCCCGGCGGTCTGCGGCGCGCCCTGCACCATCACATACCGGCCGACCAGGTCGTGGTCGTTGCACAGCCCCTCGGGGAAGCGGGCGCAGGCCGAGTTGAGCAGCAGCCGCGGGGTCTCGATGGAGTAGCCGGCCACCGCGACCATCCTGGCCCGCTGGAAGCGTTCGCGGCCGTGGCGGAAGTAGCGCACCCCGGTGGCGTACCGGCCCTGCGCGTCGAGTTCGACGCGGGCGGCCATCGCGTCGGCGCGGATCTCGGCGCCGTGCGCGAGCGCGTCGGGGACATGGGTGATCAGCGGGGACGCCTTGGCGTTGACCTTGCAGCCCTGCAGGCAGAAGCCGCGGTAGATGCAGTGCGGGCGGTTGCCGAACCGGCCGTTGCTGATCGCGACCGGGCCGACCCGCGCCTCGATGCCCAGCGCCGCGCAGCCGCGCAGCATCACCTCGCCGTTGCCGCCGACCGGGTGCGGGGCGTGCGGATGCGGATGCGGGTCGCCCCACGGCCAGTACTGCCCGGCCACCGGCAGCTCCCGCTCCAGGCGGACGTAGTGGGGCCGCAGGTCCTCGTAGCGGATCGGCCAGTCGGCGCCGACGCCGTCGAGCTCGCGGGTGTGGAAGTCCGAGGGGTGGAAGCGGGGCGCGTAGCCGGCGAAGTGGACCATCGAACCGCCCACCCCGCGGCCGGAGTTGTTCGACCCGAGCGGCACCGGGTGGCTGCCGCCGATCACCCGCGGCTCGTTCCAGTACAGGTGGTGGGAGCCGGCCTCGTCGCTCACCCAGTCGTGCTCGATGTCCCAGAACGGGCCCGCCTCCAGGCACACCACCCGCCAGCCGGCGTGGGCCAGGCGCTGGGTGAGGGTGCCGCCGCCCGCGCCGCAGCCGATGACGACGATGTCCACCTCGTCCTCGTCGTCGAACCGGCGCATGTTCTCCAGCAGTTCGCGCGGGAAGCGGCTGTCGTCGTCGGGCAGCAGCCAGGCGGACGCGTTGCGGTCGCGGACGTCGCCCTGCGGCCGGGCGGTCTCCCGCAGCGTCCCGGCGGCCGCCCGCCACCAGCGCGCGCCGTCCGCGTGGCGCCGCTCGCCGCTCACCGCGGCTCCTCCCAGGGCTCGCGCATCCCGACGCCGAGCCGGAAGTAGCCGCGCGGGTAGGCGGGCCCGCCGAAGCCGATCTCCTCCCAGGCGTGCGGGTGGGAGTAGTAGGCGGTGCAGGCGTAGCGGGTCCACAGCGACCACACGTGTGCGGCGGGCATCCCGTACCAGTCCCGGGAGCCGAGCTGCCGGATGTGCCGCAGCAGCCGCGTCTGGTCGCCGGTGGTCAGCTCGGCGAAGGACCGGCCCTCGTGCCGCAGGCCTGCGTCGGCGTCCAGGGCGGCCAGCGAGCGGCGCCAGGCGTCGCCGTCCTCGGGCATGTCCTCGTACCGCCAGCCGTCGATGCTGCCTTCCGCCAGGCGGGCGTCGATCATCTCCAGGACGGGGACGCGCGGCTCGCCGTGCAGCGCGAGCAGCCGGTCGAGCAGCGGGCGGGCGGCGGCCTCCTCGGCGGGGGCGAAGTACCGCAGCGGGGGCGGCGGGCCGAGCCGGGAGAGCACCACCCCGGCCGTCGCCGGATCCCAGGTGTGGGCCTGGCCGGTGACCGGGCCGCCGCCGGTCACCCGGACGTTGCCGCCGCGACGGGAACGGGTCATCTCACCGCTCCCGTCGCAGCACGGACGCGAGCAGCCCCATTCCGCCGACCATGCTCATCAGCAGCGGCGCGAACAGCGGCGGCCCGAGCTCGATGTTGTAGCGCGCCATCCGCCAGCCGCCGGGCTTCTGCGCGATCCCGCGGACGTGCAGGTACGTGCCCTGCAGCCCGTTGGCGGCGATGGCCGCGGAGGCCAGCGGCAGCGCGGTGTGCGCGGCGCGTTCGCTGACGCAGCCGGCGATCCCGGCGGCGACGCCGACCGGGCCGAGCAGCACCGGCCACCACATCACGCGGTTGCCGAACCCGGCGCGGTCGTGCTCCAGGAAGATCTCCGCCGCGGTGACCGCCGAACCGGCGGCGGTCATCAGCGACAGGGACCGCTCCAGCCGCCCGTGGCGGATGTCGTAGGCGGCCCGTCCGGCCGTACGCGCGACGCCCATCAGCCCTCCCGCTCCGCCTTCTTCTTCGCGCCCGGCAGGAACTCCTGGACCTTGGCCTTGATGCCCTGCCGGACCATGCCCGCGCGGTCGCTGTCGCCCTTGAGGATCGCGCTCGCGGTGGCCTCCATCTGGTCCCAGGTGGCGTGCGGCGGGATCGGCGGGACGGCCGGGTCGGTGAGGAACTCCACCACCGCGGGCCCGTCCGCGGCGAGCGCCTGCCGCCACGCCTCGGTGACGCCCTCCGGCTTCTCCACGCGGATCCCGGTCATCCCCAGCGAGCGGGCGAACGCCGCGTAGCCGACGTCGGGGAGCTCCTGGGAGGGCAGGAACTGCGGCGAGCCGCTCATCGAGCGCATCTCCCAGGTGACCTGGTTGAGGTCCCGGTTGTTCCACACGGCGACCACCAGGCGCGGGTCGTCCCAGGCGTAGCGGTACTTCGCGGCGGTGATCAGCTCGGCCATGCCGTTCATCTGCATCGCGCCGTCACCGACCAGGGCGATCACCGGGCGTTCCGGGTGCGCGAACTTCGCGCCGATCGCGTACGGCACCCCGCAGCCCATGGTGGCCAGCGTCCCGGACAGCGAGCCGCGCATGGTGCCGCGCATCGTCAGGTGCCGCGCGTACCAGTTGGCCGCCGAACCGGAGTCGGAGGTGATGATCGCGTCGTCCGGCAGCAGCGGGTCGAGCGCGGCGGCCACGAACTCGGGGTTGATCGGGTCGGCGGACTGCTCGGCGCGGCGCGCCATGACGCCCTTCCACCGCTCGACGTTCTCGACGACGGTCCGCTGCCAGGAGCGGTCCTCGGCGCGCCGCAGCATCGGCAGCAGCTTGCGCAGCGTCGTCCCGGCGTCACCGACCAGGTTCACCTCGTAGGGATAGCGCATGCCCACCATATGCGGATCGATGTCGATCTGCACGCCGCGGGCGGCGCCGAACTCCGGCAGGAACTGCGTGTAGGGGAAGCTGGAACCGATGGTCAGCAGCGTGTCGCAGTCCCGCATCAGCTCATAGCTCGGGCGGCTGCCGAGCAGCCCGATCGGGCCGGTCACCCAGGGCAGTTCGTCGCTGAGGACGTCCTTGCCGAGCAGCGCCTTGGCCACCCCGGCGCCGAGCACGTCGGCGATCTGCTCGACCTCGGCGCGGGCGTGCGCGGCGCCCTGCCCGACCAGGATCGCGACCTTGTTCCCCGCGTTCAGCACCTCGGCGGCGCGGGCCAGCGCGTCGTCGTCCGGCACCGGGGACCAGTCGCTGCTGCCCAGGGAGGACGGCACCATCTTGAAGGCGTGGGTGGGCGGCGAGTAGTCCAGTTCCTGGACGTCCGCCGGGACGATGACGGCGGTGGGGCAGCGGCGCGCGTACGCGGTGCGGATCGCCCGGTCCAGGACGTTCGGCAGCTGCTCGGGGACGTTGACGGTCTCCAGGAACTCGGAGGCGACGTCCTTGAACAGCGCGTGCAGGTCCACCTCCTGCTGGTACGAGCCGCCCATCGCGCTGCGGTTGGTCTGGCCGACGATCGCCACCACCGGCACATGGTCGAGCTTGGCGTCGTACAGCCCGTTGAGCAGGTGGATCGCGCCCGGTCCCGAGGTCGCCGCGCACACCCCGACCCGGCCGGTGAACTTCGCGTAGCCGACCGCCTCGAAGGCGGCCATCTCCTCGTGGCGCGCCTGGATGAAGCGCGGGTCGTTGTCCGCCCGGCTCCAGGCCGCCAGCAGCCCGTTGATGCCGTCACCCGGGTAACCGAACACATGCGTGACACCCCACTCCCGCAGCCGGGCGAGGATCTGGTCGGAGACCTTGGTGCTCATGGCGGGAAACCTCCACTGCGGACGCGGTTGGGCGGGGCGGAGTGCACGGGAGCCCTCACCGGGCGGGTTTCCGCGCCACGGCCCCGGAAACCCGCCGCCGGGGAAGGGGACGTTTCAGTCCGAAGAGCCCGGGCAGCCGACCGTCAGTGCTTCGGACCGGAGGCACGACGCCAAGGACAGGCTCGCCTGTCGCTGCCGTGTGGTGGCGTGCCGGACCACTGTGAAGCCCGCATGCCTTCCGCCCCGCACGGCTTCAAGGCCCAGGAGTTCCCTCATTCCCAGGAGCCGTGGTCAATTCATGCGTTCTTCCGCCCGTTCCCCCCGCACCGTGAGCGACCGCCCCCATCGCGCCGAGGGGCGGCGTGCCGACTCCGGCCGGCCGACCGCGGTCCGCCGGTCCCGCAGCACCTCCCACCCCCACGACGACGCCCCCGACACCACCGACGCGTTCCGCCGGATCGTCGGCATGCCCGAGGGGCCCGAGCGCGAACGGCTGCGCCAGCAGGTGGTGGCCGCCTGGATGCCGATGGCCGAGCGCCTCGCCGGCCGCTTCCGCAACCGCGGCGAGGCGGTCGAGGACCTCAAGCAGGTCGCCGCCCTCGGCCTGGTCAAGGCCGTCGACCGCTACGACCCGGACCGCGGCACCGCCTTCGCCAGCTTCGCCGTCCCCACCGTCGTCGGCGAGGTCAAGCGGCACTTCCGGGACCACCTGTGGGGGCTGCACGTGCCGCGCCGGGTCCAGGAGCTGCGCAACCGGGTCCGCAACGCCCGCAACGAGCTGCTGCGCACCGTGGACGGGCGCGGCCCGTCGGTCTCCGAGCTCGCCGAGTACACCGGCCTGACCGAGGAGGAGGTGCTGCTCGGGATGGAGGCCATCGACAGCTTCTCCACCATGTCGCTCGACGCCGAGCTGCCCGGCTCGGACGGCTACGCGCTCCTGGACACCCTCGGCGACATCGATCCCGGGATGGACGCGGTGGTGGACCGCGAGGCGGTCAAGCCGTGCCTGGAGCAACTCCCCGAGCGCGAGCGGAAGATCCTCTACCTGCGGTTCTTCGACGACATGACGCAGAGTCAGATCGCGGAGATCATGGGTATCTCGCAGATGCACGTCTCCCGGCTGATCAGCCGCACCTGCGCCAGGCTGCGGGCGGAGATCCTGGCCGAGTGCTGAGCGG